>DWZS01000016.1 GCA_019117445.1 Candidatus Limosilactobacillus excrementigallinarum | reverse complement strand
GAACACCTATATCTTAAGGCCAAAGAGGTTTTTATTTATATAATTTTGATTGCCCACCCGCATAGCGGGTGGTTTTTTGTTTCGCACGTGCGCTATCGCTTACGTACTCAACTAGGCCTAAAGGCAATAATTAAACAGCCTCACTCCGATAGAATATCGGAATCAGGCTGCCTAATTAAATTATATATTTACTTGTCTACTTGACTGGGCTCAGTTCATTGATGAACCTACTTTTTATTATTTTCAATCCTATAGATACTCCAAATATAATTAAAAATTGTCTTTACCACTGCATAAAACGGTATACACAAAATCATACCCGGAATACCAGCAATATTCCCTGCTGCTAACAACAACATAATAATTGTTAAAGGGTGAATCTGTAATGTTCTACCAATAATATTCGGATAAATAATATTCCCATCAATTTGCTGAACAATAATTACAACCACAACAACCCAAATAAGTTTCTTAGGAGCCATCGCTAATGACACCATCAATGCTGGTGCAATTCCGATATATGGGCCAACGTATGGAATCATATTTGTTAAACCGGCAATTAATCCTAATACAATTGCGACTGGTTGTCCAATAATCAAATATCCAATACTTGTTGCTACGGCTACAAAGATACATTCAATTGCTTGTCCCGCAATATATGATGAAAGTGTAGCATTCATTTGATGGAGTAATTTAGCAATTTCTTCACCGTGTTCTTTTGAAAAATATTTCTGAACACTTGGTACAAACTTATCACTGTCTTTTAACATGTAGAACAGCATGACCGGCACCGTAATTGCAACAATCACCGTACTGGTAACCATACTAATAACGGTACCTGCTTGATTGGTGATTCCCTTCAAAATGTTTTGTGACGATTGGGATAATTGATCATTTAACTGTTTATAATATGCATTAAAATCTATCCCACGAAGCCAAGGGTGATGTGACAAGCGAATTAACCATCGTTGAGTTTCCTTAGCTGCCGTTGGTAGCCCCTTCACAATTTGAGTCAGTTCACTAATCATAGATGGAATTACCGCAGCAATCACCCCACATACTAAAAGAATCAAAATAGCTACAATAAATAAACTAGCTACACTTCGTGGCATTCGATACTTACCAATCTTAATTTTTAGAAAAAGCTTTAAAATCGGCCGTAGCATGTAATATAAAAATAGCGAAATGATCACTGGTACAAAGACGACTGAAATGAAAATTAAAATCGGTCGAAAGATAAAATCGATCTTTGTACAAACCCAGATTAATGAAGCTAATACTAATAACTCTATGGACCAATATAAAACTGATTGTTTTTTTATCATCTTACTGTTTTTCCTTAACTATATAAATTGGGCGATTTTTAGTTTGCATATACGTTCTACCAACATACTTACCAACAATCCCAATACACAATAATTGAAGACCACCTAGTAGTAAAATTAAACAAACTAAGGATGCCCAACCAAAAACACTACTACTCGGCTCAAATATTCTTCTAACAATCACAAAAATTATTCCAATAATGGAAAGAATGAATGAAACAGAGCCAAGCCACACAGCAATAGATAATGGAGCCTGAGAAAAATCGGCAATTCCATTCATTGCGTATTTAAATAGTTTCCAAGTTGACCAGTCAGTCTCTCCAGCAACTCTTTCGACATTGTGATAATCTAAGTACTTAGTTTGAAAGCCAACCCAGCTAAAGATCCCCTTCGAAAAGCGATCATACTCTTTCATTGACAAAACTGCATTAATCATCTGCCTAGTCATCATCCGATAGTCACGCGCTCCGGGCACGATATTTGTTTGAGAAATTCGATTAATAACATTATAGAACTGACTACTTAGAAACGATTTAAACTTTGCTTCTCCAGTTCGATCAACTCTTCTAGTACCCACACAATCATAATCACTATTCCTTAGTATGTCGATCATTTGGGGGAGAAATGCAGGTGGATCTTGCAGATCAACATCCATTACTACGACATAATCACCACTAGTAGCTTGTAAACCAGCGTAAAGTGCCGCCTCTTTACCAAAATTTCGTGAAAAAGAAACATAATGCACCTTATCAGGATGATTTTCATGAAGTTTTCTAAGTTCATATAATGTCCGGTCTCCAGACCCATCATTAACAAACCAATATTCAACTTCTAATTTTTTTATTTTATTAACTTCCTTTTCAACAGCAGGAAAGAATAACGGGATTGACTCTTCCTCGTTGTAACAAGGAACTACGATTGATAATTTATCCATAAATATCCTCTACATTTAATCATAAAAAAATCGGTACAAACCGTACCGATTAATTATACACTATTTACTTAGTCTTACGCACCAGTAATTGCATTTGGTGTGACATGGTAGGTATACGTCTTACCACCATAAGTACCGGAAATTGTCCAATCATTTGTACCATTTTGGGTGGCACTAAAGCCATCGATTGCACTCACTGTTGGTTGAGTTGGTTCACCATTACCTGCTTCTAGTGAATTAGCACGTTGATTACTCAAGTGTTCCTTAACTAGGTTCCGTGCATCACTTTCAGTCATTGACTGCGTTTGTCGTTGACTTACTGACTGTGCAGTTGCGCTATTTTTTACACCATTAATTGTGGTGTTGGTTGATGAACTACTTTTTGAAATCACAACGTTGTCCTTCGTATCACTTGAGCTAGCCTTTTTAGTTGATTTTTTTGAACTCTTCTTAGTACTATGTTTCTTCGTCACTTGACTACTTTCAGCAGTATCTTTCTTAGTTTCAGTAGTCGACTTATTACCACATGCAGCTAGTGAAAAGACCATTCCACCAGCTAATGTAGACATCATAATCTTTTTTAATTTCATTAGTTTACCCCTCTCGTTATTGCTCTGTATTGAATTAATTATAACAAATTCAAACCCATATTTAATTAGCTTTTTTGTTAATAATTTTAATTCATCACAATGTAATAGCTTGGAGTGTAGTATGCCATCTTAGTTGTCTTAACCACGTCACCAGGTTCTGGAGCGTGAACAAAGCTTCCGTTACCAAGTGAGATCCCAACGTGGTAAGGAGCACTGTCACTTCCGAAGAAAACAAGTGCACCCAGTGGGGCATTGGTAACATCGTAATGGTGAGCACCTAACTTTGTTTGTTGGTAAGTAGTCCGGTAGTTACTACCTAAACCATATGCCCATTGCACTAATCCAGAACAGTCAAATCCGGCAGGAGTGTTACCACCCCAAACGTAGGCAACCCCACGTTGTGATAGAGCACGATCAACAGCATTCTGCTGCTTATCCATTAAGTTACCGTTGCTATCAAAGGTATAGGTCTTTCCATCAATGGTTACAGTCCCTGTCACTTTTTGACCAGTATATGGATCATAGTAACTCTTGCCTTGCCAACCAGAATTAATGTATTGAGTCGTTGTAAAGTCAGTGTAATTAAAATTACCATCTGCTGAAGAAGTCAACCGATGAATAACTTTAATCCCTTTATGTTGCATAGCATCTGTTAATTGTAAGTTAACATCAAAGCCGGATTGCTTAGCATCCGCAATCCATGGATAGACGTTGGCAACATCACCACGAGAAACATTCTTTTGACTACCAGTTAATTCAGTCCGGTAAAGTTCGTGGCCATTCAAGTCAGTCACAATCACAAATTCATGGTCCATTCCGTTTGCATTCATGGCTGCATGCCAACCAGAGAAATGAATGGTACTTCCGTTAATTGAGAAATTATCAACACTTCCCGCATTAGCAGAGTACTTTTGTGACCAGAGATCACTACGATTACCTTCACCATCAGCAGAATCACTAAACCGCAATACGAATTGGATGTCGCCGTTCAACTTCGCAGAATCAATATTGAAGTTAACATCGAAGCCACTGTTTAAACTACCATTCAATTGCTTGTATGCATTTGCAACATCTTTTCGTTGCGTCAAAGTCAGCTTTTGGCGGGCAACCTCTTTGCCATTCACCGTGACAATCAAGAATGGAGTATCGGTACTTTCAAGGGTCGCATCGTCAGCCATCCAACCACTAACGTGAATACCATTAGCAGTTTGGGTGAATGAGTCGATTGAGTAACGAGCATCATTCAAATTGATGTTGCCCATCCAGTTATCAACGTGAAGGACATCATTCCCATTACCATTAGCGTCCATTGAATAACGACTAACAATTGAGTAACTGTGACCCTTCTTCATTCCAGTAGTATCAAATGACGTTGAAAAACCAGATTGGTTATTAGCAATGTATTC
>DWZS01000015.1 GCA_019117445.1 Candidatus Limosilactobacillus excrementigallinarum | reverse complement strand
GTTTTAAGGTCAATTACTTTTTTATCCTCAATAAATTTATTTACTTTTTCGTCAAATTCTTCTGGGGTAGTTGAATGTATATAGTGTACTTTCATTACTCTTCCTCCTCGTTCAGTGGGCGACCATAGATTTCCGTAGCTCTTCTAAATACACATCCTCCTACATGTTTACGCTCAGGGTTATGTTGAATGCACTTACCAATTGCTGAATAAGATAATCCGGTTGCTTTAGCCGCATCTCTTGTAGAATGGAAGGCTCCAACAAGCTTCCCGTTTTTGAACTGTAGAATAATCTGATTGTTAAACAAACCATTGCTTACTGCATGTTTTATATTTTGATGAGGTGTACACCACTCTAAATTAGATACAGAGTTGTTACTTTTGTCCCCATCAATATGATTAACTTGTTGATAATTTTCTTTATTTGGTAAGAATGCTTGAGCAACCAATATATGAACTCGGCGAGCTTTTGATTTTCCATTCTTGCTAAGGGTTACGTAGTAATATCCATTTCCACTTTTACCGGGTGTTAGCATTTGCCCTATCCATGTTTGAGTAATACCTTTTGAAGTTTTTACCTTTCTAGTAAGGCTCCTCACACGTCCAAAATTGCTCACTTCATATAAACTTTCATAATCTTTAACGGGTCTCCAGATCTCTTGCTCAGTTAGTTTCATCATTCGTCCTCCACTGGTTCCTTCATGGCTTCAATGGCTTCCTCAGGGAACCATTGCGACAAATTGTCTAAACCTTGCTGTGTAAATTTCATAGCACTATCTTTATCATCGGCATACCCAAATTGAAACTCGGTGTTCTTATCACTAACGTGCATCCCATTAACATATTGTTTAATAGGTACAGGCCCTTCAACATTGCGCATTGCTGACAATACATATTTCTTTTCTGGGAAACGGTTTTTAACAGGTGTGTGCAGAAGTTCTTCAATCAATGCTGATAGATACTTACGACTTGATTTGCCAAAGCTATTATAAAAAGCAGGCTTCATGTACTTAATTTCTAACAAGTTCGTTGCATAAAAAGGAATATTAAGTACTTCATGTTCGCTATCATCATAGATAGCAACAACTCCATTAAACGTTTCCGCTTCCATGCGGTCATTCTGATTTACTTTTTTGATAAATTCATCAATCTTCATCTTCACTATCCTCAACTTCCCGTGCGTAGAGTTCTACGACCTTGCCATGTGCTACTTCACTAGCGTGTTTTGCATCTGGAAGATATTTGAAAAGCATCATTGCATCACTCTCCGTGACAAAATGAATGCTATCTCGTCCTAATACATTTGATTTATCTAAAAATTCAGTGATATATGCTTTGTCGGTCTTCACACCATACCCAATTTGCTTAATATCTTTATCCATGCTCTTCTTCCTCCGGTTCTCCATAAACCTCTTGCAACTGATTTAGATTGATAATGACATTGCCAATTCTTAGAAATTTTGTATTAGCGGTGGCTTGGTCGTTTAACGCCTTTTGGAACATGTCTGTACTGACACCTGGGACCTTTTGCTCAATCCCATCACGAAAAATCAAGCTAATCATTCGTCTTCCGTCCTTTCCAGTTCGTCAGCTTTTACTGTGCAACGCTTGCCGTTTAGAGTAGTGACAAGAAATGTTTTATTCACCGTGTTGCTTTCAATCACAAGAGCTGGTTTTCCTTTATAAGCAACTAGCCAATCGTTATCCATTGCTCGTTGTACTTCTTCAAATGTCATTCTGTTCGTCTCCAATTCTAATTAAGATCATGCCGTCTTTATGGCGCTGGCGATATTGCTTAGTGGAGTGAGATTCAAGGGTACTTCGCTTAATTTGGTGCTTTTTAGCAAGCTCTGACAATGTTCCTAGATCAATAAAATCATCGCCTTTATACATTGCATAAACTCCTACTCTTCGCCCCATACATAATCCTTCTCATCGATTAATTCTTTGTTTGGTACGTGGTCATAAATGGTTTCTAGTTGCATTAACCACATTAGCTTACAAGTGCCGTCATCATATGCTTTCAACACGGAGCATAGATGGTTTTGATAAATTACGCTTCCGCCTAAAAGAAACTTCATCGCCACTTCTCGGTTAGTCATCATCTATTCCAACTTCTGTCAGGTTTTTTTGCACTTTGATTAATTGACCGCCGGTTACCTTTAGTAATTCAACTGGCTTAAAACTAAATTCTTTAGCCGTAGAAAAGTGCTTTTTTAACGTAACGTCGGTAATGTTACTAAGCATCACCACATGGTTATCATAATAGGTTAAAAGCCCTTTTGCATCAGCGACGTACATGTCATGAACTTTTACCACATAACTGGTCTTTTCCATCTTTCTCCTCCTCTAGTCCAAAAAATAAATGAGTATGGGAATGAGTAATATAGGCAAAACTGAAAGAAGCACCTCTGCTAAATCGCTACTCGACATGCGGATAACAATCACAATAATGATCGCCGTTGCACAAACCATTCCAACGCTTTTCACAAAATCACTCATAGTCTCTGCCACCACCTCTTAATTTCGCCACGCTCTTCCAGTGGCGTTGTGGCAAGATCTTGGCAAACTTTACAAATGGTTGACCAGTCTTTGGCATCAAGCGGTGTTTCGCACACATCAAACATACTGAACCAGCCTTCATGCTCTTTACTAACTGTGGCTACGGTAGTGTTGCCACCCATCACAGCACCTAAATCTTGGGCAATAACTGCGACTTGACGTCGGTTGTAATGTAAATCCACATCGTAGCCCCATTGGCCTAACATTCTTTTGAAACCCTCGTAAGTTAGTTTCACTTACCACACCAACCTTCTGCTTGCATTTGCTTGATTTCTTTGTACACGTAGTCTTCTGATCGACCAATCACGATTGACATATCACGAACTGTTTGATCTTGCATTTGCATGCCTAAAATCATGTTGCGTTCGTTAATTTTCTGGCTTTCTTTTTGGATCCGTTTGAAATCACGTTTGAAAAGCCTGAGTTCTTTTTCGTGATTGGGGTTGGGATTATCGTTATGCGCTTTTCGCACAGCATTAATCAGCCCTCTAACATGTGGCATTCCATGCTTTAGTACATATTCGTAAGTGCTCGCCGAAACAATGCCACCTCGCACAAAAAACATCGGTCCGTGTGACTTCCAATAATCCATATCCAAGTGATGGTCTGGGCTGGCGTCCAACCAATTCATTAGTTCTGAACCAACCCGTACCTTCGGATCTCTAAAATATCCAGACATTACTCCACTTCCTTCACTTTGATTTTTAATTCAATGTGTGGTTCATCGGAATAGAACTTATCGATTTCTTCGTGAACGATCATCGCATCATCACGCCATATAATCCCGTTTAAGGCGTCTTCAAAACTTTTAAGATAATTAGACAGGTCACTCTTTACAATCGGCCTATGGACACCTGAGGCACGTCTAACGTGTTCTTTTTTGGATAGGCTCTTTTGAATGGGCCGATAGAATTTGGCGGTCACGTATAACTCACCTTCGAGTGGGGTGCCTTGATATTGCTCTGCGGCTAACTGACGCAGCTGCTTTTTGAAATTAGCGGTTTTGGGTGGATCGTACGTGTGCACATAACGTCCTCGTCTAGCAAACCTTGGGCGTTGCTGTTGCACAGGTTCAATGTCGAAATAAAATTCGTATTCTTTTGCCACACTTTCACTCCTAAATCATTAACGCTAGTAATTATTTCTGTCTTTCGGAGCAACTTCGATTTCAAAGAACCCCGAATCGTTATATAGATAATCGTTTAATTCATCTTGGTTATCGTTCATCCAATCCCGAGCACAACGTTCACAACAAAAGCGATATTCAGCGCCGTTCAGACGACAATAAATGTCATCGTCATACTCAGTAATCAGAGCATGGCAACTAGCACACTCTAACGTCATGGCGTCCATCCCTTTCGTTGATCACATTGACTGCTCGTCTGAATTCACGATCTTCCTTATCCGTCCATGTGTAGATTTTGGTTCCATGGCAGAGTAAACAAGGCTTGCCGTAGAAAACTCCATCATCACACAGTGGACATTTCATCTTGTGCATTATCTTTATCCTTTCATCCGTACATCTTGCATGTCCGTAAACATTAGTTGCTGTTCAGAAATTCCTGGAATCAATCGGCTAATGATTTTTGGCATGTAAAGCTGGTTTAAATCCTTAATATTGTTATTAGTTGTAACAATCGTGCTCTTTAATACCCGATTATTGTTGCTGTCATAACGCTTGCTACAGACACTCAGCAGGTCCTTTTGGAAATCTCGCCGAATCGGTTTTAAATTGCCGTGCTGATCACGTTGTCCCCCTTCAGTACCAAAATCATCAAGGATTAATACGTCCGTTTTCTTCATGAAATTCAAAGTATTAAAGATTTTCTGCTGGTGCTGATAATTTTCAAAGTGATCGTCATAAAGTGAAGTCAATTCGCTTGACGACACAAACATTGCTCGTTGCCCATGATCTTCTAGGTAATTAGCAATTGCTAATGACAGAGCTGTTTTACCAACGCCAGGATCACCAAACATTGCTACGTTCAACGGCTGATTAACCATCTTTTTAGCTAATCGCCATGCTTGTTCACCCAAATGCCGAGCTTGCCGTTCATTTGGCTGCATTGCTGGTTTCCACTGCGAAAATCTGAACAGACTTTCATGTCCACCACTAAACAATGAGAAACGCCAGAACCGGTCTTTTTCACGGCTGTTAACTTCTTTTACCCATTCTTGATGTTGACTGTTACGGTGAGCTTCGACTTTGGCTTGCAGATTAGGGTCGTCAATATCAACGCCTTTCTCTTTGAACATTGAAGCTAATTTTGGGGTATCAAAGGCCACTTTTTGAAAATCGCTCATTCCTTAAAGCCTCCTACCCAGTAATCACGGCTGTTTTTATTAACTGTTGGTTGTTTAGGTTTTTCATTTAAATAGCCATCAAACTTAGTACCAAATAAGGTTTCTGGTCGCAAGAAATTAGCCATCTTTTGGTCATTAGCCCAATCGGCATACTTGTTATCAATGACCTGTTTGAAGTCATCTAGTTGGTAACCTTCGTTCAGGCGAGCATTAATTACTGTTTTGTTCTTAGAAGCATTAGGTTTGTACTTGGTACCTAGCTTCTCGTTCAGGTAATTGATGATTTGTTTTCGAGTTTCAGATGACTTGTCAGGCTCTGCCTGACTATATATACTTCTTTTGATGTTATCTTCCTTTGATGTTATCTTCTGTTGATGGTATCTTTGTGTGCCGTTATCCTGCATAGATTTATCCAATGTACGTTTTTTCAACATAGGCTTTTCATGCAGTACCCATTTAGAAGATCCAACTCGCCCTTTATCATCACGTTCCCGCTTACGATCTAAATAACCGTTAGTTTCTAGTTCTTTAAGTCCACTTCTCAATGAGTCACGGCCGTCTATAGCGTGCCGTGACACCTCAATTTCGTTGAACTCCCAGCTATCGGCTTGGGACCAAAGATACATAAATATCCCCCGTGCCTTCCACGAAAGGCGGTCGTCCCTGATAAGCGCTTGGTCTACTATGGTTACGTGGTTAGCCTTTTCTTTGTAGATTCTGACCATATTAATCCACCCCATCAGGCATACACCGCAATGCCTTTTTTTCGGCTTCCGTCAATGAATAGTGGTCAAAATTCATCCCATCGTTCTGCGCACAGAAGAAAGTACAAACGTCAAGAGTCCAGACTAATTCTGCCGGATCAATTATCCCGGTACCGTGTTCAGCAGCATCCCAATCCATATCTACAATTCCACTATCGTCATCGAATGAAAAGATTGGATTATTTCCGTCAGTACCAACAATGTTTACATCGGTAGCATGAGTTGAATCGTCCCATTCTTCACCAAACGCCGATATAGTTTCGCAATGTTCATTGATTATTTTGATAAGATTTGCTGTTCTTGGTTTCATAATTTCCTTTCACTCCTATTCTTTTAAGAGTCTCTGCATCTACCTTGATACCTAGGTTAGTAAGCTTATATTTTTCGCAGAATCCTTTAGTGCCATATGAATGGCAGATTTCATGATGGCTTCGACACAAAGCGACCAATAGTTTCTTAGAATGATCAACCTTTGTGCGATCCATCCCCATTCCAACTGCATTACCGTTATTAAGTTCCAAATGGTGAATGTCTGCATGTTTACCACAAATCAGGCACTTACGATGTTTAATACATTCAAACTGGAATTGATTCTCATCTCGTGGCAATAGGACGTAACCCTGTTTAACTGGTACGTCATACTCAAAAATGAAATCCACCACTTCATCAATCAGTTCTTTAGCGTCCGTCACTGTATTTACCGTGTCATCAGCTAAACTGATTTCTTTACCAGCGGTTTTAACTGTGTACAACGTGTAAAAGTATTCTTTCAGCCATTCAGACGGCTCCCCTGACCACTGGTGAATGTCATTGACCAAAGCAAAGAACAATGCTCTCTGTTTAGGTCGGGCTTGCCTGGGGTCAACCCATTCCACTCGTGCCGGAACCCCTTGAACATCGCCATGATTCATCGTGGCAATATGTTCTAAGTTGGGTTGAACATCAGGCACCACATAAGCACGACCATCACTACTTACATAGCCTTTCGCTGACTGTTCCATTAGAACGGCACATCATCAAGATTGATATTGCCCTGTTGCTGGTTATTATTTCGTGGCTGTGGTTGCTCTTGATTACCAAACGGCAAATTAGGATTACTTGGCTGTTGATTTTGTTGATTGTTATTAAAACCGTTATTTTGCCCCTGTGAGCTATTTTGTGGTTGGAACGAATTATTATTCACTCGTTCGTTTAAACTCGGCTGAGCGGCATTATTTTGTGGCTGTGGCGTACTATTTTGACTATTACCTTGTTGACTCTGAGATCCGTTACGTGATTCCAACAAGGCAAAGTTTTCAACAGTCACTTCGGTTACATAAACTCGCTGTCCTTGATTATTTTCATAGTTTCGGGTAGAAATCCGACCATCAACACCAACTAATGAACCCTTATGAGTAAAGTTTGCGAAGTTTTCCGCAGATTTTCGCCAAATAACGCATTGGATAAAATCCGCATCACGGTTTCCGTCTTGGTTACGGAATTGCCGATCTACAGCTAAGTTAAATGTGGTAACCGCTGTGCCATTGCCGGTGTAACGTAATTCAGGATCTTTAGTTAAACGTCCAGTAAGTACAACTCTATTCAGCATCGCTATCATCTCCATTTATCTGATCTAATAATTTAGTGAATTCTCCAGAGGTTGCTAAAAGCATAATCTTCAAAAATTCCGCTTTTACAGCTTTGTTGTCGTTTAAAAAGTCATAGATCATTTGGGCAAATGCACCATTAGAACCAGCAGCACGACAACTTTCCCGACAGTGTGACTTATCAGCATCCGCAATAGTAAGAACAATTAAGCCATCTAAATCTTCTTTGCTCCGCAGAAATTCGATTGCTTCCTGCTTATCTTTTTCTTCTATCATTTTTAATTAACCTCCAGTGCGCTAACGTCAGTAAACCCAGTTAGTTTTTTGTGCGACCGACAGTACTCACATCGACCACAATGCTGTGGTTTAGTTTCACCCATCATGACCTTCCAGTAACGTTCTTGATGCTCACGAATTTTGTCCATTGCTTCCTGCATACGATATTGAGTATCAATGCTTTCAAAATGAAACGCTTCGTGGTCAGGTGGTGTCTGTTTGCTAACTGCAAAAATGAAGGGTTCACAGTCAACACCAAATGTCTGTTTGATCAGTTCTTGGTAGACCGCCATCTGCATCTCGTATTGGCGATCAAAAATAAAGTTCTGCCAGTTCCGTTCTTCGCCATTCCGATGTTTCTTATGAATGTCATAAACCGTCTTTAGATCACAGAAATAGCCTTGATCTAAAACCAGACTATCGATTTTGCCTTTCCAGTCATAACCGTCAATCTTGCCCGTAACGATGACTTCCTTCTTTCCTGGTTCGTAAATCTGCTTAAAGAACTCGTCATCATCAAGCGTTTTAATCATGCTGTCAGCAAATTTATAAGGTGCCTTCAATTGACCTTTGGTTTTTCCCCGAGTTGACAACATCTCACCCTTGTTTGCATCAATGAACTTTTGATGAGCTTCAGGGCTTTCAAAGTATGAATGCACATAATTACCAACTAGCAATGCTTGTGGGCTGGTTTCTGGTAACCATTCATTTTTTAACTTGGCAAGCGTGGCTGCCTCGCATTTTTCGAACTCCTTGAATACCGATACACTCATATATTCAAAGTCAGTGTCGTGACTATAGTAGTTATCACTTGTCAGTTTCGTCGGTTTCTTCCGCTTCTTGGTCGAGGAGGTTGAGTTGGGCTTCGTCTTGGTTGCTGTCGCCATCGTTTTCATCTCCCTCTTCTACTGGTTCGGACTGTTTCTTGAATTTGTTAGCGAGAAGTTCCGCCTTGCTAGTTTCTTCCGCTGGCGTAACGTCCTTACGTACTTCGTCATCGTATTCATTTTCAGTGGTGTCATTAATAGCTCCCGTTAATAAGTCACTATCATCAGACGTGTTAATAAACATCTTGGCGGCACGATTTAAAACCGTCCGTTTTGCCATTTCCTGACTAAAATCTTTTTGCACCCGATTATTCTTTTGGCGGGTTTGTGACCAACTCTGATCAATTTCTTTCTTAGTCATAACTGTGTATGAATTGCCTTGGTCGGTTTTGATTAAAGCGAAAGCTCCAATGATTGGTTTGTCTTGGTTAGCAAAATCAGGTTCAAAGTGTCTTACGATCATTTCCATGTCCTCATTTGCTCCAATTTGGAACTTGTCACCTTCGTGAACAACTTCGGCACTAACCTTTTGCACTCCCGACAGACGTTTGACGGCTGCAACCGTTCCAAAGTAGCTACGTTGCATTTGCAGTTCATTACCGTAAGCAATGAAATAACACTGATCCTTAGCTGGTGACAATCCTTGTAATGTCATGTCGAGCAATGCCTTAGAGATCGAAGCTGGTGTACATGTTTCCAATGCGTTCTTGCCATTACGGGTTTTGACTTTTTGTAACGCCAAATAAGCTGAGTTAAGAGCGTTAGCGGCATTGTAATTAGCGGGCAACGATAAGCCTTGTTCATCTTTAATTTGATCAATTCGGGTAAGAACCTTTTCAGTAATCGTCTTGGTTTCAGGTTGAGTTGTTACTTGATTTTTGACGGGCATTAAATATTCCTCCTAAACATTTAGTAAGTCACTGAGTTTCTTGTCTTTATCGTTGATTTCGGCGTAAAGCTTCTTAAGGCGTTCCTGATCATCAACGCTGACCTTTTTGATTTCTTTCAACTTGTCTTGAATTTCTCGGTTGAGCTTTTCGGCTCGTTCAAATTCTTCGTTAGTCATCTTGTTTTTCTCCTTTGTCTTTCGTTTCGTCAATCTTGTTCTGAGCTAGCGTCATGGTTGCTCGCCTTAACATACTTTCGTTTCCTGATATAAAGAAGGCGGCTAAGTCAGGATTGCTACAAATTACTGACATCACAGCGTTAACGATGTCGATTGGGTTGCCATGGTGTTTAACTGATAGCTGATCGGCTTTACCCATAACACACGCAAACACCGCTTTAGGTTGGTCATCTTTAAAATCGGCAAGCCCCATGTCAGACGCTAAATTTTCTTCATGATGGTCACTCATTATTCTCTGCCACCTTTCTAGTTGCGATACTTTCCAGTTCTTTCATATCCTGTACGATTCCATCTTTGCCGCTATCCAAGAACTTCACACAGGTTTCTCTCAGCGCTTCCCAGTTAGTGGTTTGGTCTGGGCTTGTGACGTTTTCCACCACTCCCGTTAAAACCGAGAAATTTGCCAACAATCGGACGCCGATCTGTTCCTCTTTTGGTGTTGTTTTCATTTAATGTCCTTTCTTGATTGCAATCTTGCTGTACGGTGTGTTTACCAGATTAATCACCAGCCGGTGTTGCTTCGGGTCGTAGTAATACGGCTTGAATTTGTAATGAAATAGGTTAGTTCGCAGGTCGCCTTTTTCTGCTAATCTGGTTGCGAACGATGGCGACGCTATACGGGCACTCCGCTTAGCAACAGTTACCCGGTAAGTGTTTTCGTCTGGCTTTTGTTTAAACAGAAACATAATCTTTGCAGGGGGGGCGATCCTGATTTCAACATTCTTAAAAACCGTTTTGTCTTTAATCATTTGAGTGCTGAACGAAACCGCGCTTTTGGTAATTGAGACCAGCGCTGGTTGCGTAGCTCGTCCTCGCTTGGGTTTAAGCGTCTTAAACATGTCCCAATTGGGTTCTGGCTTAAAATCTTTAAGCTCTTGTTCTGCTTTGTACGAATCCATGTGTTATAATCTCCTTGTGCTTTAATTTAGTTCTGACGTTGATTCTCCAGATCAGCGTCTTTTTTTGTGCTTCCAAATAAACCGTGCCACGCCCAGAAAACGAGTGACGCTAGTGTCAGCGTTCCCCAAACGATGGTACTAATTACGTTGCCGGTTAAAGCGACCCATACGAGTGTTAGGGTCATAAACAGTGCCAGTATCATGCTTTTCACGTTCCTTTCGTTGGTGGTTTTGGTAAATATCAACTGCCACGCCGATCGTGAAGCAGGTTAGGATAATATCGAAATACAGCATTAATGTTCTCCTTTCATTAAGCGAACGTGCGGATCAAGGCGTTGTTCACGTTGGTAGATGGAATAAGCCGTATACATCTTTTGGTACTCACGCAGGTCAATAAATCCACCTGGCAAGAAAACCTTGTACCATTCGTCATAATGGTGTTGTGCCCATTCTTTTCGCCGATACAACGTTGAAGTCGACATTGGCTTACCATCCGCATTACGATATTCTTCTCGGAATTCTTTACTATTCAGTTGGTAGCGAAATGGGCTCATAATGACTACCCCCGATTGATCTTAGCGATCAGCATTTTCATTTCTTGGTCAGGCTCCCAAGTTGATACAAAATCAAGACCTTCTTCATATTGCTTAGCAGGTAATTCGCCATAACGAGGAATGTTGAAATAGTGTTTAAAGCTATGCCACATTGCAGAAAAGGTCTTTTTGCTAATTTGCTTGTAAGCTTTGCTATCCTTACCACCCAATGCCTTTACTACCGCTTTTGTACCTAATGAGTGAATTTTGTATTCCTGAGTACCGTTAATCCGCATAGTATCTTCAAGGTTGGTAATTCGCCCATCATTCAAGTTGATCTGATTTGCGAGTTCTTCTTGCTTGTCAATCATCATTCGCATTACTTCAAATTGGTTATGTTTATTTAATGACGGCACATTTCGGTTATTACCCTTAGCTGGCATTGACATCATTGGTTTATTTCGTTTCTTAGTCATTGATAATTTCCCCTTCCACAATTCGGCGTCCGTTAGTTAGTTCTCGGACTCCATCAATCATCTTTTGCAAATCGTCTAGGCAATCATTAAGATCGGTTAGCGCTTCTTCGCTAGCATCGGCGATTGCTTTTTTATCATCAGTCGTTAGAGTGTTAGCTCGCATATAATCACGGGTGTTGCTGGTCAGTTTGTAAATGCTGATCTTTCCACGATTTTGCCAGTGTTGAGCTTGACGATCTTGTGATTGCAAATCCTTGTAGCTGTTGATTTCCGCTTGCTGATCATCAACCTTTTTAGCTAACTCTTTTTTATCCTTTTCAAGTTCTGTAATGTGGCGCTTAATATCGTCATAATCGTTAGGCTTAACTTCCTTAGTAACCGTCTTAACAACCTCTTTAGGTTGTTGCTTGGTCGCTAATTGTTGATTCAACTGAACTTGTTGCTTACGCATTGAATCATTTTCTGCCTGTAAACTTTCGTTTTCTTGCTGACTATTCGATAGCGCCTCTTCTTTGGCTTTGAGCTGTTTCTTTAGGTCACGAAGCTCTCGAACGGTCATTTCATCGGGCTTTTTAGTTTCACCATTAGATAATCGTTGGGGCTGTTCACGCTCTTTTTTGGGCATTGTAGCAATCAAGTAAAGAGCGCTAATTCCCAAATGACGGTACGTACCGTCATTTGAAAGTTCGTTATCAATTTTCATGAAACGGTCGGCAGCATCTTTTGTAAGGTTGATAGATTTAAGCCACTTTCCAAACTCACCATGTGCCAAGTCATGCTTTTTTACCCAGCTAAGACGACGGCCAATTTCAAAAATTGCTTGCCCTGCCATGTTTTCGTAGGACTTAATTTCCGTCGTAATCGTGGTTAGATCTTTTGATAAGGGTTGTAGTTCGTTCGTGATAATCACTTCCTTTCATATTTCAAGTCAAACGCTTTAATTAATGTGATGATGAAACGTGATGCGGCCGGTGTTTGTTTCCGTCCAGACAAGTAATCCGC
Source organism: Candidatus Limosilactobacillus excrementigallinarum (assembly GCA_019117445.1). Lineage (GTDB taxonomy): Bacteria > Bacillota > Bacilli > Lactobacillales > Lactobacillaceae > Limosilactobacillus > Limosilactobacillus excrementigallinarum. The sequence goes on along the minus strand of DWZS01000015.1, from coordinate 7,633 downwards.
AACATCTTGTTTGTTCATTCCATACATTGTTGCAAGCTGTGAATACGAAATTTTATTTTCAGTTAAATATTCGTTAATTCGTTTACGACCGTTTAATGTTTCTGGCATCGTTCATCCTCCTTTCTGATAAAATTGAATTAAGTCAACATAAAGGTGGTGAATTAGAATGATTAAGATTACTTTTTCAGATGGTTCTAGTAAAACCATCAACAAACTAACTGACGTTTCCGCGTGGAAATCATTAGACGCAGTTTCTAATAAGGAACCTTATTATGGCGAGATGGCTTTCCATGGTTCCTACAATGATGGAACTGAAATTGCAACTAGTGATCCTTTAGCTGGCATTAGCGGCTTAATCGGGTCAACCGACTGGTTTTCCATTGGGAAAGATAAGACACTCTACAAAACAACATCAGTTGTAAAACTGGAGCTTATTGATTAAGCGCTATTTGTTCTAGCTGCTTAATCATCAACTTTATAAACTCGTGAATTTCTTGAGAGGAACTTTTAAATAATTGCTCTCTAAGAAATTCACGGGCTTTTTTATTACTGCCAAATTCACTAATCAAGCTTTTGGCGTAGTCATGGGTTAATCGAATATATTCCTCAGATTTGGATTTAAAATCAGTCTGTAATGAATCCATCTTGTTTCTTCCTTTCCTGTTTATCCCTCCAACCTTCTCTCGTCTGATAAAATAAATTCAGGATTGTGAATTAGGAGGAAATTATGAAATATCTTGTAAATTTGTATGTTAATGGCAAACTTCATTCTCAACACAAACTGTCGTTTGTTCCCAGAGCAGGAAGCTATGTACGTTTGTCGCCAGACGATCCACAGCGTGATGACATTGATTACAAAGTTGAAAAAGTAGTTGCCTTTTTGGATACAACCGCAATTAATCTTTACGTTTCTAAAAGCTAAAAAACTCATGCATAAATTGGCGTGGCGAACAAATGCATCGTGTAGATGGTAAATTAAACTCACAATCCTTTACCGAAACTACTTGAAAACCGCCACTGTCAATTAGTCTTTTACTTACTAGTGCTGCTTGTGGCATAACTTCTAAGGTATTTTCTGTAAGTGCCCCTTGGATTTTTTGCACAACCAGCGCTTTTTCTGATTCAGCAACAATCAAGCCAATATAAAGGCCAGCTGACTTGATGAGTTGTCCACGGTATGAACCTTTTTCAGAAAAGTCTTCTTGAATTTGATGCTTGTTTTCAAAAGTCATTCTGCGTTTTCTCCTTTCGTTATTTATTCCTCCGACCCACCCAGCGTAAGAAAATATGATAGAAATAGTTGACTAAAGTTAAACTTTATTGTAGACTTTAGGCGTAATTAAATAAGCGTAAATAATCAATGGCATCGCTAAAAAAGATTCCCAATCCTTATGCATGTCCTCTTTTGTTTACGTTGTTTTTTCTATCAACTTAACTTACAGCAATAGTATATTAAACTTTATTATAGATGTCAACATAATTCTATAATAAAGTTTAATTACTTGCTGGGAAATGGAGTTCCTTACCTATGACAGTCTTTGACAGAGTTAAAGAACTTGCTGAAAAACAAGGTATTTCAATTGTCGAATTAGAAGAAAAACTCGATTTCGGTCGTAATTCTCTATACTCATGGAAGAAAAAAACCCCTAATGGGGATAGATTAAAAAAAGTTGCTGATTATTTTAATGTTTCTACTGATTATCTTCTTGGTCGAACGCCAACACCACAATTTACCAAGCGTGATGAACGTGATGTACAGAAGATCCTTACCGATATGACAGAGGGGCTTAGTAACGATTCTTCCCTCGCCTACATGAAAAACGGTGGCGAAGAAATCGATGAAGAAGACGCTGAGTTGCTTCGTGCGTCAATTGAAAATGTTATTCGGCAATCTAAGCTGATCGCAAAGCAGAAGTTTACGCCGAAAAAATATCGAAAAGATAAAAATTAGTGAGGTGATCGTTTATGCTAAGAGAGCGCATTAAACGTAAAGCTCATAAGATAGCTCACTCTGCGGGTACAAATGACCCTATTAAGATCTGTGAGGCAAAGCATATACCTGTGTACTACGATGACTTAGGCAAACAAATCATGGCTTATCACACCGTGATAAAAAGAATACCCGCCATCGTGCTTTCAACACGAAATAGCGAGTTTGAGAACAATTATTCTTGTGGTCATGAGTTGGGACACCACTTCTGTCGACATGCTGGAAATACCGAGTGCCTTAATAGAAACAATTTACGTTTCTCTACGATGGGTAACGAAGCGGAGGCTAATGAGTTTATGGTTGACCTAATGCTTGATGGGGTCAATCCTCATGACTACGAAACTAAAGGTCAATTATTAGACGCATGCAGAATTCCTCATTGGGCTGAAAAATATGTTGTCTGGAAAGATTTAATTAAGTAACTTATACAATGCAAAAAAAGCTCCCCTAATAAGGGGAGCAAAAAAGGAGAATTATCATGAATTTTAAACCGGAAAACTCAGAGAAAAAAGTTAACAATGATGAGAAAATATCAAAATCATTGCAATCAAAGACAACAAAACGGGTAACACCCTCAACTGATAAACAGAACGTGCCACCAATCAAGCATTAGAATCCTTTATGGTTATCGCAATAACCTGTTGCTTAAAATCAATAAATTCTCGGACTTTATGTTTCTTGGCGAATTCGTCTTCTTGAATTCGTCTTATCACATCCTCATAGTTATCTTGTATTGCCGGGTTATCATAATTAAACGGTTGGAGAGAAATGGAATAATCATGCAATTCGTCATTTGAAGCTTCATCAATATATCCGAAGCCTAAGGGTACGTGAGTGAAATTGTACAGATACACCATACAAGGCTCACCATTCCCTGCCATTAAATGATTCCATACAGTACCACTGCTGATTGTTGCTTTATGGTTTTTCTTCAATACCAAATTATAAAGCCAATAAATTACGGCATTTAGCAAATTGGACGTGAAAAGAGCAAGTAAAAAAGCTAACACCATCGTTACTAACATTGACCACACAAGAAGCCAATCACCTTTAAAGTGATTCCTTAAAACAGATTGACAAATCATAAAAATAGCAAAGTCGACAATTGACCAACAAGCCGAAAACGCTATTGCTTGTGATTTAGCATCTTTATGATAATCTATCGTTCCCAATTGGTTCGCAACAGAAAAATTAATGTAACCAACGCCACCTACGGTTAATAAAGTGCCTATTAAATTATTGAGCATAGTTTTACCTCGAACAAACGTTTTATATTATTATACAACAACTAGATTGGGTATGAAAAAGCACCATCACCCAGCCGTCGCCAAACAATTAGGTAATGGTGCTTACAAGAAAACGCTCGAAGGGACAAATACGCCCTTTTTGCCCTTTCATTATACCAGAAAGGAGAATTAATATGTGGGTAGAAAAAAGAAAAGATAATCGTTACAAGTTTGTGGAGCAATACCGAGATCCGCTTACTGATAAAAAGAAGCGAGTTTCGATTACCTACGATAAGAATACTAGCCATACTCGCAAGGAAGCTCAGCTGGTTTTAGAGCAGCGTATTCAAGATAAACTAAAACACGTGCAAGATGGTCACATCAAAAAAGGAATTACCTTTAGACAAGTTATTAATGAGTGGCAACCAATCTACAAAGCTAGAGTACGAATGTCTACTTACAAAATTAATAGTTCTAGAATCAATGTTATTTTACGCCTAATTGATGGAGATACACTAATTTCAAAAATTAACAGTCGCTATTTAGCAAGCATTATAGAAAAAGAACTATATCAGAATAACAAAAGCACCCAATATGTAAAAATGCTTCTTGCTACCATTAGATCTATTTTAAAATATGCCTACACCAAAGAGTATATTTCTAGTATACCCAACCCAAACGATCTAATCACTTGGAAGCCTATATCCCATAAATCAGACATTACCCAAAAGTTTTTGGATGATGATGAAGTAAAAAAGGTGTTGTCTTATATTGCCAAAAGCAACCAAACTCAGGCAGACATGTTAGATTGGCAATACTTGTCCGGTATGAGATTTGGCGAGGTTGCAGCTCTTAAAGTTAAGGATATTGATTACAAAGATGGTGTATATACTGTTTATGTACATCGAACTTTAGTATATGTTGGTGTTGGAATCAAAGACTATAAAATTCAGAACATAACTAAAACAGAAGCGGGTATGCGTCATATAGTTATGCCCAAAAAAGCTAATTATATGATTAAACAATACATTAAAGGAAAAAACTCCGATGACTTGTTGTTCTCTATTAAGGGGCATCCTGTTTCAATGGGAACTATTAACGCTCACTTGAAATATGCAAAGCAAAAGCTTGGCATTCATAAAACGTTATCAACTCACACTTTTAGACACACCCATGTTTCCAAACTTGCAGAGTTAGGAGTTCCCCTATATGTTATTTCAAAAAGGGTCGGACATTCAAACTCAGATATTACTAAACGAGTATATCTTCACGTAACAAAACATGCTCAAGATAAGTTTGATAAAAGGATTGAAAACTTTTGAAATAATCCCCCTAGAGTCCCCCTAAGGCTTTCTTGTCTAAAAAGTTATTATTTTAGGAGCTTATAAAAGCTGATCTAACGGTATTCTTATATTAAACTTGCAAGAAGATTAGAAATTGATTAATATTTATAGTATGGTTCATGAAGTTGCATGAACTTAAAGGAGGAATTTAAATGGCTGATAAAAGCCATCAGGCCACGCAAGATTCAAATGAATTACAACGTGGACTTACTAACCGTCACGTTCAAATGATTGCCCTGGGTGGCGCAATCGGGACGGGACTTTTCTTAGGATCTGGTGAATCCATTCACTTCGCCGGTCCTTCCATCATCCTTGGTTACCTGATTACAGGGTTAATCTGTTTTTGGATGATGCGGGCAATGGGAGAAATGATGATGACCAATGTTCACTATCACTCCTTCGTCGATTTAATTCATAAATACTGGGGACATCGCGCCGGTTTCGTTATCGGCTGGGCATACTGGGCCAGTTGGATTGCCATTGCGATGGCCGAACTAACCGCAATTGGGGTTTATATCAAGCTTTGGTTGCCCGGGTTGCCACAATGGGTCCCAGGGTTAATCACCATTGCAATTTTGCTTTGTATTAACCTAATTACCGTCAAGGCCTTTGGGGAAGTCGAATTCTGGTTTGCTTTAATCAAAATTGTGGCAATCATTGCCCTGATTTTGATTGGGATCGGCCTTATGATTTTCCGTTACCACACGAGTGCCGGTGTTGCGACGCCAGCCAACTTGGTTAGTCATGGCGGCTTCTTCCCGACCGGCTGGTCAGGGGTATTGAAGTCTCTACCAATGGTTGTCTTTGCTTTTGCCGGGGTTGAAATGGTCGGAATGACGGCCGCTGAAACTCAAGATCCGGAAGAAGTCATTCCACGGGCCATCAATAATATTCCCGTGCGAATCTTAATCTTCTATATTGGTTCATTGGCGGTGATCATGTCGATCTTCCCATGGAACCTACTCAACGCTAATTCCAGTCCTTTCGTAATGGTATTCAAGGATATTGGAATTAGTGGGGCAGCGGACATTATCAACTTCGTTGTAATTACGGCGGCTGCCTCTTCATGTAACAGTGCGCTCTACACGACCGGACGGATGTTAGCTGAATTGACTTACAAGTCACCGAATCCAAAGGTGCGGATCATCAGTCACATTTCACGGTTCCAAGTTCCAACCTTTGCGATTGTCATTTCCGCGCTCTTGATTACCCTCTCAGCTGCTTTAAACTACTTAGTTCCAGGTAGTGTCTTCACGCTGATTTCTAGTGTGGCCACCACGAGTTTCCTCTTTATCTGGGGAGCAATTGTGATTACCCACCTGAAATTCAGAAAGAAGTACCCGAAGGAAAGTCCGTTTAAGATGCCGTTTGCACCGGTTTCTGACTATATAGTTCTGATCTTCTTCGCGGTGGTTGCCGTTACCATGACGATGCGGGAAAGCACTTTAATTTCATTAATTGTGACCCTCGTTTGGATGGCAATCTTGCTATTCGCAAGCCGTCGCCATAAGGAAATTACAATTAAAAAGTAAGTAAAAAAGGATTGACCGAAAATTTGGTCAATCCTTTTTAATTTACTTTGGGGATGTTTCAGGAGCAAAGAAGAGACAGCCGACACCACCAATTAGCAGAATGATTGCACATACCAGCATGGCCAAATTACTACCACCAATATTTGTTAAAACTGGTAGGAGGAATGTCCCACTAGCCGCCCCAATCCGGCTAATCGTAATGACCGTACCGACACCAGTTGCCCGCACTTTGATATCAAAGAGCTCCGTCGGGTATGGATAATCAAGAACCAGCCCTGCAGACAGGACAACTGAGAAAATGGCAAAACAGCCTAATTGTAAAACTGGCTGATGAGCAGGATTAACAATAATAATTACTAATGCCAACGCTGCTAATAATAAGTGCCCAACCAAAAATGCTCGCCGACTCAGACGATTAAACAAGGCCATCCCAACAAGCACCCCCGCCATGACGCAGGCGTTGTACATCACACCAGATAAGTGATCATTGCCTAGGTTTAAACCCTTTAAAAGAATTGGCAAGAAAATACTAATCCCGAAGAAGGCAAAGGCCTGACAAGCATAAAATAGACCACCGATAATGGTGCGTCGGCGATACTGCTTATTAAACACCACTCGCCAAGTAATTTTCTCTGGATCACGCTTTAGACGTAGGAGTTGCTTCGGCAATCCAAAACGCCGCCCAATGTGCTTATGAATTAAACGCTGAGCCCGTTCCTTTTGGCCTTGGCTTGCTAGCCAACTCGGCGACGCCGGAACCCGGCAGATTGAACGATACAGGGCAGTAATTAAACTTGGTACCACCGAAGAAGCTAGGATTATTTGCCAAGTAGTACTGCCGAAGCCTTGAATTAGAATTCCTGCAAAATATGAACAAACAAACCCGATTGTCCAATAGAAGATCAGTCGACTTTGCCGCTTACCGGCTTCTTGCTCTGGCAGCCATTCGACCAGTAATGAATTACCAACCGTGTAATCAATGGCAATCATCAAACCAATCGCAATCCGAATCAGCAAAAGTAACCACGGACTCGTCGTCAATAATTGGACCAGGGAAAGTGCAGCAAAAATATACATATTAATCATCAGCAAACCACGACGACCAATTGAATCCGCTAACTTCCCCATTACAGCGCTACCAGCCAGACCAATCAAACTCCCAGCGCCGAGCAATCCAACCCAAAAGTCAGTCAGATGAAGATAATTTTGTGCAAGTGAAAACCCGGTCCCACTAATACCTAACGCATACCCACAGGATATTTGTCCGAGGATTAAGGCGATTAAGATTCGCCGATGGACTGTTTTGAAAGGGGCTTCCTTATAGTTCTTCTGTGGAATCTGTTGTTCATTCATATAATCATTCGGTTGGTGACCAACCGACTTAAATCCCTCCTTGTTAAATTAACGCCATTTTTATAAAAAAAAGGCACTGCGAACGCAATGCCTTAATTTTTTATTGGGCTAGCTGGATTCGAACCAGCGGATGACGGTACCAAAAACCGTTGCCTTACCGCTTGGCTATAGCCCAATATTTAACTTGTC
>DWZS01000014.1 GCA_019117445.1 Candidatus Limosilactobacillus excrementigallinarum | reverse complement strand
AAGGCTAACTGCTCAGCGATTTGTTGCTCCTTCGTTACCGCTAACCCAGCAACCACATCACTATGGCCGCCAAGGTACTTGGTTGCGGAATGCACAATGATATCTGCCCCCAAGGTTAATGGCTGCTGATTGTACGGTGTAGCAAACGTATTATCAACAATTGTTCTTACGCCATGTTTTTTGGCAATCTTCGCAATTGCTTCAATATCAGCAATTTGAAGGAGCGGATTAGTCGGTGTCTCAAAGTAAATGGCAACCGTATTATCTTGAATTGCGTTTTGCACTGCATTCAAATCTTGCATGTCAACAACCGTAAATTCAAAGCCAAACCGCTTCAGAACTTTATTAATCAACCGGAAAGTCCCGCCGTAGACATCACTCCCAACAACGAAATGATCACCTTGAGAGTAAAGTGAAAAGACAGCGTGAATCGCAGCTGAACCAGATGAAAACGCAAAGCCGGCAACCCCATGTTCCAACTCGGCAATCAATTTTTCTAATGAAGCTCGGGTTGGGTTTCCTGTCCGTGAATATTCCCATTTGGGGTTGCCGCCTAATTGATGCTGGTGAAAAGTCGATGAACGGTAAACTGGTGTTGATACGGCTCCGGTTGTTTGATCTTCGCTATTACCGCCGTGAATTAATTGAGTATTGAATTTCATGAGATGTTTTTCCTTTCTTAAACGCAATGATTATTTCGAATAAATGATCCAAAAAAGGCACAACCTCAAGTTAAACTTGAAATTGCGCCTTATGTACTTACCCCGACAATATTAGCAGGCCAAATTAACTTTGGGTACGCCAAAACGTGGGTCGCATAAGACGCGATCCACTGCAACAAACAACTGTGTTAACAAATTGAATGTTTTTCATGACGTGTTCCTCCTAATAAAGTATGGATAAAATATAACTTATTTATTGTAAGTTGTCAACATAAAAAATTAAAGTAATGGATCATAGCGGACTGAATCGGGATTCTGCGTATCGTTAAGGTAATTTCTCCAATCGATTCATCCTTTTTTACATTCTTTTACATTTTGAAGTAAATAATTTACGATAGCACCCGGCTTATTTTAAGTCGAGTGCTATCGTAAATTATCATAGTATCTTTCCAATTTAATTAGAAGTACTTGTAATGGATTCGCATTTTTAACATAATCATTAATTTTAGCATTTTCCTAAGATTTCAAAACTTTATCCAAGAATGCCAACACGTTATCATAGATTGCTTGGCTCCAGAAGTCGCGCTCGTGATTGGCATTAGTAACCCGGTAAGCCTCAACCTCGGCACCAACTGATTCCAGCTTTTGCGCCATCTCTTCCATTTGGTGGTATGGAACTACCTTATCCGCATCCCCATGGAACAGCTGGAATGGCGGATATTGTCTTCCCTCAACCACCCGGTAAAGCGGACTCATTTCATGCATGATTTCTGGCCACTTCTTTTTATCCATTCCAAAGAGGCAGTATTTCAAAATATCATTCCCCGGAACCTTATCGGTATACTTAAACGTCTCTTCAACGTCCATTGGCGCAAAACAAGAAACAACTGCCGAAACAGCATCTGACTGATCATCATAATCAGCCGTCTTATACTTTGGATCATCCCCCGTAAGGCCAACTAACATGGCTGCATTGGCTCCTGAAGAAGTTCCCCAGATTGCCACTCGTGAAGGATCAATCGCGTACTTCTTGGCGTTTGCCCGTAAAAAGCGGATTGCCGTTTTAACGTCTTCGAGAAATGCGGGGAACGGATGTCCATCTAAAGAATTACGGTGTTGCACTGTTGCAACTATATAGCCATGTTTAACAAACTGAACTAATTGAGGAATCTTCTCCCCAAACGTTGGTAACCGCCATGAACTCCCCTGGACAAACACAATCAGTGGCCGTGGCTCAGTAGTGTATTCTTGAGGGTAACGCTGTGTCCATGGGGTTAGCACTTCAAGTTTTAATGCTTGACCATCTGCTGCGGCATAGACAACATTTTCAATTAAGCGAACCTGTCCGCTAAGGGTCGGGTTATTCTTAATCTCATGAATTACCATTCTCTTCACCATCCATTGTAATAAAAGTTTTCTTAGTAATATTTAATGCTGGATCAAACTCATACAGGATCGGCTTTCCATTTGGAACTTCCACTTGGTCAATTTGATCATCCGGAATTTGATCAAGATACTTAATTAATGCCCGTAATGAACTCCCGTGAGCAACAATTAACTGATTCTTGCCGTCCATCAACCGTGGAGCAATCTGGTCTTCCCAATATGGCAATAACCGTTTTTGGGTCATTGCTAGACTCTCACTGTACGGCATCTTTACGCCAAGGCGATCATACCGCCGATCGTGTTGCCGATGCTTCAACTTTGGCGGAACTTCACTGTATCCTCGACGCCACCGATGCAATTGATCTGCGCCGACCTCTTCCTTGACCTTAGCCTTATTTAAACCGCTAAGGGCACCATAATGACGTTCATTTAGTCGCCAGGTTTTATAAACCGGAATGTAAAGCTGATCAATTCTTTCCAGAATAATGTTCATCGTCTTGATTGCTCGTGACATATAAGAAGTATGGGCATCATCAAATTGAATCCCCATTCTTGCTAATTCATCACCAACCATCTGTCCCTGTTCAATTCCCTTTTCGGTTAGCGGGACATCGGTCCATCCTGTGAAAATATTATCGCGATTGGCCTGACTTTGGCCATGACGAACTATTACTAACTTTGCCATTCTTAGCCACTCCTTTGCCTCTATCTATGATACAGCAATTGTGTACAATTGAACAGGATTGGGCAATGGCGTTTTTTAGTTTAATTCAGAAATAGAATAAAAATAAGGGAAAGTGCCCTTTTAGCCGTTAAATCAACGTTGAGTCGCACTGTCCCTTATTTTTTATCGCTAATTCAAACTGAACGAAAATTCAATATCACGGTCAGCTGGAATATGATATTGCTCCTCAACATCTGCACCCCAGCTATCAATTCCACCGACACCACGAACTGCTCCGGCAACTACTAGAACTGTCCGCCGAGCCAATGGCAATTCTTCAATGTGGGTTGCCGATTCAAGCTCTTCTGCGGTGTATGGTAAGCAACTGAAATTAAATGGCTTATCTGCTTGACTGACCTTCAAGGAGAACGGTGCTGTTGAATGATCAGCATTATTTTCGGTTATTTCCCGGGTAATAGTAAGGTGCTCAGTTTCCATATGCATCCCGTTTTCCTGAGGAACTAAGTACTTAGCAACAGGAAGACCATCAACATGATATTTCCCGTGTTCAGCACCAGCCATTCGGTCAGG
>DWZS01000013.1 GCA_019117445.1 Candidatus Limosilactobacillus excrementigallinarum | reverse complement strand
AAGGCTAACTGCTCAGCGATTTGTTGCTCCTTCGTTACCGCTAACCCAGCAACCACATCACTATGGCCGCCAAGGTACTTGGTTGCGGAATGCACAATGATATCTGCCCCCAAGGTTAATGGCTGCTGATTATATGTTGTAGCAAATGTATTATCAACAATTGTTCTTACACCATGTCTCTTGGCAATCTTTGCAATTGCTTCAATATCAGCAATTTGAAGGAGCGGATTAGTTGGTGTTTCAAAATAAACGGCAACTGTATTATCTTGAATTGCATTCTCTACCGCATTCAAATCTTGCATGTCAACGACCGTAAATTCGAAGCCGAACCGCTTCAGAACTTTATTGATCAACCGGAACGTTCCGCCATAGACATCACTCCCAACAACAAAGTGATCACCTTGGGAGTAAAGTGAAAAGACAGCGTGAATCGCAGCCGAACCGGATGAAAAGGCAAAGCCAGCAACCCCATGTTCTAATTCAGCAATTAGCTTTTCTAAAGATGCCCGGGTTGGGTTTCCCGTGCGTGAATATTCCCACTTAGGATTGCCACCCAGTTGATGCTGATGAAACGTTGACGAGCGATAGATTGGCGTTGATACGGCACCAGTTGTTTGGTCTTCACTATTACCACCGTGAATTAATTGAGTATTGAAGTTCATAAGATATTTTTCCTTTCTTAAACGCAATGATTATTTCGAATAAATGATCCAAAAAAGGCGCAACTTCAAGAAAACTTGAAATTGCGCCTTATGCACTTACCCCGACAATATTAGCAGACCAAATTAAATTTGGGTACGCCAAAACGTGGGTCGCATAAGACGCGATCCACAGCAACATACAACTGTGTTAACAAATTGAATGTTTTTCATGACGTGTTCCTCCTAATAAAGTATGGATAAAATATAACTTATTTATTGTAAGTTGTCAACAAAAAAATCAAAGTATTGGATCATAGCGAACCGAATCGGGATTCTGCGTATCGCTAAGGTATTGTTTAAACAAAGGTAATTTAAACCGTACCCGTCCATTATCAACTGGTGTGATCAGATCCTGCTGAATCATTCGTCGTCGGTACTGGTTAACATAGTTTTGCTGTTGCTTAACCGCCTTATCATAATTCATCAACGAAGCAATTTCGGTAGTCGACATATTATTTGCAACCCCCTGCAAATATTTCCGGTCATTAGTCGAAAGATTATCAAAAATAATGTCATAACTTTGGGTAAACAAGTCTTCTACGTAAAGCTGCTTAATTACCGCAAAAGTTTGTTGATGCGGCTCTTGGTGGCTAATGTTAGTGGCATTCCATAATTTATATCCAAGAAGTTGGAAAGCAAATGAATAGCCACCAGTTAACTGGGCCATTTGATGACTAAGCAATGGCGAAAAATTAAGGTGCTTCTGATATTCATTTTCAATTCGGTTAACATCTAACATCGTTGTTTGAGTGTGACGTGCCCGCTTAAGAAAAGTTAACGTCTGCTCGTGCTCAATCTCATAAATCATCTGTGGTAGGCCATCAGCAACCAAGTAAAAGTTCAAATTGTGTCTTTTAAGGTTTTGCAATAGCTGAACAAACTCACGAGTATTCTCCTTATGGTTAAACTCATCAATGAAAATGACTACCTTTTTGTTGAGTTTAGTTAGCATTGCCATAAAATTCTCAATGTCCTGAGTAGTATAGTCCTCGTTTGTTTTATTAAAACTTAAACTAAAGCCCATAGTTGAGATTGTCGAAATGTGATCTAGTAATGAATGAACCTTAAAAATATCCCTCAGTTCCCAGCCAAATGCTTGAAACATATGTTGATTATTATCAATCTCCAAAATGTAAGTATCATCAAGCTGACTAACCTGCTGCTCAATTTTAGTTAATAGTGCTGTCTTTCCCGATCCACGAAGGCCAGTAATGAAAATTACCCGATTTGGATCACCATATTTGATGGCTTCCGCAACTGCCTGTGGGCTTTCAAAATCACTTTGATAATTTGGTAGCATAATGTTTGGTGGTGTTCCGAAACTAGGATCAAACGGATTTCTTGGTAAATTTTCCAATCGCTCCACCTTCTTTTTACATTCTTTTACATTTTCACGCAAACGATAATAAATAAAAATAGCACCCGACCTGCTCAGTCAAGTACTATCACAATTATCATAGTAGCTTTTTCTCTAAAATATAATCACTGGTAATAGATTTAACTTTTTAACATAACCTATTAATTATTAAAGTTTCAGCTTCTTATCCAAGAATGCCAGCACATGATCATAGATCGCTTGGCTCCAGAAGTCACGCTCATGGTTGGCATTAGTAACCCGGTAAGCTTCGACCTCAGCACCAACAGACGTGAGTTTTTTATCTATTTCTTCCATTTGGTGGTATGGAACTACCTTATCTGCATCCCCATGAAAAAGCTGGAATGGCGGATACTGCTTTCCTTCAACTACCCGGTAAAGAGGGCTCATTTCATGCATGATTTCTGGCCACTTTTTCTTATCCATCCCAAATAGGCAGTATTTCAGAATGTCATTCCCCGGAACCTTATCGGTATACTTAAACGTCTCCTCAACGTCCATTGGAGCGAAACAAGAAACCACCGCCGAAACAGCATCTGACTGATCATCATAATCAGCCGTCTTATACTTCGGATCGTCTCCCGTAAGGCCAACTAACATGGCGGCATTAGCTCCTGAAGATGTTCCCCAGATTGCCACCCGTTCTGGATCAATTGCGTACTTCTTGGCATTTGCCCGTAAAAAGCGGATCGCTGTTTTGACGTCATCAAGGAACGCGGGAAACGGATGTCCATCTAAAGAATTACGGTGTTGCACCGTTGCAACTATATAGCCGTTCTTTACAAACTGGACTAATTGAGGAATCTTTTCCCCGAACGTTGGTAATCGCCATGAACTCCCCTGAACAAACACAATCAGTGGTCGGGGCTCAGTAGTGTATTCTTGAGGGTAACGTTGTGTCCATGGGGTTAGCACTTCAAGTTTTAATGCTTGACCATCTGCTGCGGCATAGACGACATTTTCAATTAAGCGAACTTGACCACTAAGGGTCGGGTTATTCTTAATCTCATGAATTGCCATTCTCTTCACCATCCATTGTAATAAAAGTCTTCTTAGTAATATTTAGTGCTGGATCAAACTCATACAGGATCGGCTTCCCATTCGGAACTTCCACTTGGTCGATTTGATCATCAGGAATTTGATCAAGGTACTTAATTAATGCCCGTAACGAGCTCCCATGAGCAACAATTAACTGATTCTTACCATCCATTAATCGTGGCGCAATCTGGTCTTCCCAGTATGGTAACAACCGTTTTTGGGTCATTGCTAGGCTTTCACTGTACGGCATCTTGACGCCAAGGCGATCATACCGCCGCTCGTGTTGCCGGTGTTTCAATTTTGGCGGAACTTCACTGTATCCCCGGCGCCACCGATGCAACTGTTCTGCACCAACTTCTTCCTTGACCTTGGCTTTATTTAAACCGCTAAGAGCACCATAATGGCGTTCATTTAGTCGCCAGGTTTTATAAACCGGAATGTAAAGCTGATCAATTCTTTCCAGAATAATGTTCATTGTTTTGATTGCTCGTGACATATAAGAAGTATGGGCATCATCAAATTGAATCCCCATTCTTGCCAATTCATCACCAACCATCTGTCCCTGTTCAATTCCCTTTTCGGTTAGCGGAACATCTGTCCATCCTGTGAAAATATTGTCGCGATTGGCCTGACTTTGGCCATGACGAACTATTACTAACTTTGCCATTCTTAGCCACTCCTTTGCCTCTATCTATGATACAGCAATTGTGTACAATTGAACAGGATTGGGCAATGGCATTTTAATCTCAAAAGAAAATAAGGGAAAGTGCCCCTTCAGCCGTTAACTCAACGTTGAATCGCACTCTTCCTTATTTTTAATTATTGTTCATTCAAAATAAACGAAAATTCAATGTCACGATCTGCTGGAATGTGATATTGTTCTTCAACATCAGCACCCCAACTATCAATTCCACCAACACCACGAACTGCTCCAGCAATCACTAGAACCGTCCGCCGAGCCAATGGTAATTCTTCGATGTGGGTTGCCGATTCAAGCTCTTCTGCAGTATATGGTAAGCAGCTGAAGTTAAATGGCTTATCTGCTTGACTGACCTTCAAAGAGAACGGTTCAGTTGAATGGTCGGCATTATTTTCCGTTATTTCCCGGGTAATAGTAAGGTGCTCAGTTTCCATATGCATCCCGTTTTCCTGAGGAACTAAGTACTTAGCAACAGGAAGACCATCAACATGATATTTCCCGTGTTCAGCACCAGCCATTCGGTCAGG
>DWZS01000012.1 GCA_019117445.1 Candidatus Limosilactobacillus excrementigallinarum | reverse complement strand
AGTCATATCATAAATAATAATATGTTGATATAGTTCAAAAGCAGCAAGATCATTCGCATGCCAACCACTAACAATCAGCGAATGATTATTACTAAAATTAAACTGGTCAAGATAACCTTGATTAGCTGCGTGACCATTAGTAATTAATGGGAAATAGTAGTCTGAATACCCACTATTGCCATCTGCAGAACTAGAAAACCGACTGAGCGCTTGTAATTGGTGATTGAAGTTAATCCCATTAAGATTAAATAAAGCTCTAAATCCTGAATTACCCGCACCGTTAATATTTGGATAAACTTTGGCAACATCATCTCGTTGAAGAGTTTGACGTACTAAGACGCGGTTAACTTCTCGACCTGTCGACCGATCCAGCAAAATGATGTAGTGGTAAGGCTTATTTGTTGACTGATTAGTAGCGTGCCAGCCACTCAACTCTAGTTGGTTATTCACCACTTTTACAGAATCAAGGTTCCCGTAGTTTCGCTGATCAATCGTAATTGGTGAAAACCAGTAATCAGCAGCGGTCCCATTACCCGCTTGATCATTAGTATAGCGAGAAATAATTTGGATGTTCTGTAAATTTGCCAGTTGCTGCTTTAAGTTAAAAGTCACGTTAAAGCCAGAGTTATTTGCATTATAGACGTTGTGAACCTGTTGAACATCTGGACGGCTTACTTCCTGATCGGTAATATTTTGCCGACTAAGTTCTCGATGGTTTGTTGAATCATACGCAATAATGTAATGGTATGGTCGATCTTGAGCTGCATTGGTTGCGTGCCAGCCACTAACTGTAAGTTGGGCCTGATCATTAAGCTTAGCTGAATCAAGACAAGCATAATTACCATGATCACCCTGATTGTAATTTGTTTGACTCGCTTCTGCTTGACTATCAGCAGTCACCGTTTGAGTTATTGTAGAAACGCGTTGAACTGAAGTATCACCAATAGGATTACTGTCGGCTAGGACGGATTGACTTGCCCCCCCCAATGCAATTCCAGTTGCCACAGTTGTCAGAAGGGCAACACACCACAATTTTCCTTTTTTATATAACTTTTTCCGTTCAATCATTATTTTCTCCCCAAAATTAATTATCTAATTTTCAATTACTACTCGCGTACCTGTTGGAACATTGTGCATGAACCAATATGCATCAGGAACTGATAACCGGACACACCCGTGTGAACCAGTTGAAATACCAAGTTTAGCTGCTTCACCAAGAATATAGTTTCCGCGGTAATCGGTTGGAACAGAGTGGAACAAGTATTCACCATGGTTCAAGAATGAAGTCCAATAATTAGCCCCTTCGCCTTCACCAGCGTTGTAGAAACTATTTCCTCGTTCGTTTTGAATGTAGTAGATTCCAGTTGGCGTATCACTAACACCATTACGATAAATTCCTGCAGAACAATACATTGTGTAAACAACATTATTGCCGTTCATTAAGTAAACACGGTTTTGACCAATCTTTACGTGAACCCAGAAATTGCCTAATTGCCGAACATTCGGATAAGCGACATATTCTGACGGTTGACGATAATCAATCGGCATCCGCATTACACCAATTGAAACAGGATTAGAAACCCAGTCCACGTAATTGCCGTTGCCAGCTTTATCGTCAGTGTAACGATGGATAATCCTGACGATATGCCCCTTTAACTGTTGTGGAGTGTTAAAGCCAAGTTGATAGCCAGAATTAGCACTGTTTTCAATTGTTGGATAAACTTGTGCTACATCGTTCCGCTGACGATTCTTATCAAGCACTTCTTGACGGTATAATTCACGTCCAGTTTGATTATCAATAAAGATCAACCATTGGTATGGTTTGTTAGCTACTTCATTACTTGCATGCCAACCGCCGACATAAATTCCGGTTAAGTTAGCCGTAATTTTATCAAATGATCCAGCATTCCCCATATAGGTTTGACTCCATTGATCAGAGTAATTACCGTTTCCAGCAGGATCATCAGTAAAGCGCAAAACAATTTGCAGATTGTCATTTGCCTTAGCAGGATTGAATTTGACAAGAGTATTAAAGCCACTATTTAAGCTGTTAAATACAGTCGGGTACGTTTGGGCAACGTCAGCCCGTTGTGTCAAACTAAGCTTCTGACGCGCAATTTCTTGACCATTATTCAAAATAATAATATATGGATTATTCCGGGTAATTGATGCATCATCGACCAGCCATCCAGTAACTTGCAAACCATCACTTGTCATCTTTAATTGATCAAAATAAGAGGCTTTCTGATCCAACCGAACTGCTTTTGACCAGAAATCTGTGTATTGACCACTGCCACCATTTCCTTCCGCTGAAGTCGAAAAACGACTAACAATGGAGTACGTATGGTTTGGTTGAAGTCTGATCCGGGAAAGATCAAAGCTAGCATTAAATCCTGAATTTAATGCATTCTGCACATTCGGGTAAACTCGTTGAACGTCACTTCGTTTTACGGCTGCAACATTAGTTAAGACAGCAACCTGTTGATTAGCGGTCGTGTCAAACAAAATCAGAAAATGGTTTGGCTCGAAAGTTGAAAT
>DWZS01000011.1 GCA_019117445.1 Candidatus Limosilactobacillus excrementigallinarum | reverse complement strand
ATTTAAGACCAACAAAACCAGAGCTGGCAAGGTCTCTGGTTCTTTGAGGTGCTTTCAAGTTTCAGTTTTAGTAAATAAATCGAAGAATTTGAAATGCCTATCTATTGTTGGATGATATTCAAAATATGGATTAATAAGTTTCGATTGCCTTTGTGAGCAAGTTTAGCTGCGTTAATTTTGTTATTGGCTTAATGTGTACTTAAATGTGTACACTTATTTACGATCATTATAAAATCAATATGAGGTGATAACTATGATCGAAGCAGTAACCACTCGTGATTTTCGTAAGAATTTCAAAAAATATGCTGATAGTGTTGCGGAGCTGGGTGAAACATACATTGTTGCACGGCCAGAAAATAAAAATGTCGTTTTAATCTCGCAAAAAGAATATAATTCTTGGCAAGAAACTAATTACTTATTACAGAATAAAGCTAATCGGTATGCTTTGGCCCATTCAATTAGTCAATTGGGGGATCACGAACATTTACTGACTCCTGAGCAATTTGAGGCACAAGCTGCTAATGATTAAATTAAACATTGTTTTCACTCAAGATGCTTGGCAGGAATACTTAACATGGAAAAATACGGATAGGAAAATCGTTAAACGAATAGATAAACTAATTAACGATACGGTAAGAAGTCCATTTAGCGGGATTGGTAAACCAGAACCCTTGCAACATGATCTATCTGGATTTTGGTTAAAGAAAATCAATGATGAACATTGGATGGTTTATGGAGTCACAAAGTCAGCCATTCAAATTGTTCAGTTAAGGTACCATTATCATAAATAAAGTTCGCAGTCAGATTTGGCTGCGAACTTTTTGCTTTAGCTAGTCTAATGATGCGATTAACCGTTGTGTAAAGAGTTTGGCGACCTTAGATTGAACGACATTCTTTTTCCAAATTAAGTTAGTAGTTTCAGAAATGGCCGGTTCAAGTGGGCGAAATGTAAGTTCACTCTGATTAGAATTGTTAATTAGATTATCGAAAGTAATCATATACGCACTACCTTGCTTCACCATTAGCTGGGCATTAAATACTAAGGTATAAGTTCCAATAATATCCATTTGATTAGCTAAATTACCCCACCAGTTTTGGAAACGGTGTTCCTCAAGTCCTTGTTCTGAAATCATTAGGGGTAGACCAACCAAATCACTAGGGGTAATGGCATCTTTTCGGGCGAGGGGATCATCATGACGCATCACAAGTCCCCAATGATCGCTTTCCGGTAATTGAATGTGATGGTATTGTTCAAGTGAACGATTAGCCATTAAAACTGCAAAGTCAATGGTACCGTGTTTAAGAGCAGACTCCATTTCATCAGCATTTCCACTCACTAGCCGTAGTTTAACATCGGGATAGTCTTGTACAATGCCACTTAAAATACTCATGATTCGTTGCATTCCAGTACTTTCTCCAGCACCAATGGATAAGGTTCCGGTAATTACTTGTTCTTGTTTGATATTAGCAGCTGTTTGGTCCGCCAGTTGGACAATTTCTTTTGCACGGGCACGAAGATACTCGCCTTCATCCGTGAGCGTGATCTGACGATGACCTCGGATAAATAGCTGGGTTCCTAATTCATCTTCTAAGTCAGCTAATTGTTTAGACAGTGTCGGTTGAGAGACTAATAGTTGATGAGCCGCTTTGGTAATATTTTGTTCCTGAGCGACCGCCAAAAAGTAACGCAAAACTCGCAGTTCCATTTTAAATGCTCCTAATATAATTAATAGTTATGCTTTATGATAAGTATAACCTATTTTACGCCTAAAATGCAGGGGAATATAATTTAGGTATCATGGGAGGGATGAAAATGCAACGGTTAATTAATTTTTCGGTAAAGGCTTATCAAAGCCGTTTAGCGTACATTATTCGTCATACGTTGAGAGTCATGTTTCCATTAATTTTAGTCGGGAGTTTTGCCTCTGTCTTGCGGTTTAATTTTCTGTCGAATTCCGGATACATTGCGACGATTTTCAATTTGAAACAATGGTTACCGTTATACCAACAACTAGGTACAATTAGTCAAATCATATTTGAATGTACTATTAACTTAATATCATTATATGCGGTCTTTTTTAGTACTCATTATACGATTAAGGCGTATGGTAAAAATATTCCTGGTGGTGGTGCGATTGGTCTTTTTGCCTTTTTGATTATTGCCTACCAAACAACAACTCAAGATAGTTTGAGCTTTAATAACTATCTCTTATCAGAAGGAATGCTATTTGCCATTATCGTTGGTTATTTGTGCGGTCGCCTCTTGGTACTGTTTGCCCAAAGCAACCAGCAAAAATTAAGTGAGTTAGTAAAGCCGATTATTATTATCGCCATTATTGCGACACTGATTAATTTATTGCTGAGCCTCCTTGCAAGACTATCAGTACCGACCTATGTGGCGAGCTTTATTACCATCAACTCTAGTCGACGGGCTTTTTGGTACGTAATTGGCTTAGGGATGTTAACAGATATATTAGCATTTCTAGCGATTGGTGGTCCGTTTATCAACAGTCCATCATTTACGGATGCACCATCGTGGGCTAATTTGATGCATGCACTTCGCTCTGGATCAGCGTGGAATGCGCCGTTTAAGTATACCGACACCACGATTTTTCACAGCTTTGCCAACTTTGGGGGAAGTGGCTGTGTATTAGCGTTAATCATTGCGATTTTCATTGTTTCTCGGCAAAAACGGTACCGACGGGTGGCCAAGTGGTCATTATTCCCGGCAATTTTTAATGACCACTATCCAATGATGTTAGGAATTCCGATTTTATATAATCCAATCTTCTTCATTCCATTTGTAGTAGCACCATTAGTTAATATGTTAGTTTCAGGTGCGCTGTTGAGTTTGAACTGGATTCCAGCGGCGGTTTACCCAGTTCCATCAGGAACACCGGCACCATTGATTGCACTGGTTGGTACTAACGGTAACTGGGGCGTCTTTATTTTATCCATCGTCCTAATCATCATTGACGTTTTAATTTATGTTCCGTTTGTCCGAATTGCTGAAGAAATTATTGTAAAGGCAGGTGTGGACCATGAAGAGTAATAAAAAAGTTTGGATTATCAGTCTTTGTTCAATTATCTTAACGATTATTTTAATTGTGCTTTCCTTATCGTGGTCCCAGCGAAACGTTAACAATTTGACTAAATGGCATAATGCAAAAATGTCACCAGTAATTATGATCCCGGGTAGTTCAGCGTCCGTTAACCGCTTCGACCGCTTAGTTAAACAATTAAATCGCCACCGGAAGAATCCCCACAGCCTTTTAAAAGTCAAGGTCATGAAGGATGATAAAATTCAGTATTCTGGTCGCATCCGTCCGAATGACAATGAACCGATAATTGTGGTTGGCTTCGAGAATAATCACGACGGTTACAGTAATATCCAACAGCAGGCCCGGTGGTTTAACCTAGCATTCCGTGAGTTAACCAAGCAATATAACTTCAATAATTTCAAAGCAATTGGTCATTCCAATGGAGGGCTAATCTATACTTATTTCTTAGAGCATTACTATGCCCGTTACCAGCAAACGGAACGGATCAAGAAATTAATGATGATTGGTTCACCGTATAACTTTAATGAAAAGTCGATGAATCATCAGACAAAAATGCTGGCAGACTTTATTAAATATCGTAGACGGTTGCCCAAAAATATGAATGTTTATTTAGTGGCGGGAACCCAAACCTTTACTTCAGATGGTTTGGTGCCCTTAAATAGTGTGTTAACTGGCCGATATATTTATCAAAACCAAGTTAAACATTTTACAACAATCATGGTATCTGGTGATAATGCTCAGCATTCTGATTTACCACAAAACACGCAAATCGTTGATCTAATTAATCGGTATATTCTGGATCATGCACAAAAGGTACGGAATAAGCAAAATACACCATACATTAATGATCAAGCTAAATAATTAATGAATCACCAGTATTCTGCTGGTGATTTTTTAACGAGATAACTATAACCAAAAGCTATTAATAAATAAAATATATAAGTATTTCACATTAAAGATCTCTTTAAATATAATAAAGACAGTTAATAAATGGAGGTGAGTAATAATTGTTAAACAAAGTTAATGTTGATCAAGGATTATTAGAACAAAACCAACGATTGTTGCAACATCTCAATACATCTTGTCTGAATAAGCGACAGATTAAGCAGTTACTAAGTGAAATTTTTGGTTATCAATTAGACGACAGCAATGAATTCTTATTGCCGTTCTATAGTGACTATGGTCGTAACATCAAACTTGGTAAAAATGTCTCAATTAGCTGCAATGTCATGATGGCAGATAAGGCGGGAATCAAGATTGGTGACAACGTTGAAATTGGTTCTGGTTCATCACTTTTGACAGTCGATGGTGCGGAACAAGGGCCAATCATAGTTGGTAATCATGTCAAGATCGGTGGAAACGTTACGATTTTACCAAACGTTAAAATTACGGATGGTTCAGTGATTAAGGCTGGATCAATTATTACTCATGATGCTAAAGGAGGAAATTAGAATGATTAAAGATAAAGTCGTTGTAATTACCGGAGCTTCTAGTGGAATTGGTGAAGCAACCACGCGTCGGTTGGCTGAGCAACATGCCAAGCTAGTCATTGGTGCGCGTCGGGTAGACCGACTAGAATCACTGAAAGCTGAATTTCCCGATGCAGAAATCTTAGTAAAAAAAGTTGATGTCACTAAAAAAGAAGAAGTTCAAGCACTGATAGATGCGGCAGTTGATAAGTTTGGCCGGGTTGATGTTCTTTACAATAATGCTGGTGTGATGCCAGTTAATGCATTAATCAACCGTGCATATGATGAATGGCGACAGATCCTTGATGTAAATGTCATGGGCGTTTTGAACGGAATTGCGGCCGTCCTACCTGTGATGGTTAAACAAAAGAGTGGCCAGATTATCGCTACTGATTCGGTTGCGGGTCACGTGGTTGTTCCAAATTTAGCCGTTTATAATGGCTCAAAATTTGCAGTTCGGGCAATCTTTGAGGGATTACGCCAGGAACACCATAATGATGGGATTCGAACTACCATCGTTTCACCGGGTTCGGTAGCGACAGAATTATACAATTCCATTAATAATCCAGAAAATAAGCAAGCAGAAATTAATTTTGAAAAAGAAGTCGGCTTAAAGGCTGATGACGTTGCTCGATCAGTCGAATTCGCAATCGACATGCCAGATAATGCTGACATTAATGAAGTAATTATTCGCCCAATTAAACAAGATATTTAAAGGAGACTAGAAAAATGAAGTATAGTGTAAAATCATTAGCAGAAGACACTCGAGTATTCAACGTTGATCCAAAAATTGAAGTAAAAGATGTCCGTTTCCAAAACCGTTATAGTTTTATGGTCGCTGGGAACCTTTATTTGCCAGAAAATTTTGATGAAACAAAGAAGTATGCAGCAATCGTAATTTCTGGACCATTTGGTGCAGTTAAGGAACAAGCGAGTGGCTTATATGCTCAAACACTTGCTGAACGAGGCTTTGTAACCTTAGCATTTGACCAATCCACTACTGGTGAAAGTTCCGGTGATATTCGTAACGTTGCTTCACCTGATATTTTTGTTGAAGACTTCTCGGCCGCCGTTGATTTTCTTGGCACCCAAAAGTACATTGATCGTGACAAAATCGGGGCAATTGGTATTTGTGGTTTAGGTTCCCATGTTTTAACCGCGGCTTCAATTGATGTCCGGATTAAAGCTGTTGCTACTTCAGTAATGTATGACATGGCAGAATCAATGTGGTCTGGTTTGAATAACTCAAAGACCGAAAAAGAACGTGACCGTGAAAAGAAGTATTTAGCTGATATTCGTTGGGAAGATGTTGATAACGATACTCATGTTGGTGGCTTCCATGAATTACCATTTGATGAAAATGGTCAACCAGTTCGAGCAAATAAATTATTCCCAGATGAATTGCCAGCTGGTGCTGACCCAGTTACGACCGAATTCTTTAACTACTACGTCAAGCGTGCCTATCATCCACGGGCAATTAACTCTGCTGCCATTTGGGATGCGACTAGCCCATGGGGTTACTACAACTTCCCACTCCAACAACGGATTGAAAAGATCGCTGCACCGAAATTAATTGTAACTGGTGCTAATGCGCACTCACGTTACATGGCAGAAGATGCTTACAAGCGTTTAAGTGATCCTAAAGAACTTGTATTAGTACCAAATGCTACTCATACAGATCTTTACGATCAAATGGACAAGATTCCTTTTGATAAGTTTGAAAGTTTCTTTAAGGAAAATCTGAACTAATTTATGGATAAAATGAGGGGATTTTCAATCCTTCTTTTTTATAACATTTCGAAGGCAAAGATAACATTAGGAGATGAATAAGATGAAGCGAGCAAAAGTTATCGTCCATATGCGTGTCTCAATTGATGGGAAAATAGATGGCCCGTTTGAGCAACAAAAAGAAGCTAAACCATCAAGTAAATATTATTCAAGTGAATTATTTAAATTGAGTCCAGCTAACGCTAATGGGATCACAACAGTAAATACTTATGCCGCTAAAGGTCACCCTGATTTAAGCCAGTTTGATGGTTCAAAGTTAGAGTATAAAGATTGGGTTCCCAAAGATTTTCATGCTGAAACTTATGATGTTAGTTTTGATCGTTACGGTCGTGCAGGTTGGGAGCGTAATTATTTCGACTATGGTGGAAAGAAGAGTCGAGCAGTTGAAGTGCTAACTAAACAAGCGCCTAAAGCATATTTAGCATTTTTGCGGTCAATGGAAATCCCGTACTTGATTTGTGGCGAGCGAGATCTTGATTTAAATGAGGCGTTACTGAAGTTAAAGCAGTACTTTGACTTAGATACAATTGCCTTATGTGGTGGTGCAACGATTAATGGTGCCTTTCTTCGGGCGGGATTAGTTGATGAAATTTCATTGGTGATCGCTCCATTTGTGAGTGGTGATAATGCGATTCAATCGTCTTTTAATACGCTCGGAAATTTTACAAATGAGCAATTTGTATTTAAATCAGCAACTAAATTAGCCGATGGTGGTGTCCACCTGATCTTTACTAAAAATGCTTAGTGTTGTTTGGAGGTAACCTTGATGAAAAATATTTTAGTTATTGGTGCCCATGGACAAACTGGTCGTCAAGTAGTAGCACAATTGAAAGAAAATGCTGATTTTACACCGGTTGCGGGTGTGCGGAGTCAGTCACAAGTTAAAGAATTTACAGATCAAGGGATTGAAGTAAGAGTGGTTGATGTTCGCCAGTCAGTTACTGAAATCAAAAAGAGTCTTGATAATATTGATGCAATTGTGATTTCCATTGGTGGTGGTTGGATGGTTGATCTTGATGGTAAGGTTAAGATCTACCAAGCTGCTGAACAAGCCGGAATTAAACGAGTAGTCCTAGTGAGTGCTGGTGCGATTCAACACTTCCATGATGAAAAGAAGCTTGCGTGGATGGATGAGTGGGAAGAATATAGTGCTGCCATGTATTATGCTGATATACTATTACAGCAGTCTAACCTCGACTACACCATTGTACGGCCAGAGAACCTAACCAATGAACCAGGAACTGGGAAAGTTACGATCGGCGATTACCTGCCACATAACTATATTAGCCGTGCCAACGTTTCTACAGTAATTGTTGATTCGCTTGGAAACGATAATACCATCCGTAAAGCTTTTGATGTTGAGGATGGAGCTACACCGGTTAGTCAAGCAATTGAGAAAATATAAGGCCTAGCAAAATATTAATAAGGAGGGAACCATCATGCAGAAATTACATTTAACCCAAGAATGGGATAAAGTTTTCCCAAAGAGTGATAAAGTTGACCATCAGAAAGTAACCTTTACTAACCATTTCGGTATTACCCTTGCAGCTGATCAATATACACCAAAGGACTATGAGGGTAAATTACCAGCCTTAGCAGTTGCCGGTCCATTTGGTGCAGTTAAGGAACAATCCAGTGGGCTTTACGCGCAAACAATGGCGGAAAAAGGGTATTTAACCATTGCCTTCGATCCATCATTTACTGGTGAAAGCGGTGGTGATGTTCGTGATGTTTTCTCATTAGATATCAATACCGAAGACTACCAAGCTGCCGTTGATTATTTGAGTAATCTAGATAATGTTGATCCAGAAAAAATCGGCATTATTGGTATCTGTGGTTGGGGTGGTATTTCATTAAATGCTGCTGCAATGGATCCACGGGTTAAGGCTACTGCTGCAGTGACTATGTATGATATGCCACGGGTAGGTGCCTGGGGCTACTTTGATAAGGGCACTGCCGATGATCGTTACGCAAGTAAAAAGCAAATTGCTGAACAGCGAACAAAGGAATATGGTAGCCAAGACCTCGCTAAGGCTGGTGGTTGCTATGACTACCCAGCTCCTGACGACCAACCAGATTTTGTTAAGCAATACAGTGCTTACTATAAGACCAAGCGTGGTTACCATAAGCGTTCAGTTAACTCAAACGATGGTTGGGTTCTACAAAGTCAAACAGGATGGATGAATACTAAGATTCTGATTCACCCAGAAGACTTAAAGAATGCCGTATTAATCGTGCATGGTGAAAAGGCACACTCTCGTTACATGGGTGAGGATACCTTTAAGAAATTAAAGGGCGGCAATAAAGAATTATTGATT
>DWZS01000010.1 GCA_019117445.1 Candidatus Limosilactobacillus excrementigallinarum | reverse complement strand
ATGATAAAATTTTTCTCGATTCATTATAATAATCCTAACATTTACAAAATAAAAGGACACCTCGTAAAAGCAGGTGCCACAACATCCCTTCTACCATACACTAAGGATGTTTGATTGTAAATGAGAAAAATAATTCATTCCTTTCTATTAGCAATCTTAACCTTGAAATTCGTATCTGTAGTACTACTTACTTCATCGTTTTAACAACATAGTGCTTACCTGCCGTGACATCGTACTGAACAAGACGGTAATCATGAAGTAGCGCTTTTTGCTTTTTCGTTAGCTGGTTTTCTTTAAGGATCTTACCTTTTTGCGTAATAAAGCGACTGTTACTATTGTAGGCATTCACATTACCGCTTGCCTGAACATCCTCGGTAATCACCGGCAGCTGTTCGTAAACCCGTGTCAGCAAGGCCTGATACCAGTCCACCTTAGAGTTGGTTTGCTTAGCTGCCATTGCAATAAAGTCGTTTGGCGCAACGTAAGCTGTCTTCTGCTTAAAGTTCCGTGCGCCATGTTCTCGCGCATACCGATTAGAGTAAATGAAATAATCTGTTTCATGGAGTTTAAGGCCATCCTTGGTCATCTCATTGCCATAGATTCCTGGTAAGTGATCCCCATAAAAGACAACCGTAATTGGCCTTTCAATTTTATCAATCGCCGTAATGAATTGCTTCATTGCCTCATCAGTATGGTGAATCCCAGTAGCAAAATCATTTACCGACGACTTATCAGTACCGGCAGAAACCTTTGTCGCCTGATATTTACTAATTTCATTGTAATAGTGCTGATTATATGGGAAATGATTCTGCATCGTTACCAGGTTAATGAACCGGCCACCGTGGTAATTCATTAACTGATCTAACACATTTTGGTAGGAAGTTTGATCGGAAAGGTATGGACTCCGATCGATCTTTTTCTGATGACGAATTGGGTACTTACTTCCCAAATAGAGGAACCGATCAATCCCAAATTTTCGGTAAACCTCCGTTCGGTTATAAAATGCACCGTTGTAGGGATGGATTGCAATTGCAGACTTAAATTGCTGAGCGATTGATGGATTGTTTTTCAAATTATTAACCAATTGGGTATACGGTGTTGGCAGGGTCGGCGAAAAATTAGTTAACGCGAACCCGGTCAATGCCATATATTCCATGTTGGCTGTTCCACCACCATACCCTGAACTGATCATTAAGCCACCAGTATTTTGTTTACTGAGCTTAGTAATGTACGGTACGGGATTGTTCTTCAATTGCACCCCGGGAACCCGTTGTGGATTAGCAAAACTTTCACTCAAATTGAAAATAATGGTTTGCTTACTAAATGAATTAGTTCGCTGACGGTTAATTTGCTGAGCATCCAAATGGTACTTGCGGACAATTGCAGCCATTTTCTGTCGAGAATATCCAGTTGGCTTAGCCATTACAGTAACGTCAATGTTGTTCATGAATTGAAGTAGTGGCCCATTGATTCTTGCCCCACTTAATTGGTTATAAAACATTGGCTGATCATCAATGGAAGTCATCAGATTATTAAAGGGTGTATTCTGATGATTCCACAAAAATGCTGTCGCAAATAAGCATGGGGCCAGGAGAACAAATAGCAACCGTTGTGTTACCCCCCCCACTGCGTTTCTTAGGGGATGAGTCTTTTCTAGCCAAACAGTTACCGCAATCAGGATCATTAAGGTTACCAGGGCAACTATCCAAACTATACCATCAACCATGCCAAACAAGTTTTTAGCGACCCGCACCATCGCAAGATCTGCAGGAAGGATTGGTTCGTTTCGAGCAACATTTTTTTCATGATTAGCCACAACAAAAACTGCACTGATTGCAATAACACTAATCAACCCGATCCAATAGCGATTGGTCAATGCCTGGATAAACTTAATGACCGCGAAGATCAAGAATGCCGTAAAGAGTAATAGTAGCTCCCGTTGACCAAAAGTGTAGGCAAAAATATTGTAGGTTGCATCAACGTTCGGACTTACAGAAAAGCCGTCATTCATTAATAGCATCGAAAGAGC
Organism: Candidatus Limosilactobacillus excrementigallinarum; assembly: GCA_019117445.1. GTDB lineage: Bacteria > Bacillota > Bacilli > Lactobacillales > Lactobacillaceae > Limosilactobacillus > Limosilactobacillus excrementigallinarum. Next base: position 1,189 of record DWZS01000010.1, on the reverse strand, counting down.
TGCGATTAAGTATGAGATAATTCCCAGAATAATATTTGGCATCCAGGAATTAAGCCGCTGTTTTATTAATTGAAGCTGTTCGTCAGCGGATTGACCAGTGAACCGATCAATTCGCTGAAGGTGTCGCTTAGCAAAATTACCCGTTGATAATCTACACCAAACGTAGGAACATGCTAAGGAAAAAAGGAGAAAAATAATTGTAATTATTCCCGCCTTCAAGCTGCCATAAGCGTTGTGAAGTTTCACGATGAGTTGGACACTTGCCAGTAATGCCGTATTCTCAATTAACGTTAAGTAGGAATATAACGATCGCCAATTTGGCTGTTCTAAGTGATTCACCGTAATTTTGACAATTCCATAAGCAGCTAAAACGGTGAAAATATTGGTTGGTGTGGTGAAGCGACTTGTTGTTCGCCCATCAATACTCATGAATGGCATGATCCCTTGAAGGACAACTGTGATCAGTAATCCTAAGCCAGTAATAAGAAGCCATTTTCGATGATAACTTCCCTGCTTAACATTGGCACCAAGGACAAACAGTAACGCATAAAATAATGTTAAATGGTTACTCGTCCATCCCCAAATATTTGGTGTCCAAAAGAGTGGGACAATTATGAGAAGCCAAATACTAATCAAAGCCGGTCGACGCCAAATGAATTTTTGATCATTAATTACTGCAGTCAGAATTAGTCCCAGTAAGCTTCCGAAAATCAGTGGATAGGTATTCCGAAATAACGGAAAAGTTGCATTGAAGAAGTCGATATGAAAGACTGTGACCTTTGCAAGCTGGTTGGTGCTAAGTGCCACTAATACACTAGCCAGGACACCCAGGACTAAAGCGTTCAGCCATGCTTTAATGATTGTCGATTCACGATGACTCCTTTGTGATAGGAAATACCCTAACAGTAAAATCAGAATATCAGAGCCAAGCAATGTTAAGCCTTTTAAGACTTCATACGCACTGGTGTGAAGACTGGCATTACTGTAACTTGCTATATGTGGTCCAAGTTGCCAATATACCTGAGCAATTCCAACCCAGAACATCAGCGCAACCCAAACTAGATTACTTTTTAATCGATGCATGATTTTCTCCCCTAAAATAATATCTTTCCTATTTTAATATAGACGGTGGTGAGATACAAAAAATAGTATACAAAAGGCCTGTAATAGCAACGTTGATTATTGCTAT
>DWZS01000009.1 GCA_019117445.1 Candidatus Limosilactobacillus excrementigallinarum | reverse complement strand
CGTTGGTTCAAATCCAGCCCCCGCAATTGGTCCGTTGGTCTAGTTGGTTTAGGACGCATCCCTGTCACGGATGAGATCACGAGTTCGAGTCTCGTACGGACCGTTTTAAAAAGCATTCCACTTAAAGGAATGCTTTTTTTGTTGGTTCTAAATCTAAAATGAGTGATTAATAAAAAAGCAGCAATTTGCTGCCAATAGTAACTATTCTTCCACTGTTTTAAAAACTTCTGTAAAATTACGTAGTTGTTGATTAGTGTAATCTTTCAACTCTGCGTAAATAGGACTCTTTAACCAGTTCTTCAAATCGTCTTCGGTTTTCCAAACAGTCAACATAACTAGTGTTTGTGGGTGATCCATTCGTGTTGCAAAATAGCCGCCACTCATTTGATCTTTAAATTGATCATAAGTTTCGTCTAAGACATGTGGGCCGACTTTTTTTAGCATAGCACGAGTTTCTTTAGCTAAATCAAATGCTTGGAGAAAGAAAAAGCCATCAAAAGAATCATCACCGACATGATGAGTCGTTTCTAATTTAATCGAAGAGCCAAAGATACTTGGTTTATCAGATAGATCCATTAAAATGTAGTTATCTTCGGTTGTTAGGTTTTCCGCCATTACAAAACGCCGATCAGGATTGGCTTTAATTTCATCATCAAAGTATGATTTGGAGCCTAAAGCATAGTTAATAACCTTAATCATTCCATTCACTCCTTTACAGACGTATTATACACTAAAAATAGAATGGTAAAAAATCTGATTATGGTTTTCTGCAAACTTGACTCAGCTAATAGAAAAGGTAAAATTAATATATTATAAATGTTTCTGGTAGGGGGTGTAATTTTGGAAAAACGCCAGCTAGACGAGAATACAATTCAAGTGATTATTAACCAAGATGATTTAGAAGAACGTGGAATTTCAATGCTTGACCTAATTGGAAATCAAAAGCAAATTGAAGATTTCTTTTATAGTATTCTAGAAGAGGTTGATACAGAACATCAATTTCAAAAGAATGATTCTGTTACTTTTCAGGCATTACCGATTAAAAATGGTTTGGAATTAATTATTTCGAAAAATGTTAATCGTGGATCTAATTCTGAAATGAATCAAGTTTCAAATTTAATCGCTGACCAATTGCGGGGACATGATCATCAAAGTTACTCGAGTAATCATCAGTCTGATAGTAATGCAGGTAATAGTGATTCCGTTCTTTCAAATACATTCGTTGTTAGATTTGCAGATTTCGAAAACTTCATTGAATTAGCTAACGTTTTAACCGATGATAATTTAAATGCCGATCTTTTCCATTATCAGAAAAAGTTTTATTTGGTACTACAGGATCTCGATAATGTCGGAATGTCAAAAGACACAATTCTTAATTATCGGGCTCTTGCTAGTGAATATGGTCATATTGTCGATATCACACCATCATTACTTCAAGAACATGGTAAATTGATCATGCATCAATCAGCATTAGAGACAGCAAGATATTATTTCAAGTAAGAACTTCAGTGAACACTGGAGTTCTTTTGCATTTTTATTAACTTTTTTCGTATTTAAAATAAGGGTGATAAAATGCAAATCGGAATGAATGATCATCATGAATTAGTGCATATTAAACAGGCACGATTTAATGAACGCTATATCTGTCCTGAATGTTCACAATCTCTTATTATTAAAATTTCCCAAAATGGGCGACCTTTTTTCGCTCATTATCATCATTCACAATATTTATGTGGAGAGTCAAAAAATCATGAACTAGGGAAAACACAAATTTTTCAGTGGGCAAATCAGCGTGGCTGGACCCCACAGTTAGAAGTGTATTTACCAGCTATTAAACAACGTCCCGATATTTTATTGCGGGTCAATAATAAGCAGATTGCGTTGGAGTATCAGTGTAGCCCATTGAGTCTTGCCAAAATCAAAGCCCGCAATCGTGGTTATCAAATTCAGGGTATTTCTGTGAGATGGATTCTAGGTCCTCGTTATCAAAGAAAATTATATTTTAATAAGATCGCGCAGTTTACCCAGCAGTACCAAAATAGACTTTATCTCTATTTTTGGGACTCGACGACTTGCCGTTTGGTATATCGTAATGATTTTGCAACTTGTTCTTTTAATGCTAATTGGGGCTCCATTTGGAAAAAGATCAGGCACCAAACAAATTACTTACAACGACGCCGTCTAGTCTCGAATTCATTAATAAATTTTGCTTATCAGAATGGCCGTATTGCCAGCTGTTGTCCGCTCTTTGTTCATGATATTCAAAAACGTTGGCCTGTAATGCAGCAGCCAATTATGAAATGGCGATTGCAAACGTTATTAATGATGGAAAAATGGCCAATTGGTAAACAAGTTACTCTAAAATATTGGCAACAGTGGTTATTTAATCAGGCCGATTGGCTTGAATTTCCCTGTTTAGACTTTCAAACAGTCGAACAATTACGATTGCAAACGATTAATGATTGGCAAAAATCATTAGTCAAATCCAGGATTATCATTATGGATAGGGAAACAGTAATTTATCATCAGCGGCCTCATTGGTTTTCAAGTATTGAAGAAAAGTATGGTGAAATTCAACGACTTGCCACAAGAAATAGGCAGATTGGTTCAACGTATGATAGAATGATGGGGTATGAACGAAGGAGGAAGAGTAATGGTTGAGGATTGGCAACACTTCTTATTACCTTATCAGCAGGCCGTAAATGAATTAAAAGTTAAGCTGCGGGGAATGCGTAAGCAATATCAGGACCAAGCTCAACACTCACCAATTGAATTTGTCACTGGGCGCGTTAAGCCTGTCGATAGCATTAAGGAAAAAATGGTTCGGCGTCATGTTGCTGAGGATCGACTTGAGCAAGATATGCAAGACATTGCTGGTGTGCGGATTATGTGTCAATTCGTTGAGGATATTTATGAAGTGGTCGATTTATTGCGTGAACGAAGTGATATGAATATTTTGGAAGAACGTGACTATATTAGTAATGTGAAGCCAAGTGGTTATCGTTCATATCACATCGTTGTTGAATATCCAGTCCAATTGATCACTGGTGAGAAGAAGATTCTTGCAGAAATTCAAATTCGGACGTTAGCGATGAATTTCTGGGCAACAATCGAACATTCATTGAATTACAAATATCAGGGAGTGTTTCCGAGTGACCTATCAGCAAGATTGAAGAGTGCGGCAGAGGCGGCCTTTAAACTTGATAATGAAATGTCCGAGATTCGCGAAGAAATTCAAGAAGCCCAAAATCTTTTTTCTTATAGTAAAAACTCTGATTGGTCGCAACAGAACTCAACACATGAAAATCAGCAAGAGAATAAACGATAGTTGGTGATTATATGAAAGTAGCAGTCTACACTTATTCATCGCCAGAATCCCTTCGATTACGCGATTTAATTATTAAGGGATTAGACGAATATAAAATTGATTACGATGAGGGGCATCCAGATATCGTGATTACGATAGGCGGCGATGGGACTCTTTTGTCGGCATTTAATAAATATGAAGCCCAGTTAGACACTATTCGATTCATTGGTATTCATACCGGACACTTGGGATTTTATACTGATTGGCGTAATTTTGAAGTCCATGATTTAGTTGCCAGTCTTAAAGATGGGGCCGGACAGTCAATTAGTTACCCATTAATTGAAATGACGGCTAAGTTTTCTGACGGCCAAGTCATGAAAAAAATCTGCTTAAATGAATCAACTGTTAAAAACATTACCAAGACAATGGTGTGTGATGTCTACATTAACCACGAACTATTTGAACGATTCCGGGGGGATGGCTTGTGTGTTTCAACGCCAACTGGTTCCACCGCCTATAATAAAGCAGTGGGGGGCGCAGTTATGGATCCGCATATTATTGGATTCCAACTGGCAGAAATGGCATCACTTAATAACCGCGTCTTTCGAACACTGGGTTCACCCACAATTTTTGGAGCGGATAATATTCTAACGTTGCGGCTAAAAGATGAATCAAGCATTGTTCTGACATGTGATCGTGAAAAATGGGTCCTTGATTCTAAACGGCATCATTTAGTTGAGCTAACCTTTGAAGTTTCGAGTAAAAAGATTAAGTTTGCCAAGTACCGTCATACTAATTTTTGGCAGCGGGTTCGTGAATCATTCATTGGAGATCTGTAGATGATTTTTACATGGCAGTACCAAGGAACAACTGAGCGTAAATTAAGAAGTGTTTTGAAATCATTTGGTGTGACAAGTTCACTTTTAAAGGTCGCAATTTTTCATGGCGGTTCATTACAAATTGATCAACAACCGGCCTGGGCTGTGGATAAAGTTTTACCAGGGCAAATGGTTGGTATTGAGCTACCGAATGAAGCCGCAAATCCGAAAATCACGGCCTTTCCTGGCTCGTTTAAAATTGCTTATGAAGATGCCGATTTTTTAGTGATTAATAAGGATGCTGGAGTAGCAACCGTGCCTGCTCATAACGTTGCAGTCCAAGATAGTTTAGTTAATCGTGTCAAGAATTATTATTTAGTTCATCAGTATCCGAATCAGGTAACTCACGTTGCAACCCGCTTGGATAAGGATACTAGTGGATTGGTGGTTTTCCCAAAGCATCGATTTGCTCATGCTGTTTTGGATCGGCAATTAAAACGCCATCAAGTAAAAAAAGAATACGTAGCGATTGTTGGTGGCCAATTAAACAATCATCATGGTTACATCTATGCACCAATTGGTCGAAATCCGGAGTCCTTTGTGAAACGACAAGTTCGTGATGATGGAAAGGACTCCATCACTGAATATTGGACAGAACGGACTGGCGAACAGTTTTCAGTTATCCGGATTCGGCTTCATACGGGAAGAACTCACCAAATTCGGGTGCATTTTAGCTTTTTGGGGCACCCGTTAATTGGTGATGATATGTATGGAGGATCAGTTTCGTTGATGTCTCGTCAAGCGCTTCACTGTCGCTATATTAGTTTTTACAGTCCATTTAAAAAGCAGCAAATTGAGTGTCAAGCACCACTACCTGATGATATGAATAAACTAATCACGAAAATTTAATATTTTAAAGAAACCCTCGAGTTCTCATGCATTGAACTCGAGGGTTTCTTTAGAACACTAGATTAATCAATTTTGATCAACCCACTTTTTGACACAAATTGGTTCAGGACTAGTAACATCTTTTTGAATTAAGGTTAACATTCCATTTTCAGTGTTCCGCCGATAAAGTGTTAAGTTATCACTATTTTGATTAGAAGCGATCAGGAACTTTTCATCGCTATTCAGTTCGAAGTCACGAGGAAAGTCACCTTCGGAAGAAATTGATTGAATATGTTTAACTGTGTGATCAGGTTGTACTGCAAAGACAGCAATCGTATTTTCACCACGATTAGATGTGTAAATAAATTTACCATCAGAAGTAATATGAATGGCAGCAGCTCCATTATGAGCGGTCCAATCATCAGGAATTGTCTTGATCGTTTGAATGTGGGTGAAAGATGCGTCCGCCGCATTATATTTTAGAACCGCCAATTTGCTGCTGAGTTCGCCTAAAACGTACGCATATTGACCGTTTGTAGCAAAGACCATATGACGAGTTCCAAATCCAGGTTCAAACTTGAATTGGTTGGTTGCAGTTAATTTGCCATCATCACTGATGTTGTAGATAACCAATAGGTCCATTCCTAAGTCACAAACTGCTAACCTGCCATCAGGTGTTAAGTCAGTAAAGTGGGGGTGCGGACCATCTGCTTGTTCTGGTTCAGGCCCGTGAGCTCCTTCATGTTTAACCGAATCAGTTTGGACGAATGTGCCATCTGGATTAATCTTATAAGCATTGACTTCCGCCTTATGATAATTAGCCGTAAACATCAAATGACGTTTAGAATCTAGGCCGACATAAGCTGGTGGAGAACCGGCTGATAATGATTTATCCACTAATGTTGCCACACCATTTTCAATGTGATAGGATGCCACGCCGCCAAGATTACCTTCTTGACGAATTGAAAATACAAGATGGTGAGGACCAACCTGTAAGTACGCTGGCTTTTCAGACTCAACAACGACTCGATCATTAACAAGCCGTTCCTTAGTTGGATCTAACGTGACAGCGTACATTCCCTTACTAGCTTTTTTGGTATAAGTCCCAATTAAGAAATCTTCCGCCATGAGAACGCCTCCTAAATAGAATTGTCTCTATCATAGCAGGTCTCAATATCTTCTACCAGTACTTGTGATATGTTAAACTATCTAAGAAAGGAATTTGCTATGAAAAAAATTGAAAAAGTTAGTTCTTGGTTATGTGATCATCTAGCGATATTTAGCTGCCCAGTTTGCCATGAGAAATTTATGCAGATAAACAATCAACAATTGGTTTGTGTGAACGGCCATCGACTTAATATTAATAAACATGGTTACGTCTATTTTTTGCAAAAGGGTGTTAAGTCTGAATATGATCGCGAGATGCTCCTTGCAAGACGTCAACTCCTGTCTGCAGGCCTATTTAAGGGGATTATTACGGCAATTAATGAAGAATTAGGACCGACTCCACAGAGAATTCTTGATGTTGGAAGCGGTGAAGGAACCCCACTGTTCCAACTTCAACAGTTACGAAATCGGAGTGATGAAACTTATGTTGGCTTTGATATTTCACGACCAGGGGTTCAATTAGCAACGCAATTAGATCCAGAATTATTTTTCTGCTTGGCAGACCTGCGTCAGCTTCCGTTTCAAGATAACTCATTTTCCACAATCATCGAACTATTTTCACCGTCAGATTATCGGGAATTTCATCGAGTTTTAAAAACCGATGGAAAGGTAATCAAAGTGATTCCGACAGGAAATTATCTCCATGAAATGCGCTCATTACTTTATCCAGTGGATGATAAACATCAGAAATATGATAATACCGCTGTAAAAAAACTATTCACCGATCATTTTGGTGCAACCCATGTGAAGAATGTTCAATATCGATTTACTATTCCAAAATCACTACGGTCATCAATGATCGAGATGTCGCCACTTCACTGGGGCAAAAATGCTCGCCAGTTAACTGAAGCAGAAATTAATCAATTAACGACTGTTACCGTTGATGTTGACCTATTGATTGGTAAACAGAATTAGTAGTTGTACCCGATAAATTATATGCTATAATAATTATTAGAAATCGTTTAGCAAGCGACATCGATCGGGTGAGTTCGTTGGTACTTGCTAAGGTGTACTTCATTAAAGCAGCGTTTCGCCGTGCCCACACCGAGACCCTGCTTTTTTTATTTGCAAAAAGAGGAAAAACTATGACAAACCATATTGTATTATTTGAGCCACTATTCCCGGCCAACACAGGGAATATAGCGCGGACATGTGCTGGGACAAATACAGTACTGCATTTAATCAAGCCGCTAGGTTTTTCAACGGATGATAAGCATATGCGTCGTGCTGGATTGGATTATTGGGATAAAGTGAAGGTGGTTTATCACGATGATTTACCATCGTTTATTCAAACTGTACCAGATTTAAAGCATCTATATATTGTTTCCAAGTTTGCCACCCGTGATTATACGGATGTTGATTATACAGAGTCTGGTGACCATTATTTCTTGTTTGGCAAGGAAACGACAGGGTTGCCGGAACCATTTATGCGGCAGTATCCTGAATTAGCGATTCGGATTCCACAAGATGATCAAAATATTCGCGCATTAAACTTATCCAATAGTGCTGCAATCATAATTTATGAAGCATTACGACAACAAAGTTTTCCTAATTTGGCGCGTACTCATCGGTACCCATTTGATAAATTAAAATAAAGGAAGGATTAAAATGGCGAGGAAAGGATCAACGAAAACTAGAACCAGAAAAAGACGGACGAGTTCTACCCGTGGTAAAAAAAACAACTCACTAGTTGGAAGTCTTTCTGGTGCCTTAATAATCCTTTTGACTTTAACCGGAATGTTTCAATTGGGTGTGCTGGGTTCGTTAGTGCTAGGAATCTATAAGATGTTAGTTGGACAAAGCTATCTATTGTTAATGATTATCGTTCTGCTCTATTCGCTTGGCCTTGTGATTTATAACCAGTTGGTTCATTTTAGAAAAAATTGGGTATGGGGAATGATTATTTTTTATAGTGGACTATTACTATTTCTTCATTCACTCATGTTTCAAGAGTTGAATCAACATGGACATTTTTTTCAAGTAACTTGGAATAACGTGGGGCAAAGTATTGTTAATTCTGACCAGACGATGCCCATTGGTGGCGGATTGATTGGGGCAGGATTATATTCCATTACAAATGTTTTACTGGGACAAACCGGATCAGTTGCCTTTGCTTGGTTACTGATGATCATTGGAGTCGTTATCTTTTTTAAATTGCCTTGGCACCAAATAATTGTTAGTGGTCATCAAGCCATATTAAGATGGCTTAAACAAATGCGGATCCAACGGCAAACCGTTAAGCAACGATATCGTCAAACCAAATCATCGCCCACGGTTGACAATAAGCAACCGGTAATGCACCAATCCGCTGAGCGTTCTGGTCAGAAGAATCTGGAACCAACGGTTGAACCTAAGATTACCGTTGCAGCCCAACCAACACCCGTCAATAAAGAACATAATCTAGCTGGTCAGGCTAAAGGGAACGCGGTAAATCACAAGGATGAGACAGCGGTCGGCGATTTTGCCACAGCCTCAGGAAGTGATGATGAAAATTATCAACTTCCACCAACTTCGTTGCTGACCAAGGTAAACGCAACTGATCAAAGTGCAGATTTAAATTCCATTAAGGAGAACACGGCTAAACTCCAATCGACACTGAAGTCGTTTGGAGTTGATGCAACCGTAGAAAATGTTAATTTAGGACCGTCAGTTACCAAGTATGAATTAAGACCAGCGGTTGGGGTGAAGGTGAGTCGGATTACTCACTTGGCGGATGATTTAGCCTTAGCTTTAGCAGCTAAAGATATTCGGATTGAAGCACCAATTCCAGGTAAATCTTTGATTGGAATTGAGGTTCCAAATAAGAAAGTTGCGACAGTCGGATTTCGTAACATGGTTGAAGCAGTGGACAGTCATCCCGAAAAGCCATTAGAAGTCCCGCTTGGCCGGACTGTTACTGGGAATGTTATGACTGCTGACCTAACAAAGATGCCGCATTTGCTGATTGCAGGAGCAACTGGTAGCGGGAAATCAGTTGCCATTAACGTCATTATTACCAGTATTCTTTTAAAGGCAAAGCCACACCAAGTGAAGATGCTCATGATTGACCCGAAAAAAGTCGAACTGAGTGTTTATAATGGGATCCCCCACCTGCTGTCTCCAGTTGTTTCAGACCCTAAAAAGGCAGCACGAGCGTTAGCAAAAGTTGTTGCTGAAATGGAACGGCGGTATGAATTGTTTGCTAGTTTTGGAATCCGCAACATCAATGGATATAATGAACAATTGCAAAAAAATTCTTCAACTGACGATAATCACCCCTACTTACCGTTAATTTTGGTAATTGTGGACGAACTGGCTGACCTGATGATGACGGTTTCTAAAGAAGTTGAAGATTCAATTGTCAGAATTGCTCAGATGGGACGGGCAGCAGGAATCCACATGATTTTAGCCACTCAACGACCATCAGTTGATGTTATTACCGGGTTGATTAAGGCAAATGTACCGTCGAGAATTGCCTTCGCTGTTTCAAGTGGGGTGGATTCACGGACGATTATCGATACTAATGGTGCTGAAAAATTGTTAGGACGGGGTGATATGCTTTTCGAACCAATTGATCAAAACAAGCCAACGCGAGTTCAAGGGGCATTCATTTCAGATACAGATGTTGAAAACGTCGTGAAGTTTATTAAAGATGAGCAGCCGGCCGATTATGATGAAAAAATGGTGGTTAGCGATGAAGAAATTCAACATGAAGAAGAAGTTACTGATCAGGATGAACTTTTTCCAGAAGCGTTAAAGTTTGTTGTTGATCAGCAAAAGGCCTCAACGTCTTTGATTCAACGTCGTTTTCGGATTGGTTACAACCGAGCGGCTCGCATTATTGATGATCTTGAACAACGCGGTTACATTGGACCGGCCAATGGTTCCAAGCCACGTGAAGTCTATAAGCAAAAAGATGAAGATTAAAAAAGCGCGCCGTTAAAAGCGCGCCGTTAAAAGCGCGCAATTTTTTTAAATTAAGTTTAGTGAAGCTACCGCTCCTAAAATTAATGATCCAAGCATTGCAATCAGCATCAGCCAAACAGCAACCATTGTAATCTTTTGAAAAGTTGATTTCTTCTTTTTTTGCATCACATTCAGTCCTTGTTAATGTTATTTTAGGTTACAGTTTAATCAATCTGCCGATGAAATTCAAATCATTCAAGTAGAGATATGGTAATATTGTTGAGTAATAAATTGAGGAAAGGGAATTACAAAATTGAATTATCAGCGGGTTCTGATTGAAATATTAATAATTATTTGCTACTGGTTTGTTGAAAAAATGTTTTTTATGGTGTTTGTGAATGGTACAAAACAGTTACAAGCTAGAATTCACCACCCAAGTATTTGGGCAATTCTTTTTCTAGTCCTGACCTGGTGGAATTTAGGCTATTACTACATTGCTTATCCAATTATCATCGTAGCTAGTCTCGGAATCATTTTAGTGCTGAAGCAGTTAATTGGGCAGCATGAGTTTTTATACCGGATTTTCTGGCCAAGTTTTTGGAATTTAAGCTGTTTGCTGATGGTTATTTCATATGTTATATCAATTTTTTGTTATCAACTCCCCACACCATAAAAGGCTGTCTTACCAGCGTTTCAAGGCGTCATCCATTTTGGATGATGCCTTTTTTGATTTAAATGGGGTAATTTGGGGATGAATGTGGTGGATAGTGGGGGATTGTGGTAAACTAAAAATTGTAATTAGCAAAGGGGGGATTAGTCATGTTTATGGGTGAATTTAATCACTCGATTGATAATAAGGGCAGACTAATCATCCCTGCTAAGTTTCGTTCTCAACTTGGGGAGCGGTTCGTCATTACTCGGGGGATGGACAAGTGTTTATCTGGTTACTCCATGAATGAATGGGACCAACTAAAGCAGCAATTAGAAAAGCTGCCGATGACGAAAAAGAATGTTCGACAATTTGTTCGTTTGATTTATTCAGCGGCAATTGAGTGTGAATTTGATCGCCAAGGACGGGTTAACTTATCTAAAACTCTGATTAACTATGCCAACATTAGTAAAAAGTGTGTAGTAGTCGGTGTGTCGTCCCATTTTGAAATATGGGATGAAGATGCTTGGCAACAATATAGTGACCAAGCGGCGGAAGACTTTGACGAGGTGGCTGAAGATATTGATTTTGATTTCTAGAAGGAGGGAACAAGTAGGATGGAATTTGATCATGTTACCGTACTCCTTCATGAAGCAGTTGCTGGTTTAAATGTGCAGCCAGATGGTCAATATGTAGATGCAACATTGGGTGGTGGTGGCCACAGTGGCCTGATCTTATCCAAATTGCATGGTGGTCACCTATATGCTTTTGATCAAGATCGAACAGCCATCGAATACAACCAGGAGCATTTAGCAGATTATCTTGCACGTCATCAAGTAACCTTTATCAAGGATAACTTTAAAAATTTGCAAGATGACTTGAGTAAACTGGGGGTTACTAAAGTAGACGGAATTGTCTACGACCTCGGCGTTTCATCACCGCAGTTTGATGATGGGCAACGAGGATTTAGTTATCAACATGATGCCAAGTTAGACATGCGGATGAATCAGGAGCAATCCTTATCGGCGTATGAAGTTGTGAATCAATGGCCCTATGACCGGTTAGTAAAGATTTTGTATCGTTATGGTGAAGAAAAATTTGCCAAGTCAATTGCACGGGCAATTGAACGACATCGTGAGAAACAACCGATCACTACCACCTTTGAACTAGTGGATGTGATTAAAGAAGCCATTCCGGCGCGGGCACGACGCCACGGCGGTCATCCCGCCAAAAAGACTTTTCAGGCCATTCGGATTGCGGTGAACAATGAATTGGGTGTTTTGGAAGCTTCATTAGAACAGGCCTTTGAAATGCTCAATGTTGGTGGACGAATTAGTGTCATTACTTTCCAGTCTCTGGAGGATCGGTTAGTAAAGACGATGTTTCGTGAACGAACAACCCTTAAAGATGTTCCGGCAGGCTTGCCTGTTATTCCTAAGGAACAGCAGCCTGATTTTAAACTGGTTAATCGAAAGGCAATTGAGCCGTCACCACAAGAATTGGCAAGTAACCATCGAGCACATAGTGCACATTTACGAGTAATTGAAAAAGTGAAATAGATTGAAGGATAGTGGACAAAATGGATTTTAATACGAATTTTGCCAAAAAATTAACTGAAACACAGCCGCTTCAACAACCCCAGCAAGCTGCTCAACCACAATACCAACCAGTGGCGATTTCTAAATTTGAATATTTATTGACGGGTTGCTGTGCATTAGTTATTTGTGCAATGATGATTTCATTAATTTCGGCTAAAATTAGTGTTAATAATTCACAACGCCACTTGCAAAATATTCAAACTCAAATTAGCAAAGTCAATAATTCCAACATTAGTCAACAACAGGAAATCGGTGATTTGACCAGTCAAAGTAACTTGCAAAAAATTGCCGCTAAGTATAATCTAAATGATTCAAATACTAATGTAAGGAACGTTAATAAATAATGAAATCTCCTGATCAAAAAAAGCGAACGATGAATAATAAAGGGCAACGAAACCATAAACAGTTCGGTAAATGGCTGTGTTTGGTTACCGCTGCGATCTTTTTATTATTTATCGTTCGTTTTGCATATATTTCAATATTTAAGGATGTTAAAAACCATGACTTATCAACGGCTGCTGTACAACGTTACACACATTCACGGATTATTACAGCCCAGCGGGGAAACATTTACGATGATCAAGGAAATCTTCTAGCACGTAATACAAGTAAGTATACGGTCTATGCAGTACTTGATAAAAATCAAAAGACTATGAGTGGCAAACCACTATATGTCACCAACAAAAAAAGAACTGCAAAGGTTTTGGCAGAGTACTTAGACATATCGGAAAAGAAAATCTATAAGGCATTGACGCCAAAGAAAAAACTTTATCAAGTCCAATTTGGGACTGCTGGATCAAACATTTCAGTCAGCAAAATGGAGGAGATTAAAGCCCGTCATTTAACAGGAATCAATTTCACTAAAACTCCGGCACGCCAATATCCTGAAGGTGAATTTGCTCGGCAGTTACTAGGTTCAACAGCGGTTAAGACCAATAGTAAAACGGGTCAGTCTAAATTAGTTGGCCAGATTGGTTTGGAACAGTATTTTGACAAGCAGTTACGTGGCCGCGATGGGTTAAAGAAATCAGAAAATGATGTTTATGGATATCAATTATCAGATTCGCCGCAAAAAGGGCATGCAGTACAAAACGGTGATAATATTCATTTAACCCTGAATAATGCCGTTCAACATCAACTAGAAAATTTAGTTAATAGTGCCGATAAGTCTGCGAAGCCTTCCGCAATGACTGCGGTGGTGATGGAAGCTAAGACCGGTAAAATTATTGCAGCAACTCAGCGTCCAACGATGACTTCAGAGAAGCCGGCGTGGACGAATGCCTTAATTCAAGATACATACGAACCTGGTTCAACAATGAAGGTCGTTGCACTAGCATCAGCTATTGATTCTGGTAACTTTAACCCCAATGCAACCTATAAATCCGGAACTTGGGAAATGGGTGGCGGTAAAATTACGGACTGGAATACAAGTGGTTGGGGTAATATCACTTTTCGTGAAGCCTTCTACCGGTCCAGTAACGTTGGATTTGCCCATATTGAGCAAAATATGGGGGCATCTACTTGGATGAAATATTTAAAACGATTTGGCTTTTTAAAGCCCACTAAAGTTTACGGAATGTCTGGTGAATCCTCCGGAACGACAACCTTTAAAGGAGCCCTCGAACAAGCTAATACCTCATTTGGCCAGGGAATTACCGTCAATACAATGCAGATGATGCAGGCTTTTACGGCCGTTGCTAATAACGGTAAGATGATGCGACCGTATATTGTAAAACGGGTAACTAATAGTAAGGGAAAAACCATTAAGACAGTTAAGCCAAAGCAAGTCGGTAAACCAATCAGTAGTTCTGCTGCTAAAGAGACTCGTAAGTATATGCAGGGGGTTATTTACGATAAAGTCGGTACTGGGCAATTGTACAAAGTTAAGGGTTACCGCATTGCTGGAAAGACTGGTACTGCCCAAATTGGAAGTGCCAATGGGTATGAGCAGGGTTCAAATAATTACATTTATTCGTTTGTCGGATTTGCTCCGGCTAAAAACCCTAAATATATTCTGTACATCACAATGCGCAAGCCAACGTCAACTAACGGTCCTGCTGAAAAGACCATGGCGTCGATTACAACACCGTTAATCAAAACACTACTGGATAAACAAAAGAGCAAACAAGCTAAAAAACAAGGTGTTGTGAAGATTGCTAACGTTGTCGGTAAGGATGTCAAGGATGCACAAGACACACTTACGAAAGACCATCTTCAAGTAACAGTAATTGGTGATGGAAAGAAGATTCAGCAACAATCGTTGTCTCCGGGGAGCAGAGTTGTGATTAATAATCGCATTATCCTGGTGACGAGTGGCAAGATTAAGATGCCAAACATTAATGGCTGGAGCCAATCTGACGTTAGTCAGCTGGCCCAGTTGTTGAATTTACAAGTTGACTCCTCCGGGAGCGGGTTTGTAACTGATCAAAGCATCAAAGAAAATCAAACGGTTAAATCAGGTCAACAATTAACCGTTAAGTTTGAAGAGAAATAGAAAAGATTCGGAGGAAGATAATGATGAGCAAAATTTTATTGAGTGGTCTCATCTCATTGGTGATTGCTGGAGGATTAACGTATCTATTAATGCCTTACTTGATTCGTTATTTCCGGGCGAAAAAGGAGGGGCAGCAGATCCGTGAGATCGGCCCAACCTGGCACGCCAAAAAAGCCGGTACACCGACCATGGGCGGCATTCTATTTATTGCGGCAACGGTGATTGCTATTTTACTGGTGGCCATTTTTAATAGATTCCTTTTAACCAACACTATGTGGGCTTTGTTGTTTACGCTCGTGGTGTATGGTCTCATTGGAATGTGGGATGATAGTATTAAGATTTTTCACCACCAAAATGAAGGCTTTAAACCTTGGCAAAAATTTTTATGTCAGGTAATTGCTGCCATGGTGTTTGCAGTTATTTATCAACATGAAAACTTCCAAATGGGCTTTGGAACAACCTCTATTGGGTGGATTTACGCCTTATTCATTATTTTCTGGATGGTTGGTTTCTCGAACGCAGTTAACTTAACTGATGGATTAGATGGTTTAGTTACCGGACTGGCGGTCATTTCATTTGGTGCTTACTTTGTCATCGCTTTATTTCAAAAACAAACTGAAGTTGCAGTTTTTTGCTTGACGATTATTGGTGCATTGATTGGCTTCTTCCCATTCAATCACAAACCTGCTCAAATTTTTATGGGTGATATGGGATCATTGGCCCTGGGGGCGAGTCTAGCTGCTGTCTCACTCTTATTACATCATGAATGGTCGTTGCTAGTTATCGGCTTAGTATACGTTCTAGAAACAGCAAGTGTAATTTTACAAGTTGCCTCGTTTAAAACGACTGGAAAACGGATTTTTAAGATGACGCCGATCCACCATACCTTTGAAATGATTGGTTGGAGTGAGTGGAAAATTGACCTCACATTCTGGGGATTCCAGTTGATTTGTGCTATAATCGCAGTTTCAATGATTGTTATTTTTGGTTAAATCAAGAAGGGTGACTATTATGAATAATGTAACAAAGTATAATGGCAAAAACGTATTAGTAATGGGCTTTGGACTAAGTGGTTTAAATGCTGCTCATTTGTTAGTGAAATTAGGGGCCAATGTGGTTGCCAATGATCAAAAGACCCCTGATGATCCAACCATTGTAGAAAATTTGAAAAAAGATGGTATTAAAGTGATTACTGGTGATAATCCAGTTAGTTTGGCGGACGAAAATTTTGATTACGTGGTTAAAAATCCTGGGATTCCGTATGATGTTCCGTTAGTTGAGGCCTTTGTTAAAAAGGGCACCCCAATTATTACTGAAGCTGAACTTGGTTATGAAATCTTTCCAGGACATTTGGTTAGTGTTACTGGTTCCAATGGAAAGACGACAACCACGACATTAATTCAAAAAATGTTGGACGCTGGTCTACCCCATACCGCAAAATATGCCGGTAACATTGGGGTTTCCTTCACGAAGACGGCTCAAGAATTAAGTGCGGATGACTACTTAGTAACTGAATTGTCTAGTTTCCAACTTTTGGGAACTCCTGAACTTCATCCACATATTGCAGTGATTACCAATATTTTTGCTAATCACTTGGATTACCATAAGACTCGTGAAAATTACATTAACGCTAAGTTGAACATTACACGCAATCAAACTAAGGACGACTACCTAATTATGAATTGGGATCGTGATGAGTGGCAAGAAATTGCGCAGCGTTCATCAGCCACGATTGTGCCATTTTCGCGCCTTGGGAAGAGTAAGGATGGTGCATACGTTGAAGATGGGGTTATTTATTGGCGTGGTGAAAAGGTAATGCCAACCAAAGATATTCGTTTGATTGGACCACAAAATGTAGAAAATGCGTTAGCAGCAATTGCTGCAGCCAAGTTAAGTGGAGTTGACAATGAAGCAATTATTAATGTTCTAACTACCTTTGGTGGTGTGCGTCACCGTCTTCAATACGTAATGGATTATCAAGAACGCCGTTTTTACAATGATTCTAAGTCAACTGATATTGAAGCGACTGAAGTTGCTTTGCAAGGATTTGAACAACCAGTCATTCTTCTCGCCGGTGGTCTTGATCGTGGCTATACTTTTGAACGGTTAGTTCCATACTTTAAGAAACATGTTAAAGCGCTGATTGTCTTTGGAGAATGCAAAGACAAAATGAAAGATGCAGGAGAACAAGCTGGCCTCCCAGTATATGAAAGTGAGAACGCAGTTACTGCAGTTCCAGAGGCATGGAAATTAAGCGAACCGGGTGATGTGATCCTCTTATCACCTGCCAATGCCAGCTGGGACCAATTCCCAAGTTTTGAAGTGCGGGGCGACAAGTTTATTGAGGCGGTTGAACAGTTAACCGGTCAAAAGGAGCAGAAGTAATGAGATTATTAGTTTCAGGCGGTGGTACTGGTGGTCATATTTATCCAGCACTAGCCTTAATAGAACGATTGAAACAAGTTGAACCTGATACTGAGGTGTTATACGTCGGTACCACACGGGGGTTGGAAAATAAAATCGTTCCGGCTGCTGGTTTAAAGCTTAAAACTTTGCACACCCAAGGTTTTAAACGATCACTGTCTCTAGAAAACTTCAAAACTTTATACTTATTCGTAAAGTCGGTTCACGACGCGAAAAAGATTATTCGTGATTTTCGACCTGATGTAGTTTTAGGAACTGGTGGTTATGTTAGTGGTGCGGTTTTATATGCCGCTGCCAAAATGCATATTCCTACCGTTATCCACGAACAAAATAGTGTGGTTGGGATTACGAATAAGTTTTTGAGTCGTTATGTTGATGAAATTGCAATCGCGTTTGAAGCAGCTCGAGATCAGTTTCCGGATAATAAAGTTCACATGACTGGTAATCCGCGAGCCCAACAAGTTGCCGCTAATTTAAATTCAGATTATTCATGGACGAATGATGGATTACGTGATGATCGACCAACAATGATGATTTTTGGCGGTAGTCAAGGGGCACCCAAAATTAACCAGAGCGTTGTCGATGCCATTCCCGAGTTTAACAAACGTGATTATCAGGTTATTTTCGCAACTGGCCAAAAGCGCTATCAGAAGGTAATGGAAAAGCTACGCAACGTTTCTGTTGGTAAGAACGTGAAAGTAGTTCCTTACATTCCAGATATGCCCAAAAAACTCCCTAAGGTCGCAGCATTAGTTTCACGTGCTGGGGCCACGACGATTGCAGAAATTACCGCGTTGGGGATTCCAACGATTTTAATTCCTAGCCCTTATGTAACAGCTAATCATCAGGTTAAAAATGCCCAGGCTTTAGTAAAAAAGGGTGCCGCGCTAATGATTTTAGAAGATCAGCTCGATGCGCGGACTTTACTACTTCAAGCTGATAAAATTATGGAAAATGCAGCAGTTCGCCAAAAAATGGCGGAGGCATCAAAACAAATTGGTAAGCCAAATGCAGCAGATTTATTAATTGATGTTTTAAAGAAAGCTGAGCATGACCATCAATAAAGGAGGGAAGAAAGGTGAGTCATCATTATGACGACAACGACGATCATCAACGCTATTTGCAGCGCCTTAAGAAGCTTGAAAATAGTGGCCTCCATGCCATCAAAGAGATTCGTGATCGTGAAACGTCATTAAATAATGAAGTCCCCGCTGTTGGTTACCAGCAGAAAGTTGGCAATGGTAAACGGGCGGCAAGTATCCTGATTCCCTTTATTTTAGTTTTATTGATAGCCATCTACATGATCTCCCCACTCAGTAAAATTAAGAATGTGAGGGTGGAGGGGAATACAGAAATGACCAGCCGTGAAGTTCAGAAAGCAACGAATATCCGCTCAGGACGTTATATTTGGTGGATACTTCGGCATCAAGGGACGACCCTTGCACAAGCGCAGAAGCGAAACCCGCAAATTAAAACTCTCCGAATTAAGTTGACGGGTCCACGATCAGTTAGGGTACGAGTCACTGAGTATCCGGTAATTGGAATTATTAATCACGATGGTCGACAACAACTACTCTTATCAAATGGTAAGTATCGTCCAATCACTGGTAAGGTTGATAATTTTCTCCATTACGCAAACTTTAATAATAGTTACACCCATTTAAAGATTGCGGCTCGGGAAATTGGCACTTTGCCAAAGTATATTCGTCAAAGTATTTCAGAAGTTAGCTATTCACCGACTAAACTAAATCCAGATCGTCTCAAACTTATTATGAATGATGGTAATACGGTTTTGGTCCGTGCAGATACACTTGGTGAAAAGATGAAGTACTATCCTTCAATCGTTTCCAAGATGAAGGGAAACGGAATCATTGACTTACAATATGGAGCTTACTCATATAATTACGGTAATAAACAAAAATAAAGTTTTTATTAAGTAGTTTTGTGGATTTAGCAGGTGTAGCTACCCAAACTGTGGTAAAATCAAATAGTAAGTCAAATTATAAATAAAAAAATTTTAGGAGGGTTCCTTGTAAATGAATAATTCACAAATCTATGTTGGTTTAGACATTGGAACCACTTCGATCAAAGTACTTGTATGCGAAAACGTTAAGGGCAAGCTGAAATTGATCGGTGTTGGCAAACAACCATCTGGTGGCCTGAATCGTGGAGTAATTGTCGACATTGATCGGACGGCTAATGCTATTAAACAGGCGGTGGCTCAAGCAACTGAAAAGTCTGGTGTCAAAATTAGCAAAGCGGTAATTGGGTTACCCGCTAATTATTTACAGATGAATCAGGTTCATGGGATGATCAATCTATCAGACCAAGGACAACCGCGAGAAATTGTAAATCAAGATGTGATTGATGTCGCACACTCAACGCTTTCTCAAGGGTTGCCGCCAGAACGTGAAGTGATTGATCTAGTACCGCGTGACTTTGCGGTTGATCAATTTCGTGGAATAAAAGATCCGCGTGGCATGTCTGGAATTCGTTTGGAATTATGGGCAACTCTTTATAGCGGACCGAAGACCATTGTTTATAATACACGGAAATCAGTTGAACAAGCTGGTTTAAAGATTGAAGATATGGTTGTCGATTCTATTGCCACCGGTTCGAATGTATTAAGTGATGGTGAACAGGATTTTGGTACTGTTATCATGGACCTTGGTGCCGGTCAAACCACTACCAGTATTATTCATGATCACCAGCTTAAATTTGCCTATGTTGATCCTGAGGGTGGTAACTATATTACCAAAGATATTTCAGCTGTTCTGAATACTTCGCAGAAGAACGCTGAGCAATTAAAACGTGACCATGGTTATGCAGATAGTCGGCAGGCGGCTGAAGATGTTCAATTAGCGGTTGATGTGGTTGGTAAGGCCCAACCAGTTAATTACACTGAAAAGTATTTATCTGAGGTAATTGAAGCACGAATTCGTCAAATTTTCCGCCGAGCAAAGGATAAACTTGATTCAATCAATGCTCCAGAATTGCCAGGTGGATTGGTACTTTATGGTGGTGTTGCTGCGTTACCGGGCATCAAAGAAATTGCTGCTGAATACTTTACAGGGAATGTTCGAGTATTCGTTCCTAACGAAATGGGAATTCGTCAGCCAAGTTATGCGACTGCACTATCACTTTGCTTATACGAAAGTAGTCTGACGGATGTTGACCGCTTGATTAAGGAAACTGTTCATGATGGCAATCTGATTGCCAGTCCTCATCAAAGTCAGCAAAATGAAAATATGGTGATCAACCAGAGCAAGCCAAAACGCCAACGCAAAATTAGCCATTCTAACCCGAAGAATTCAGCCCCTGCTCATGAACAAAATCAAGAACGGGAAAGCAAAAAATCTGAGGGAGAAAGTAAAATTAAGAGTTTCTTTAGCAACTTTTTTGACTAATTAAGTAATCACGGAGGGAAATTTTATGGACAATCCAACGAACGCAAACGATCAAATGGAGATGGAAGGCGCCCGCATTAAAGTTATTGGTGTTGGTGGCGGTGGTGGCAACGCTGTTAACCAAATGATCAATGAAAAAGTTAAAGGTGTTGACTTTATTGTAGCCAATACTGATTTACAAGCACTGGATGGTTCAGCTGCTAAAACTAAGATTCAATTAGGGCCTAAGTTAACGCGAGGATTGGGCGCTGGGTCTAATCCAGAGGTTGGTGCTAAGGCAGCTCAGGAAAGTGAATCAGAAATCACTAAGATCCTTGAAGGTGCCGACATGGTATTTGTAACCGCCGGTATGGGTGGCGGTACTGGAACCGGTGCCGCTCCAGTGATTGCTAAAATTGCCAAGGATTCAGGTGCTTTAACGGTTGGGGTTGTTACTCGACCATTTAGCTTTGAGGGGACTCGTCGGGCTAAACTTGCTGCTCAAGGATTAGCAAATCTGAAGAAGAATGTTGATACTTTAATCATTGTTGCTAATAACCAACTCCTTGAAATGATTGATAAGAAGACTCCAATGATGGAAGCCTTTAAAGAAGCTGATGATGTTTTACGTCAAGGGGTTGAAGGTATTTCCGATCTAATTACTAACCCTGGATACATCAACTTGGATTTTGCTGATATTCGTCATACAATGACCAATCAAGGTTCAGCATTAATGGGAATCGGTTCCTCAACGGGCGAAAACCGTGCTGCTGAAGCAACCAAGAAAGCAATTTCGTCACCATTATTGGAAGTATCAATTGACGGGGCAGAACACGTCTTAGTAAACGTTACCGGTGGCAAGGACTTATCAATGTTTGAAGCCCAAGAAGCCTCGAGTGTAATTCGTGAAGCAGCTAATACAAATGTGGATATCACCTTTGGGATGTCTGTAGATGATAATCTCAATGATGAAGTTCGAGTCACCGTAATTGCTACGGGAATTGATAAAGGAAAGCAACAAAATAATGCTGCTCAACGATCGACGTCTGCAGATGATCGAACAGCTCCATTAAATGTTAGTCAAAATCAACCACGGAATGCTGCTCCTGTTGACCAAAGTCAAGATGATCATCAAGACCCGTTTAGTGGTTGGAATGATCCGGGTGATGAAGTTAACCGCCCAAACAATCGGGAAAGTAATTTTGATGATGTGAAAAAACCTGATTTTAGTGTTCAAGATGATGATTTAACGAATGTTGATGATGGGGGAGAAGACCTTTCTACACCTGCATTCTTTAAGAATCGGCGTCAATAAATCGAGGGTGGAACGTTGCGTTCCTCCTTTTGTTTATCTAATTGAAATCAGAAAGGGGAGATTGACATGGCTGGTAAATTTTTAAATAACTTTTTTGGCATGAATGATGATGCCACAGCAACTAATTACTATGATGATCAACCAACACAACAGACAACCAACAATCGGAAAGTTGTTTCAATTAAAAGTGCGCAAGCATTACATGAGAATGGCAAAATTGCATTATTCGAACCACGGATCTATGGTGATGCTCGCGACATTACGGAGCAATTGTTAAATGGTCAAGCTGCTATTATTAACTTTCAGCAGATGGATGCCAAAGTTGCTATCAAAACAGTAGACTTTCTAAACGGTGCTGTCTTTGCAATGGATGGTGAAATTCAACGGATTGGTGAGCAAATTTTCTTGTGTACACCGAAGAACTTTGAAGTAACTGGTAAGACAATGTCAGACATTGAAAACAGTCATCCATCGTTTGATGGCTAAATGAAGTTGGAGAAGAGATTGTGATTGGATTTATTGTATGGGCAGTGAATAGCCTGATTAACCTGTATGTATTTCTAATTGTTATTTGGTGTTTATTATCCTGGTTCCCTGGAGCAAGTCAAAGTTCTTTAGGAAGCTTTTTGAACCAACTAGTTCATCCATACTTGTCTGTGTTTGAGCGAATCATACCACCACTTGGTGGGGTCAGTTTTGCGCCAATTGTAGCGGTGTTGGTATTGTGGTTTGCCCAACGGGGTGTTCAAATGCTTTCCTTGTTAGTAAGGTGAATAATTTGGTTGATTTAAACATTAGTCAACATTTTCGACCGGACGAACGGGATTTTCTTAATCAAGTTTTGGATCAAATTGCCACTGCTGGAGGGGAGTACCGCCCAGTATTGACCAATTTTTTGAATCCGCGACAGATCTTTATTGCCGAAACGCTTGTTAATCGTGAGACGGATTTACGATTTCAAAGTTGGGGTGGTTATCCCGATGCAGAAATGCAACGTTTTTTAATTTATCCCGATTATTATCAACCTAACCGTGAGGATTTTCAGATTGATTATTACCAGATTAACTATCCCACAAAGTTTGTTGAGTTACATCATCGACAAATTTTGGGAACACTTCTCGGAAGTGGTTTAACCAGAGGGAGTTTTGGTGATATTTTGAATAATGATTTAGTGTGGCAAATAGCCGTCAGCCGTGAAGTTAGCCAATTTGTTGACCAAGAGTTGGAGCGAATTGGCCGAATCAATGTCCAGTTTGAGAGAATTAGTCCAGATGAATTAGTTTTGCCGGATGATGATTGGGAGAAAGTATCCATTACGGTGCCTTCACTGCGCTTGGATGCGGTGATTGCCAATACCTTTAACTATTCACGAAATCGTGCTAAGTTGGCTATTGAACATGGTTTAGTAAGGGTTAATTGGGAAAAAATTGATCGTCCAGATTATCAGCTGGCAATTCATGACCTAATTTCTGTTCGACATGGTGGCAGAATTAAACTATTGCAAACTAGTGGTAAAAACCGGAAGAATAATCTTCGACTAGAGATACAGTTAATTAAGGCATAATATTTTGGAGGAATGATCATGACAGTGAGTGCAGAGGACATTACTAATAAAACATTTGATACTAAAATGCGGGGCTTTAACCAAAGTGAAGTCCGGGATTACTTAAATGAGGTTGCCCAAACCGTTCAAGAGTTAAACGAAAAAAACCGAGAACTCTCGGAAATGGTTAAGGCAAACGAAGAAAAACTGAAATACTTTACTGATTTAAAGGATTCGTTAAATAAGTCCATCTTGGTCGCCCAAGAAGCGGCTGATAAAGTCAAAAATAACGCAAAAAAAGAAGCCGAAATTATGGTGCGTGAAGCCCAAAAGCAGGCAACCGATATTGTTTCCGAAGCTAATGAAAAAGCGAATGCGGTGATCGAAGAATGCACCAATTCCACTCGTAAACTGACGACGGAAACGAACGATTTAAAGAAGCAAACGCGAATTTTCCGGCAACGTTTGCAAGTAATGTTAGAATCACAATTAGAAGTTGTTAAGAGTAACGATTGGGATGAATTACTTGCTAACACTGACATGAGTGATTTTACAGAAATTCAAAAGATTCTGGGCAACAAGGTTGACAATGCTCAACAAAGCAGTGTAAACTCTGACACAACACCAGATGAAAACACAAATTCATCAGCGACTGCTGATCAACCAGTCGCTAATGATGAGGGGAAAACAGTTGTGATTTTCCCGGACAGTGATAAGTCTGATCACTAATAATTCTAAAATATTGACGAGACCACGAGGATACTAGGACGTCGCAGAGAGTCGATGGTTGGTGAAAATCGATGACTTATGAGTGTCCCCATCAGCTCGGAGTGCAGTTTTGAAAGTTGTAGAAACTGTCGGGTCATTCCCGTTATGCAATGCCTAAGGAAGTAATAATTACTTTAAAATAGGGTGGTACCACGAACAGCTTCGTCCCTTGCGGATGGAGCTGTTTTTTTATTTTAGAATTAATAATCAACTAAGGGGGAAGTAAGATGCGAGTTAAAGATACGCTTAACTTGGGTAAAACTAAATTCCCAATGCGGGGTCACTTGCCAGAAACTGAAGGACAACGTGAGAAGCTCTGGGAAGAAAATAAAGTCTACGAACAACGGCAAAAGTTAAATGAAGGGAAACCAACCTTTGTTTTACATGATGGACCTCCATATGCGAATGGGAATATTCATATTGGTCATGCCATGAACAAGATTAGCAAGGACTTTATTGTTCGTTACAAGTCAATGACTGGTTATCGAGCACCATATGTTCCTGGTTGGGATACCCATGGGTTACCAATTGAACATCAATTAACTAAGTCTGGTTATGATCGAAAAAAGATGTCGACGGCCGAATTCCGCGACCTTTGTCGTAAATATGCGTTAGAACAGGTACAAAAACAAATGGCTGGTTTTAAGCGCCTTGGGGTCAGTGGTGATTGGGATCATCCATATTTAACTTTAGACAAGGAATTTGAAGCAGCACAGATTAAAGTGTTTGGTGACTTTGCTAAGAAGGGCCTCCTGTACCAGGCTAAGAAACCAGTTTACTGGTCATGGTCTTCTGAATCAGCACTTGCGGAAGCCGAAGTGGAATACCACGATGTTGTAGCTAAGACCGCATTCTTTGCTGAACAAGTTAAGGATGGCAAAGGTGTGTTGGATAATGATACCTACCTAGTAGTATGGACCACTACGCCATGGACGGTGCCTGCTTCCGAAGCGGTGGCAATCAATCCTGATTTTGAGTATGCGGTCGTTAAACCGGCTAATGATGACCGTAAATTTGTCGTGGCAAGCAGCCGATTAGCTGAAATTGCAGACAAACTTGATTGGGGATCATACGAAGTTGTTAAGACGGTAAAGGGTCAAGAGCTCGAATACGTCACAACGCAACACCCATATCTTGATCGTGAGCTTCTGGTTGGTTTAGGTGATTACGTCACTGACGATACTGGGACTGGTCTTGTCCACACAGCACCTGGGTATGGGGATGATGACTACTGGTTTGGTAAGAAATATGATTTACCAATTCTTGCGCCAATGAATGACCAAGGGGTTTTGACTGCCGAAAATGGTCCTGAATTTGATGGCGTCTTCTATCAAAAAGCGGACGATGTTTCCTTGAAGTTACTAGATGAAAAGAATGCCCTGCTGCTCGAAGAACCGTTAAAGCACAGTTACCCATTTGATTGGCGGACAAAGCAGCCAATTGTCTTCCGGGCAACTGATCAGTGGTTTGTTTCCATCGATAAGATGCGTGATGAGATTTTAAAGGCCGTTGATGAAGTTAAGTACTTCCCTGAATGGGGAAAGGTTCGCTTACGCAACATGTTGAAAGATCGTGGCGATTGGGTCATTTCCCGGCAACGGGTTTGGGGCGTACCACTGCCAATTTTCTATGCAGAAGATGGAACTCCAATTATGACTGAGGAAACCATTAACCACGTTGCGGATCTTTTCCGGGAATATGGCTCCAATGTTTGGTTTGAACGGGAAGCTAAAGACTTATTGCCAGATGGCTTTACTAGTCCTCATTCACCAAATGGCAAGTTTACCAAGGAAACCGATATCATGGATGTTTGGTTTGATTCTGGTTCTTCACACCAAGGGGTCTTAAATGAGCGTAGTTACCTGACATATCCTGCAGACCTTTACCTCGAAGGTTCTGATCAATACCGTGGCTGGTTTAATTCTAGTATGATCACAAGTGTGGTCGTTTCAGGTCATGCTCCGTATAAGAGTGTCCTCTCCCAAGGATTTACCCTTGATAAAAAGGGCAAGAAGATGTCAAAGTCATTAGGAAATGTCATTGATCCTGCCAAGGTTGTTCAACAGATGGGTGCCGAAATTATTCGTCTTTGGGTAATGAGCGCTGATACATCTGCTGATGTCCGAGTATCAATGGGGACTTTCCAACAAATTTCTGAGGCATATCGAAAACTTCGGAACACTTTCCGGTTCCTATTAGCTAATACAAGCGATTTTGATGCTAATGAAAATACGGTTTCATACGAGAAGTTAACCAGTGTTGATCAGTATATGTTAGTGAAATTTAATCACTTCTTAGCCAAAATGCGGGAGGAATTTGATGCCTATGACTTCCTTGATGGTTACAAACTATTGATTAACTTTGTTAATAATGATCTATCTGCTTTCTATATGAATGTTGCCAAGGATGTTTTGTACATTCAACCAGCTGATTCATTAGAACGGCGGTCTATGCAAACGGTCTTCTATCAAATTTTAGTTGGTTTGGTTAAATTGTTAACGCCAATTTTGCCACACACCACCGAAGAAGTTTGGGGTTACATGAATGAACCGGAAGAATTTGTTCAACTAACCGAAATTCCAGAAGCACGTCACTTTACTAATGAAGAACAATTGTTAGAACAGTGGAACCAATTTATGGAATTACGTTCACACGTTCTCAAGGTGCTTGAAGATGCGCGGAATGACAAATTGATTGGACGTTCATTGGAGGCACGGGCAGATCTTTACGTCAAGCCAAGTCAAAAGGCAGTTTTGGAAGCGTTGAACTATGATGTAGCCTTATTATTAGGTGTTTCTGACCTGGAAATTCATGCTGCAGATGAAGCACCGGCAGAAGCTGAACAGTTTAATGATGGGACTGCTGTTCGCGTTCAAAAAGCGGCTGGTGAAGTTTGTGCACGGTGTCGGATGACAAAAGAGGATGTGGGTAGTGATCCAGCATATCCACAATTATGTGCTCGTTGTGCACGTATTGTACGTGAGCATTTTCCTGAAACTGTAACTGAAGGATTAGAAAAATAAGAAAAGTTCAAGCTACGGCTTGGTTCATGACAAGTAAAAAACAGTGGTGTAGAATGAATCATAGCAATTCGCTATGATTCATTTTTTATTGGAGGAATTCCGTTAATGATTATTGGAACGGTAAAAAGTTACGAACCAACCAAGGGCTGGGGATTTATTAACTCACCTCATGATGGTGAAATTTTTATGCATACTAAAGGAATTGAAAAAAGTTCCCGTCATCTCATTCAGGCGGGTACGAAAGTTGGCTTTGTGATTATCCCTGGTGTGAAGGGATTTCAAGCTGCACACGTTAAAGTTGTTTAAAGGTAGGTTAAAGCGATGAATTTTCTAGAACGAGTTAAATCATCACAAACAATCTATGATGGTCATATTTTACGTTTAGAAAAACAACAAGTAATCACCCCACGAGGGCATGCAGCAACTCGTGAAATTATTCGTCATGCCGCTGCCATTGCACTGTTGATCATTACTCCAGAGCAGGAAATGATTTTAGTAAAGCAATGGCGTGCACCTGTGCAAAAGGTAACGTTAGAAATTCCGGCTGGGAAGGTGGATGAACGGGATCATGATGATCTCTTTCATGCTGCACGCCGAGAAATGAATGAAGAAACTCGTTTGCAAGCAGCTAATTTAACCAAGATTGCCACCACGTATAGTTCACCCGGCTTTACGGATGAACAAATTACGTTATTTATGGCAACTGGGATTAGCTCAGTTAAGGATCAATTACCGCAGGACCAAGATGAAAATCTGCAGATTTTAAAAGTTAGTCGTGACCAAGCCCGTCAAATGGTTAAAAATGGTGAAATTGATGATCAGAAAACCGTAATGGCAGTTTATTATTGGTTGAGTCAGGAGGATGGTTAATGAATGATGAACATCAAATGACGAGGCGGGAATACCGTGAACAACAGGAACATCGGTTACAACAACCGCTACAACATTCAGATAGTCAAGACCAAGCTAATTTAGATGATCGACCATTAATTCATAAGGATTCGACAAAACAAGAATCACCTTACTTAAGCCGCGAAGAGAATTTGGCGGCGCAGCAAGCCACCATCACTGAGGGAAAAACCAATCGGTTGCGAAAAAAATTGAATCACACCATGATTGGGTTAGTAATCTCAATCATTTTGGTGTATTTGGTATTATTTTTTGTGGGATAGGAGAAATAAAATGAAATTTGGAATTATTTGTGCGATGCCAGAGGAATTAAAAGAGTTATTAAACCACTTAGAAAACGAGAAAATTAATGAAATTGGTGGTAAGAAGTACTATGAAGGAACGATAAGCGATCAATCGGTTGTGCTGGTTGAATCAGGAATTGGCAAGGTAGAGGCAGGAATTACGACAGAACATTTAATTACTGATTTTGGTGCCAATGTCGTCATTAATTCTGGGTCGGCTGGTGGAATTGGTGAGCACCAGCATGTTGGTGATATTGTGATTTCAACTGAAACGGCATATCATGACGCGGACGCCCGAGCTTTTGATTATGTTTATGGACAGTTACCAGGTAAACCGGCTCGCTTTACCGCTTCCAAAAAGTGGGGTGATGCACTGGCAAAGGCTGGTGAAAAGACCGGTTTAAAGATTGAAAAGGGATTAATCGTTTCTGGAGACCAGTTCGTTGCTAGCAAGGACGCTATTGCAAAAATTAAACATTATTTTCCGGATGCTTTGTCGGCTGAAATGGAAGGTGCAGCAGTTGGTCAAGTTGCCAGTGATCATGATGTCCCTTACGTAGTAGTTCGGGCCATGTCCGATACTGGTGACGAAGAAGCGGGTGTTAGTTTTGATGAATTTATTATTCAAGCTGGCCAGCGTTCCGCTAAGATGCTATTGGAATTATTCGATGAATTAAAGAAGGCGGCATAATGGAATTTCAAAGAGCAGTCCAATTAACTGGTGACTCGGACATCTATCAAATAAGCGATCGTATTAAGGAGTATACGTTAATTGATCTTGGCTTTGAACGGACTAAGCGGGGAAATTATCGTTATTTAGGTTCCCTTGATCGGCAATCACCTTTTAAACCATTTGCGCGATTACAGATCACAGTCAACGATGATTTAACTGGATTTAAGATGTCAACGGTAAGTACGAACGGACTTAGTAATGTTAATATTTTTACGCAGGCTCGACGAGATGAGTTCGTTACTCAACTACATTTTATTTTAAATGAAATGGTTGAACGCGGTATCTTTGACAAAAAGTAAGTAAAACCAGTGACCATCACCGTAACGTTTGTTATAATAAAAAATACTGGACATGCGACCTTCAATCGTAGATGGATCCAGAATCTATTTAGAAATGATGGTGATTTGCATGGCTGATAATAGTCATACACGAGTAGTTGTCGGAATGAGTGGTGGAGTTGACTCATCTGTTACTGCACTGCTATTAAAGCGACAAGGATACGACGTCGTGGGTGTTTTCATGAAAAATTGGGATGACACTGATGAAAATGGCGTTTGTACCGCGACCGAGGATTACAAGGATGTTGCCAAGGTGGCAACCCAAATTGGGATCCCATATTACTCGGTTAATTTCGAAAAGGAATACTGGGATCGCGTTTTTAAGTACTTTATTGCTGAATATAAAAAGGGGCGGACACCAAACCCTGATGTTATTTGCAATAAGGAAATAAAATTTAAGGCTTTTATTGAGTATGCCAACCAGTTAGGTGCTGATTACGTAGCAACTGGTCATTACGCAGACTTAAAGCGTGATGCGGACGGCAATATGCATCTGATGCGAGCTAAGGATCAACATAAGGATCAAACCTACTTTTTAAGTCAGTTAGATCATGAACAATTGGATCATGTGATGTTTCCATTAGCAAATTACACTAAGCCGAAGATTCGTGAAATTGCGAAGGAAGCTGGTTTAGTAGTTGCTGATAAGAAAGACTCGGTAGGGATTTGCTTTATTGGTGAGGATGGTCATTTTCGTGAATTCCTTAGTCAATATCTTCCTGCACAACCTGGTAAGATGGAAACCATTGATGGAAAGGTTGTTGGCGAACATGCAGGTTTAATGTATTATACGATTGGTCAGCGACGTGGATTAGGGCTTGGTGGTAATAAAGAGAGCAATGAGCCATGGTTCGTAATTGGTAAGGATATTAAGCGCAATGTCCTTATTGTTGGTCAGGGTTATAATAATCCGCACCTGTACGCCACCCACCTTGAAGCGAGCGATATTCACTGGGTCGACGATGTGGTAAGTCGCTATGGTCACCATTTCCACTGTACTGCTAAGTTCCGCTATCGTCAGGTTGATGAAGGGGTTACCGTTGATATAAGTGATGATGAAACTAAGGTGACGGTGACGTTTGATGATCCGGCACGTGCAATTACTCCGGGTCAAGCAGTGGTCTTTTATGATGGTCAGGAATGTTTAGGAAGTGCGATCATTGATCGGGCATTCAGTCATGAACGACAATTGCAGTATATTTAATATTTGGGAGACTGGATTTATGGCTAGTCTCCTTTTTACTAAATAAATTAAATAAAAAGTCGTCATCAGCCCGTTTTTTTTGTTATGATAAGACTAAGTAAAATTTCGTAATTGCATGGTGAGAAAATGACGAGAATATTTTTTATTAGACATGGAAAGACACAGTGGAACCTTGCTGCTAAATATCAAGGCGCCCATGGGGATTCGCCACTGTTGCCAGAAAGTTATCATGAGATTAGGTTGTTAGCCCATTCTTTAGCATCGGTTAACATCGCCCATGTTTTTTCGAGTCCCCTTCCCCGTGCAAAAACCACTGCCCAAAAATTAATTGAAGCTCTGGATCGGCCAATTCCATTAACCATTGATTCACGCTTAGCAGAATTTAATCTAGGGTTAATGGAGGGGATGAAATTTTCTGCGGTTGCTGATCGGTGGCCAGAAGTCTTGGATAATTTTCGTCATCATCCAGATAAGTATGATCCCAAAGTGGTTAAGAGTGAGAGCTTTGAATCAGTTATTAATCGAGTTGGCGCAGCAGTGTATGATTATGTGCAACAATTTCCCAACGGCAATATTATAGTGGTATCTCACGGTGCGGCACTCAATGCGGCAATTAATGGGTTGTTAAAAGTTCCAATGAACCATTTAAAAGATCGGGGCGGATTGAGCAACACATCGACCACGATTTTGCAAACAACTGATGGTAAAGATTATCAGCTTGAAAAATGGAATGACACTTCTTATCTTCATAAGACCAGTGTTGATCCGACCGATACAATTTGATGAGGTGATTAAAATGGCCAATGAACGACAAGAAGAACAAAAACAACAAAGTGAGCAATTAGTACATCGGCTGGTCAAAGCCATTGATGAAGAGCCAAATAAGTTTAATAATTATTATGATCTGGGTTCGCTATTAACGCGCTTAAACGATTATGTCCAAGCGGAAGAATTATTCCAGAAGGCCTTAGGGATTTTTGAGCAACGTGGTGACGAACGGGCTATTAACTTTTTGCAATATGGGTTAGGTAATTTGTATTACACCGTTGGCAAAATTGACGAAGCAATCAAACTATATAATAAGATTAATGATGATAAATTAAAAGCGGATGCTTACCTGATGCTGGCGCAAAGTTACATGAAGAAGAAACAGTATAAGCAAGCAGTTGCGTATGGTTTAACTGCGTATGATTTGTCTGCGGATGATCCAGAAATTAACCAAGCGTTAGGTGATTCCATGTTGGCATTAGGCGAATTTACCAAGGCCAAGCAGTATTATGATCAAATCTTACTGCACCATCCAGGACGGGCAGATACACAGTTCAACCGTGGACTAGTAGCAATGGCATTAGATGAACCATTTGAAAAGTACTTTGATCAGGCACAACAGCTTGATTTAGATTACTATCAAAAAAGCAAGCAAAAGATTGTGGACATTCAACGCGCTTTGCAAAAGATCAACAAGCCACAATCTAAATAGATGATGAGAAGTCATTGGTGGAGGCACATCCTTTGTTAATGACTTTTTTCTATTTTTAAAGCAAAAATCAGGAGGAGAGATTTAAATGGCAGAATATTATCAGCCAGTTCAGCATCTTGATGGGGTGACCACAACTGGGCCAACTTCATTTATCGGCACAGTTAAGGTCCTGATTTTTGAACGTGGTCTTTTTCGGATTTTATCAGTATCTGTAGAAGATGCTAATTTTGAGTGGGATCAAGAAAGTATTACGGTTAAGGGACAGTTGGGCGAAATTGTGGAAGGCGATCGGTATGAGTTTGAGGGCCGGGTCGTGGATGATCAACGTTATGGGCTGCAGTTTGCTAGTACCGGGTGTCACGTTGTGATGCCACAGTCAAGTGGTCAGCTAGTAACATACTTAAAGTACCATAATGTTCATCTAGCACATCCAAGAAAGAGTTGTCGTCTTGTCTTTGATGCCTTAGGTGGTCAAGCAATGAATATTGTTCTTGATAATCCTGAATGCTTAGCTGAAATTCCTGAAATTAGTGAAAATGATCGTCAGAAGTTAATAGATTTTTTTACTAAATTAGATTTTGGTAACTCAACTGGTCAAATTATCAAAAAACTACAACAATTTGGTTTTAATGAGCGACAGGTTAATTTGATTTTTGATCAATATGGTGTTCAAACCTTAACCAAAATAGGGCAAGATCCTTATCGGATCGCAATTGATTTGTTTACCGATGGTATTACTTTTCAGAACGTGGATCAAATTGCTCGGCGCTTTTATTCAATTACCCCAGATGATTCCAGGCGTTTGCAAGGAGCCATTCTATACTCATTAAAGGAGCTTATATATCGACAAGGGGGAAGCTATGCTTCGCAGACTGATTTATTTGCTACCACTAATCGGTGCTTAAATTATCAACTTGATCAAGCAAATTTTAACCAACAGTTAAACAAATTGGTTGATCAAGATCAAATTCAAATCGAGGATCATCAGCATATTTATGAGACTGCTTTTTATAATGCTGAATGGAAAATTGCCGAAAAACTTGCAGAACTAATGCACGTTTTTGATGATCATCCAGTCGATCAACAGGACTTTCAACAGGTGATTAGTGAAATTGAAGCGGACAAAGGTTATCAGTACGATCAGGTCCAAACGTCTGCTATTAAAGAGGCCTTAGAATCACCAGTTATGCTACTCACTGGAGGACCAGGAACGGGTAAGACAACGATTGTCAACGGACTGGTTGAAACTTATTTAAAATTACATCCAAAAGTAAGTGAAGAAGATATCATGCTGGTGGCACCAACAGGCCGGGCGGCCAAACAAATCAATTCGGTAACCGGGATTGAAGCAAGTACCATTCACCGTTTACTAGGATTAACTGCTGATATCAATGATGACCAGTTAATGCAAATGGAATTTGATCCGCTAGATGCCAAATTATTAATCGTTGATGAAATGTCAATGACCAGTTTAGCATTATTTACGGCCCTGATATCTGCAGTTAATCCGGGTACTCATCTTGTGTTAGTGGGGGATTGTGATCAATTACCATCAGTGGGCCCCGGCCAGGTTTTCTATGATTTATTAGCTGCTGAAGATATTCCCCAACGACGGCTTAAACACATTTATCGACAATCCAGCCATTCTTCAATTATTCCATTGGCACACCGGATTAATGAGGGAACCGTTACTCAGGAACTGTTTGCTCCTGAACCGGCCAATCAATATGCACATCGTCAATTTATTTGCGCGGGTTTAAATAATATTCCACAGTTAATTACGCAAGCAGTAAAGCTTTATCATGAAAAACATGACGTACCAATTATGGATATTCAAATATTAGCTCCTATTCACGGTGGGGTTGCAGGAACGGTTAATATTAATCGTGTTTTACAGGCAACTTTAAATCCAGATAAGCCAAAAAAGCCGGCGATTCAGCTTGGTAACCGTATTTTACGAGTGGGTGATAAAGTCATGCAGACGGTTAATGATCCAGATAAAAATGTTTTTAATGGTGATTTGGGAATTATCAAAACAATTGAAGGACAAAATGTTATTCATGGAGCGCCAAAGGCTGCTGCAAAGCAGAAAGTTGTGGTTGATTTTGATGGTGTAGAAGTTGAGTATTTACGACTGAATGAAATTAATGCTCTCCAATTGGCCTACTGTATGACGATTCATAAGGCACAGGGGAGTCAGGCGCCGGTGGTGATTATTATCATGACGGATGATTATTTTCCAAGACGTCCAGGAATTCCAACTATTATGCACAGAAATCTGCTATATACTGCCGTTACTCGGTCTTCTCAAGCGTTACTAATGGTTGGTAGTCCTCAAGCCTTTGTTAATTGTGCAGAATCACCAACTAAGTACCGGCAAACAACATTAACTAAACGGATCAACATGGTATTGAAAAATGAAATCACTGTAGACACTCCGAATGAAAAAGAGGAGTCCCGTAAACAGACAGACCAGGTCGATGAGAATGAGCAACTAGTTGTTGCTAAGCTTACTCCACGGGCGATTGAAGAAAAGCTCATTGATCCAATGATTGGTATGGCTGGAGTTAAACCCAGTGATTTTTAATTCATATTGAAATGTTAGACAGACCCTGTAATAATAAGAATGAAACGTTATATATTAACCACGATTTTGGCGGAAGGATTGAAAAATGACAGAAATAAAGAATGGCAGATTGTAAAATTTAAGTTGAACATTTTAGTGGACAGAAAAACCCATAAAGGTCTTTAATGGTGTCGTCACAACATTCCATTA
>DWZS01000093.1 GCA_019117445.1 Candidatus Limosilactobacillus excrementigallinarum | reverse complement strand
TTATGAATATGTCCAAGACGCTCCAGTCAATTCAATGTGATTAAGTTGTCGAACCGCCGTATACGGAACCGTACGTACGGTGGTGTGAGAGGTCGATAATTGAACTAATCAATTATCTCCTACTCGATTTTTTCAATACGTATCGTTATTGACTGCTTATGTTGTAATTCTATACTATTACGTTTTTACTAGAACGCAGATTATTCGTGGATGGGTTAAAAGTATTTGATTAGTGAGGAGTTAAATATGTATCTTACGGGAACAATTATCCAACTTGGCTTTTGGATTTCTTGGTTACTAATTCCTTTAATATATGAATTTATTCCTGCTTTATATGGTTTCGTAATTTTAAATATTGCTGGACATAGATTGGGAAGAGAACGAACGCTGCGTCGTCTTCCTAGAATATCACTAATAATTCCAGTATATAATTCTGCCGATACACTTTACAATTGTATTCAATCGATAGTTGATTCTTCGTACCCAAATCATTTGATTAGTATCATTGTTGCTAATAATCAGAGTACGGATGATAGCTTTAACGAATATCGAAGAGCCCATATTAAATTTGATCAATTGTTCATGCAGTGGATTGATACGACTAAGTGAAAAGCACGGGCACTAAATTCGGCAATCTATCGTTCAAGAGGAAAATATATAATTCATATTGACAGCGATGGAATGTTGCAAAAGGATGCTCTGATGAATATGATTAAAGTATTTGAGAATGATAAAACTATTGCTGCACAGACAGGAACAATTTTGACACAAAAAGATAGTATTAAGGCTACGAAGAAGCCTTTTTTAAAGTTCTTACGCGAAAATGAGTATTTCTAGTACGCTCAATCCTTCGTAGCCGGACGAGCAATTGAAACTCAAGAAAATCATTTATTTACAATGTCAGGCGCTTTTTCAGCCTTTCGACGTGAAAAGTTACTTCATACCAGGCTTATAATACACAAACCGTTGGTGAAGATATTGATATGACTTTTCAAATTAGGTATCAACTTAAAGGAAAGGTCATTCTTTGCCCTGAAGCAATTCATTATTTTATGAATAAGGATCAGTTGAGCATAAAGAGGTTTGTATCCAACTTTCTTGTAAGGCAATTAATTATGGATCATACAATTCTATTTTTAAGAGTTATATGGATAGCGGCTATTTTTGTCTTGATTCCCTTAGGATACTCTCCACAGATCGTGTTGCTCTCTTCCTTAGTCTTGTATTTTCTTTATGTTTTTATTTGCATATTGAATTTTGTTAATATTCAGTATTACTTACGTTTCTTTCCTTCGGATAGGAAATACTATCTTTCAAAATTTTATGTTATATTGACTTTGCCATTATATTATATGCTTTGTAGTTCTATTCAGTTTATTGGGATAGTTAATTCCATGACAGAGTCTGCAGCATGGAAAGTTGATTCATTTAGTGATGAATTGGTAACAATAAAAAATATTTTTAAAGGAGATTTAAGGAGGGTATTTAATCGACATCATGAAGAATATAGGCTTACTGTTTTCTTTAATGCAACTCATATGGTAACAATTGATGGTAAAAGTTCCTCAAAGCATCCTCATACTTTTGAAGTAACTTGTTATATTCAAACTAAAGGATTCATTACTTTTGAATTTATTGAAAATAAGATAAATTAAATATTGAACCAGTTGAATGATTAGTACCTTAATGATTTATCCTTTTTCCAGGGTCAGAATCCGACTTTAGAAAATATAACTAGGCATCTTTGTAATGCAATTGAAGTAAATTTGGAATCTATAAGGTCTGATTTAGTGAGAATTGAAGTTGTTGAATCGCCTGTGAGGACTTTTATAATTGATCGCTGTTTGTGAAATTAAATTGTAATCGCGAATAGCCTATAATACTGGCTAAGAACTGTTGAATAGTCCTTAGCCAGTATTAACTCCATAAAAATTGGTGTTTATCGTAAATAATCAAATTGCCACGCTGAACTTGAAGTATTCTTAACTTACATTATAGGTGAATAATTTTAATATGTATTTTTCCTACCTTGTTAATGTTGCCTTCTACAAAAAATGCCTTGGATTGACGGGGTTCCTTTTTCTTTATAAATTAAATATAATGATAATAAGTATTAATTTTAAGGAGCCCTTACTTTGCAAGAATATCAATTAATCGCTACCGCTGCTTCTGGAATTGAGGCACTTGTCGGTAAAGAACTAAGGAATCTTGGTTACGAAACTCGGGTAGAAAATGGTCGCGTTCGGTTCACTGGAACAATGAAGGACGTTCTGACAGCTAATTTGTGGTTGCGAACTGCCGATCGAGTAAAAATTATTGTTGGTGAATTTGAAGCCAAAACATTTGAAGAACTTTTTGACCGGGCTGAAGCATTACCATGGAAAAGTTTACTACCTGTTGATGCTAAATTTCCGGTAGAAGGGAAAAGTCATCACTCACAGTTGCATAACGTTCCATCTGTACAAGCAATTGTTAAAAAGGCAATTGTCCGGAAGTTAAGTGATGTTTACCATCGTCGGACAAGATTACCCGAAACGGGTGCCTTATACCCACTTGAAGTGGCAATTAATAAGGATCACGTCCTTTTAACACTTGATACAACTGGAGATAGCTTATTTAAGCGAGGGTACAGAAAAGCAAAGGGTGGGGCACCATTAAAGGAAAATATGGCCGCTGCATTAGTAATGCTGGCTCACTGGTTCCCAGATAACCCGTTTGTTGATCCGGTTTGTGGTTCAGGAACAATTCCAATCGAAGCTGCCCTGTATGGTCATAACATTGCCCCAGGAATTAACCGGGGCTTTGTTTGTGAGCAATGGACTAACCTTGTTCCTGATGGCTTATCTGATGAAGTCCGTGATGAGGCTGATAGTAAGGCAGATTATGATGTTGAGCTGGATATTCATGGCTATGATATTGACCAGAATATGATTGATATTGCCCAAGAAAACTGTCGTGCTGCAGGACTGACCCATGATATTACTTTTAAGCAGTTAGCGGTTAAAGACTGGCACACTGATAAGATTAATGGTGTCATCGTTGCTAATCCGCCTTATGGTGAGCGACTAAGTGATAAGGAAACTGTCCACGAACTTTATCGACAAATGGGGAAAATTTATCAACCAATGACTACTTGGAGTAAGTACATTTTGACCGGTGACATGGAATTTGAAAAATACTATGGTGCACCTGCCACAAAAAGACGAAAACTATATAACGGTGCATTAAGAACTGATCTTTTCCAATATTGGGGTAAGAAAAAGCGCTAGTAGAATTTCTTTTGTAAAGGAGAATTTATAATCATGGAGAAGAACTTACAAGATATTATCATATCTTCAAAGAAAATCATGGTTAGTTCGTTAAAACAATTGTTAGAACTAAAAAAGCAACCTCATCCTAATGAAGATCTGGTTAAGGTTGTTCAGGGAAATTATAATACCGCAAAGAAAACAGTAGAGATAGTAAGTGGACTTATGGAACAGACAGGTTCCGTTAAACTTGAAGAAACTATAAATGAGGCAAAAGAAAATGCGTCTCAGGCTAAGGCTGCCATAGAACCAGCTTCTCATCAGAATAAACCGATGACCCGTGAACAGTATCGTCAAAGTCATGAGTCATAATATTTTTATCTAATAACTAATAAAATATAAAAAAGAAGGACATAACTACAACAGTTATGTCCTTCTTTACTAAGAACTGTAAAAATTACTGGATCCTAGAACTCTTTATAACAATTATATTATAAAGCTTAGTGAGCACTAATGTAAACCCCTAACTTTAATTTTTTCATAATTATTCGTTAAAAATTTGGCTTGTCTAACTGGTGAACAAAATTTAAGTAAGCCGTTTGTTCACCGGTCTCTTCAACAGTGGTATTTTTATCAGTAACGTTTGCATTATGCAAAGCATCCTCACTTACTTCAATTTTATGCGTGAAGGTTGCATTACCGATTAATTCAATCCAGTAGCGATGGTTTTCGTGGTGGAGGATCGTTCTTACCATCCCGCCAGGATTGAAGACGGTAATTGGTTGGTTAAAGCCAGCCTTATCAGGATGGATCAATGCAAAAGCTAAAGAAGTGGCTGACATTCCGGTCCCACAGGCATTGGTAAAACCAACGCCACGTTCAAACGTCTTTACGAAGATCTGATTATGGCCCAAAATATGAGCAAAATTAACGTTGACCCCGTCCGCAAAGTATGGATTCTCACCATTCAGCCATTCGCCAAGTGGGCCGAGTTCCTCAAACCCTTCTTCATCAACAAAAGAAATCAAGTGGGGATTGGGAACAGCAATTCCAGAAAAACGGAATCCTGGAAGCAGTTCAGGTACTGGAGTATCTAGCAGTCGGTCATGGCCAAGATGATCGTAGGGAAGGGCTTCCTTATTAAACCGGACTGGTGAGATTTCAACGGCAAAGGCAGGAACATTAGAAGCAAGGTCAGGTTGTTGGCGAACTTGGAGGCTGGCGTTCATCGTGTCTACCTTAAATGAGGTAAGTCCATCACGTTCTGCCACGTAGCGGGCAACTGTTCGCAAACCATTACCACACATGGATGCTTCACTTCCATCAGCGTTAATTACTCGCATTTGAGCAGTTGCACCTTCACGAACAGGCTTATTTACCACGAGAACACCATCAGCACCGCCGAGAAGACCATTTCCTTTGCTTGTCATTTGCTGGGCGAGAGCAATTAATTCGTCATCATTTAATTTTTGATTAAGCTTTGTCTGGTCCAAAATAAAAAAGCAATTTTGTGAACCATGGACTTTTAGTAATTCAACCATAATTAATTCCTCCTAGTTAGCAAAGAAGCGGTGGTAGATTGCGCGAACTGCTGCATCTGCATCTTGGTTATAGGTCCCGATCATAATCGCGATTCTTGATGCCCCTTGATTAATCATTGGGACAGCAATATGTTCTTCAGCCAGTGGGTTCAAAATATCATTGATTACCCCAGTTCGGTTGCGCATTCCTTCCCCAACCACCATTGTAATGGCGTAATTATCAATCCATTCTAATCGGTCAGGGTTAATTTCTTCTTGAATTTCATTACAGATAATATCGACAAGTTCGTCATCCAGTTCCTTTTTATCAAAAATGACCGTGATATCGTCAATCCCTGATGGCATGTGTTCATAGGAAACATTATGACGGGCAAGAATTTGTAAAATCCGTAAGGTAAATCCAGCTTCTTTGTTAAGTAAGTACTTATGTAGGTAGAGTGCGGCAAAGTGCTTACCACTGACAACCCCGGTAATGATATCAGTTGGTTGGAAAGAGTGGTCAGGGACGATTAGTGTTCCTGGCTTTTCTGGATCATTAGTATTTTTGACATTAATTGGGATATTTCCTTGGATTGCGGGAATTAGAGCCTCATCGTGGAAAACCGAGAAACCTGCATAGGAGAGTTCACGCATTTCACGATAAGTCATTTTAGCGATTGGCTGTGGGTGATCAACCACATTTGGGTTAGCCGAATAGATCGCGTCAACATCAGTAAAGTTTTCATACATTCCGGCATGAAGACCCCGGGCGAGGATAGCTCCAGTGATATCAGAACCTCCCCGAGAGAAAGTGGCAATGTGACCAGCTAGGGTAATCCCATAAAAGCCGGGGAAAACAATGATTTCATGGTTACTAAACGAGAAATTTGCCAAGCGGGCATACGTTTCCGGGATCACAGTAGCGTTATTTGGTGTCCCGGCAACCTTTAAGCCAACTTCTTCTGGGGTAGCAAAACGTGCCGTATAGCCTAAGTGATTAAGGACCAGCGACATTAGTTCAGCGTTTAATCGTTCCCCATGAGCTTTGAATGCAGCCATTAAGTAATTATTATTTGGATAATCCCCACTTGGTAACTTAGCCAGGCGATCTGCTAATGGCTGTAATTGTTGACTCGGTAAGTTAAAGTATTCAGCAATTGCTTGGTACCGTACCAAAATCTCCTTACGAATAACCATTGCTTCTTGTTCT
>DWZS01000092.1 GCA_019117445.1 Candidatus Limosilactobacillus excrementigallinarum | reverse complement strand
GGTCTCTTTCAGGTTTCTGCAGCACTATTACTTGATTTTAATGGTGCGAAGTTACGGTACTTTATGTTTTCGCCAATCTATCTTCTCTTTACATGGATTGTTAACCAACTTACGATTGTCACGACTTTCCATAAGGCTGTTAGAACAGTGATGGGTTATGGAAGTGGTAAGTGGATTAGCCCGGCTAGAAAGGTGAGCGATCTTAATGAATAACTTTGAAATAATTTTGTTGTCGACATTTATCATTT
This sequence comes from Candidatus Limosilactobacillus excrementigallinarum, assembly GCA_019117445.1. Taxonomy (GTDB): domain Bacteria; phylum Bacillota; class Bacilli; order Lactobacillales; family Lactobacillaceae; genus Limosilactobacillus; species Limosilactobacillus excrementigallinarum. The sequence continues at coordinate 2,542 of DWZS01000092.1, read as the reverse complement.
TTTCAGTGATATGTATTCAGGCTCATTACCGCTATAAAAAGAAAGTAGGAATTGATAATGAGAAACCGCTACGAATACTTTGGACAACCCGTATATAATCAATCCGCAGAATATCAAGGCCCCGGTTATGAACTATTATTGAGGGAGTTTAATATCCTAATACTAGTCACTGGCAATTACCGCAAAATGTTGCTAATTTTCCGTTGAGTAAAATTGTTGAAACCATTCAGCGGATAGATTTGAATGATGGACAGCCATTGCGCAGTTTGGCGTTGAATATGACAGTTAGTCAAATGGTTGATTATCACGCTGACTACTTTTTTACCTGGGTATTAGGAATTGTGGATGTTCAGAAACTGATTGTTGAAATCAATAAAGAGGACATTTTAAGAGCTAATTACGTTCAACAATTGAAGCTTCGTCGCACGCTTAAAAAGCTTTCGCAAAGTAAAATTTACGTCGCCATTGAAAATGTTGACTCGTCTGCTCAAACCTATGATCGATTACGCAAATTTCTACCACACACTGATTATTTAAAATTCAACATCAATGCTTTCAATAAGTCATCACCCCACTGGATTGATATCACTTTGGCTCAGTGGAAGAGAAAATGCGTCCGTTGGAATGTAGTAACCATGGCTGGAAAAATTGAAAAACCTACCCAAGAGGTATTAGTTGGCCAACTACACATTGGTCTTCGTTAAGGATATTTTTACGGACAAACAACAATGCTTCATAAATGAAACAAGAGGATCCTAAACGCAGCATTACGTTAAGATCCTCTTGTTTTTTGTAAATTTAGTGTTTAGCAATAAAATCAAGTAACTGGTAAATTACTTTTTTATTTTCCTCAGGAACGCCATGATTGATAATGTCCTCCGCAGTTTGATGAAGGTCATTATGCTCCATTGGATATTGATTATCATTAATGGCAATCTCCCGAACATTATCAGCAGCTGGTTCAAAATGGAATTGAAGACCAATGACATTGTCATTCAAAATGAAACCTTGGTTTTCAACTAAATCACTGCTGAATAATAAATCAGCTTCTTTGGGAATTTCAAACATTTCTTCATGCCAATGTAACGCAGTCAATTGTTCTGGAATACCTGGAATGATATTGCTTTTAAGGTATACAGGTGCCCACCCAACTTCTTTATGAGGAGCTTTTTTAATTGAATAACCTAGTGTTTTAGCAATTTGTTGTCCACCAAAGCATGCTCCAAAGATTGGCTTATGGTCGTTCATCAGTTGTTGGATTAAAGCACGTTCCTGTTTAATCCAATCAAAATCATCGTTAGGACTCATTGGACCACCAAGGATAACTAGCATATCAATTTGATCTGCGGTCGGTAAATTACCAAAAGTTGCTGGATGGTAAATGTACATTTCATGACCATGATCTTGTGACCATTGTTGAATGGTGCCTGGCCCCTCGTTTGGTGTATGTTGCAAAACATTGATTCTCATCGAATTATCCTTTCCATCGACGGCAATGTTGTAATAGGTATCGCCTGCAATTACCTAAATTTTCGGTTATTTTACCACTAATTGAAAATTTTAACAAACAGACAATGGAAATCCGTTATTTAATTGAGACTAAAGCTAGTTTACATAATATAATTATTGTTAATAAGCGACTTTTCAAAACAACAGATCTCCTAGACGTGAAAATTCCTAATCTAGGAAGTCTAATACTAAGCTAAATTAAGTGAGTTAATCCATTTGTCAACTTGAGATGAGCTGTTAAGCACTTCTCCTCGATTCACATTGACGTCGTCAATTATTGTCTTTAATGGTGCGTTCAATCAAACTTTTTGCTCGGTCATAGTTAGTACCACCTGAAGTTGCAAATAATGCTAAATTCTTACTATTTAAGTCCAGGTTATCAATCACAGTACTGATTATACGCGGTGGAATGGCCCACCAAATTGGATGGCCGATGACAATATTTCGATAATTTGAAATATCAGGCAAATCATCTTTAATAGCAACTCTGCTGTTATGTTGTTCAATAGTAGTTCGGCTATTTTCGTCGTGCCATTTTAAATCTGTAGCAGTATAAGGCAAAGCAGGATGACTTTCAGCAATATCTGCACTTAATTTATTAGCAACTGTTTCTGCAACTCGCTTTGTAGTATTAGTTGCTGAGTAATATAGAACTAATGAAAAGCCAAGCAATGAGGAAGAAACAATGTGGGATATTTTTACATTTGATCAGATATTTAACCATTACCATAAAGACTAGTAAGTGAATTGCAAGTAAGATCATGGATAAGGCTTTGAAGAAAATCCAATGATAAAAATTAATAACTTGAACGAATTTAATGACGTAAATTAAGCAAGAAGATCTCAATTGGTGTATGCCAATTAAGACATTTAAGTGGCCGTGAATTCAAATACCAATTAATTTAAACCAATTAGTTCATCATTGGATATTTGTTCAATATGCTTGCCTTTTGGGATAAATCGTCGGAGAACTCGATTCCTGTTTTCATTGGATCCACGTTCATGAGGAGAATAAGCGTGTGCGAAAAACATT
>DWZS01000091.1 GCA_019117445.1 Candidatus Limosilactobacillus excrementigallinarum | reverse complement strand
AGCATTTTTTTGATTAGCATAATTTTGATGTGGCCATCAAAATTATGCTAAAAATGATTTGTGAAAAGATAAAATTTTAAAGCTAAAATTTAAGCAAAAAAATTGAGGCTGGGATAATTCCCAGTCTTTTTCTTTTTAAACTATTACCACCCCTTATTCTTGTCTTATTAGTGAGAATGTGCAAATACTCATAATCAATTAACAATTAATTAATAGCCAAAAGCTAAACTATAAACCGTTTTCAGAATTAAAAAGCCCTTGACGATTAATTATGGGCTTGCTACAATAAATTGAAATTTTCTAATAAAACTTTAATAAAAAGGAGGAAGGGTATATGAGTATTTGGAAAACAATTACCCGAAAAGAAGATCCCGCCGTTTACGCAAGTAAAGACGGCCACCTAGTACGTTCACTGAAGGTACGGGATTTCTTAGCACTTGGGGTCGGGACAATTGTCTCCACTTCAATTTTCACTCTTCCCGGAGAAGTGGCAGCGATGCATACTGGTCCGGCGGTTGCAATTTCATTTCTGTTGGCAGCGGTGGTTGCTGGGTTAGTAGCCTTTGCTTATGCAGAAATGGCTGCCGCATTGCCGTTTGCCGGTTCTGCTTACTCTTGGATCAACGTTATTTTCGGTGAATTTTTCGGTTGGGTTGCCGGTTGGGCACTGCTGGCCGAATATTTCATCTGTCTGGCCTTTGTGGGGTCCGGGTTATCAGCTAACCTGCGGGGCCTGCTTGCCCCAATGGGGATTTCTCTTCCAAAGTCGTTATCTAACGCCTTCGGAACTGACGGCGGAATCGTCGACTTGATTTCCGTTGTGGTAATTGCATTAGTCGCCCTGTTGATTTCACAAGGGGCGTCACGGACTGCTCGGGTGGAAAATCTCCTGGTGGTCTTGAAGGTTTTCGTGGTCCTGCTCTTTATTGTTGTCGGTTTGACTGCATTGCATGCTGCTAACTACGTCCCATTTGTGCCTAAGTACCGTCCAACGGCGAATGGACCATTTGGTGGTTGGCAAGGAATTTACGCTGGGGTATCAATGGTCTGCCTGTCCTACATCGGCTTTGATTCAATCGCGGCGAACTCAGCTGAAGCGGTTGACCCGCAAAAGACGATGCCACGGGGAATTCTTGGTTCACTGGCCATTGCCGTGGTCCTGTTCGTGGCCGTTAGTTTAGTCCTGGTTGGGATGCTGCCATACAGCAAGTACGCTAATAGTGCTGAACCAGTTGGGCTGGCACTGCGGGCAGCTGGTCATAGTGGTGTTGCCGCAGTGGTTCAAACCGTTGTTGTCGTTGGGATGTTCACTGCTTTGATCGGGATGAGCATGGCCGGATCACGGTTGATTTACTCATTCGGTCGTGACGGAATGCTGCCAAAGTGGTTAGGAACCCTTGATAAGCATAACCGGCCAAACCGTGCTCTGTGGACGTTAACCATTGTTGGGATCCTGATTGGGGCCTTCTTCCCATTCGCCTTCCTGTCACAATTAATTTCTGCTGGGACCCTGATTGCCTTCATGTTCGTTTCCCTGGGGATTTACGCACTGCGTCCTCGTGAAGGAAAGGATATCGCTAAGCCAGCCTTCAAGATGCCGCTTTATCCAGTGATGCCAGCACTGGGCTTTCTGGCCGCACTGCTGGTCTTCCTGGGCCTTGATAGCCAGGCAAAGATCTACGCGGGAGTTTGGTTCATCCTCGGCTTGGTAATTTACTTTGCTTACGGTGTCCGCCATTCGTCATTAAATAAGAAATAAAATTAAAGGAGTTGACTCGCTAATGGGTTCAATGGAAAAAAACAAACAAATTCTTGCTAAAGAAAAAGAAGCCTTTGCTACGGCAGCACGAATCAAGTACTACGATATCGTGCTGGATCATGGAAAGGGCGCCATTTTAACGGATGTGGATGGTAATGACTATATTGACCTCTTAGCTAGTGCTAGTTCCACTAACACCGGTCACTGTCATCCTAAAGTTGTCAAAGCTATTCAGGACCAAGCCCAGAAGCTGATCCAATACACGCCCGCTTACTTTGCCAACAGTCAGGCGGCCCGTCTCGCACCGCGTTTAGCAGCGTTAGCACCAATGTCTGGCCCAGTGGAAGTAGCCTGGGGAAATTCCGGCTCTGATGCCAATGATGGGATCATTAAGTTTGCCCGTGCCTATACCGGACGCCCATACATGGTGTCATTCACTGGTGCATACCATGGGTCAACCTTTGGTTCAATGACCTTATCAGGGGTTTCCTTGAACATGACCCGGAAGATGGGGCCACTGTTGCCAGGCGTCGTTAAGGTACCATTCCCTGATCCATGGGATAAGCTCCCTAATGAAAGCGATGAGGAATTTGCGGAACGCTACTTTAAGATGTTTAAGCTTCCGTTTGAAACCTACTTGCCAGCTGATGAAACGGCTGCTGTTCTAATTGAACCAATTCAAGGTGATGGCGGAATTGTTAAGACGCCACCAAAGTTCATGAAGAAGGTTTACGACTTCTGTAAACAAAATGGCATTCTCTTTGCCATTGATGAGGTCAACCAGGGGATGGGTCGGACCGGTAAGTGGTGGTCCGTCCAGAACTTTGACGGCATTGAACCAGACTTAATGGCGGTCGGGAAGTCCCTGGCATCTGGATTACCACTCAGTGCGGTGGTTGGCCGTAAGGAAGTTATGGAATCACTCGGAGCCCCAGCGAACGTTTACACAACGGCAGGGAACCCAGTCACGACCGCTGCAGCGAACGCGACGATTGACGTAATTAAAGAAGAACACTTGCTGGAACGCTCGCAAAAGTTGGGTGCCAAGGCAAAGAAGTTCTTTTATGAGGAGAAAGAGAAGTATAACTTTATCGGTGGCGTCCGGATGTACGGACTTGATGGTGGAATTGACATTATTAATCCTGAAACCGGTGAAGGTGACGACGAAGCAACGACGAAGATCATGTACCGTGTCTTTGAATTAGGTGCGATCATCATCAGCCTGCGTGGTCACATTCTCCGCTTCCAACCACCATTGGTAATCACTGAAGAAGAATTAGATCGCGCATTTGCGATGATCGACCAAGCATTCAACGAATTTGCCCAGGGTAAGTTATCATTACCGGGGAACGCTGGTGAACTAGGCTGGTAATTAGCAATCACAGGTGCGTCATCGTTAGGAGGTAAAAGGATACAGTTAAATCTGTATCCTTTTATTTAATCAAAGTGAATTTTATCTAATTTTTGTTCGCGACTAACTTGGTCTAAACCTAAATATCGAAGTGTCATGGCCTGGCTGGAATGGTTGAGTAAACTCATTACAAGAGCAATGTCGTAATTAGACTGTACATACACCCGATAGGCGCCTGTTTTACGCATTGTATGGGTCCCCAAATAGTCAATTTCTAATAGGTCGCTGACGCGCCGAATGACCTTATAGTACTGTTTAATTGATATATGATTTTCAGGGTGCTGGCTAGATGGGAATAACCATTCACTATCGGGATAATGATCGTTTAACCACTTGATATATTGTGACAGATCATAAATTGCGGGCTTTAAGTACAGAATATTGTGTTTACCCGTTTTCTGATCGACTGTATAAGCATTTAACTTGATAGTTCCATCGTCTTTGAAAATTTCAGAACGTCTGAGAGCCAACAAATCGCTCACCCTAAGCATTGTTACCAACCCTAATTTAAAAATCGTGTAGTTTCGAAGCCCAAATTTAAAATTATCGCGCAAACAATCCTCAATTTCGTGTAGAGTATTTGTGTCTTTAATAGGTAATACCTTTTGTACAACCAACTTTTTTCACCCCTAAATGATATCTGTTTTACTGCAATTTCTAATAAATGGATACCATAATCATAACATAGCTGAAAGAACGCTGATATAAAAAGAAAACAGGGTATCCATAAATGCATTATGGATACCCTTTTTTCGTCTTTAAGGATAAAGATTACCAATGATATATAGTTTATAATAAAAGAACACATCCAGTTAGGATGCGTCCTTTTACGAAGAAGAATGTGAAAACTCCACCAGTATTAATGATACAAGAATGCATTATTTAAATCAAAAAGTAGGAGAAATTTTCATGGATATAGATATAAATGTTGTAAAATCAGAAATTCTAAAAGAATTAATTGATTTGAAGGATCCTAAAAAAGAGATTGTTGGATTTGCTGGCAAAGATAAAAAAGTATACACTGTAGGATCAGATTCAAAAATAATAGGTAGATTATTTGAAGTATTAACACAGCCTAAATTAGAAAAAGTTGCTAAAAAGCTACATTTGAATCTTAATGAATCGCCTAAGCAAACAATTTATCCAGATTTTTGGCTAAGTAATCCTAACAATCCAGATAGAAATCGTATTGCTATAGATATTAAAACCACTTATAGACATGGCAAGAAATCAAAATTTGGATTTACTTTAGGATCATATACTAGTTTTTTAAGAAATGGTACTAAAAATATAGCTGGTAGTTATGATATGTATAGTACACATTTGATTATTGGATTTATATATACACGAAATGTAAATTATGTTACGGAAGTTATACCATTTAGTGAAGTTGAATCTGCAACTCCTGCAGTTTTAGACATTGATTATTTTGTTGCTGAGAAGTATAAAATTTCAGGAGAAAAACCAGGTAGTGGAAATACTGCTAATATAGGCACTATTAGTAGTGAAAATATGCTAGATTTTTCGGGTGAAAGAGGACCATTTGCTAC
>DWZS01000090.1 GCA_019117445.1 Candidatus Limosilactobacillus excrementigallinarum | reverse complement strand
ATTTTGTTTTTGTGGTAATTACATGATATCAGGAACGATTTCCTGTGTATACATAAAGCCGGACAATGAATCTAAATCTGATTCATCGTCCGGCTTTTTTCGTAAGGCTGATAGTTTTTTCCCAGCCTCTTCTTTATTGTAAAGCACTATTCAGGGGCAAAAAGGGAGCAAACTCAAGCACTAATTAAATTTTATCGAGTGGTTCTGGATGGGTAGGCGCCGGGTAGATCTTATTTAACCGTTGCAAATCATCGCTCGTCAATTGAATATTTAATGCAGCAATGTTGTCCTTAACGTGGTCGACTTTGCCGGCTTTTGGCAAGGGGAGAACATTATGGTTCCGCAGGATCCAAGCAAGCATAATTTGGTAGGGAGTGGCCTGATGTTCTTGAGCAATTTCTTCAATCACCCGTTGTGGCCGGATAAAATTCCAGCCTACTGCGTGGAAAGGCGAATAACTTAAAAAGCCAACTTGGTGTTTGATTTGCCAGGGAAGTAAATCATATTCTACGCCACGACTGGTTAAATTATAGAGATCTTCATTAGCAAAGACATGGTTACCATTTGGTACCCGCATTAAGTCCTGCATATCATGAATGTCAAAGTTAGAAACGCCCCAATGACGAATTAAGCCTTCCTGCTGCAACTTTTCCAGACCGGCCACAGTAGAAGTAAGATCAGCATTCGCTCGCCAATGAAGTAGGTAGAGATCTAAGTAATCCGTTTTTAACCGTCGTAAACTTTGTTCTAAGCTACGTCGTTGTAATTTTGGTGTTGCATGTTCTGGCAAAAACTTTGAAATTAAAAAGTACTGGTTGCGGGGGATGCTACGTAAGGCCTGGCCGATTACTTCCTCACTATTGCCATAACTTTCTGCAGTATCAATTACATTTATTCCATTTGCCAAACCAAATTGAATGGCTTGTTGCTCATCAGCGATATTCCGACTAAGAGCCGCACTACCAATGCCAATTGCGGATAGTTTTTCATTTTTTATTTGTAAATACTTCATTTTTCTCCCTCCACGGTCACCATCATTATAATTTTTTTCTAATTACTTATCCATAATTAACGTGCATGGTATTCAATGCAAAAGATGAATTTAACTAAAATACTAATTCGTAATATATTAATAATAAGTATTACTTACAAAAAAGAAGAATAAATATTGGAGAATATAAGAATGAAACAAATCAATGAAGGTTATTTTGATGGGGAACGGCCATTATTTAAAGAACATGATGCGGAAATTATTGATACTACCTTTGGTAAGGGTGAATCTCCACTTAAAGAGACTCATGATTTAAAATTATCTGGGGTCGTTTTCACATGGAAATACCCATTATGGTATTCCAAGCACGTGGAAGTCACAGACACTATTTTTGAAACGATGTCCCGTTCTGGAATCTGGTATACTGATGACATCAATATTCATGATTCTGATTTGCAGGCTCCTAAATTGTTCCGCCGTTGTAATGGCGTTCATTTGCAGAATGTCTACTTTTCTGATGCGGATGAAACCCTGTGGACTTGTAATGACGTCGACCTAAACAATGTTCAAGCGCGTGGTGATTACTTTGGGATGAACAGTTCCAATATTCGGATTGATGGCTTAGATTTAATTGGTAATTACTGTTTTGATGGTGCTAAGAATATTGAGGTTCATAATTCACGGTTTGTATCCAAGGATGCCTTTTGGAATTGCGAGAACGTGACTATTTATGATTCTAAGATCAGTGGTGAATATTTAGCCTGGAACACGAAGAATTTGACGTTGATTAACTGCACGATTGAAAGCAATCAAGGCCTTTGTTACTTGGATGGTATTAAGTTAGTCAATTGTAAGGTGCTTCGTACGGACCTGGCATTTGAATACTGCAAGAATATTGATGCTGAAATTACTACCCACGTGATGAGCATTAAGAATCCGATTAGTGGCCGGATTCATGTTCCATCAGTTGGCCAAATTATCCTTGATGATCCAGAAATCGATCATTCACAGACTACAATTATTCAAGATGAACAGGAGTGATGATGATGAGTACGTACCCAGAATCAGTTAACCGCCGCGATACTAACTCTGTTAAATGGGATGTCGGTAAAGATGAATTGCCGATGACAATTGCTGACATGGATTTTAAAACCAGTCCAGCCATTATTCAAGCCATGCAGGACAAACTCCAGCTGGGCGCGTTCGGCTACGAGGAGATTCCCGATGAATACTTCAATGCGGTTGCTGATTGGTATGAACAACGTCATGGTTTTCGACCACAAACTGATTGGATGATTTTCACGACTGGTGTGGTACCGGCCATTTCATCAGCTGTCCGGCGTTTGACATCAATTGGTGATAACGTTTTAGTTCAAGCACCGGTCTACAATATTTTTTATAATTCCATTGTTAACAGTGGTCGTCATGTTCTCTCGAGTGACTTATTTTATGATGACCAAACGCATTCCTACAGTGTTGATTGGCAAGATCTAGAATCCAAGTTGGCAGATCCCTTAACCAACTTAATGATTCTTTGCAACCCTCATAATCCAATGGGCATTATCTGGACACGGGATCAGTTAATTCGTTTGGCAAAACTGTGTAACCATTATCATGTCACTATCTTTAGCGATGAAATTCATGGTGATTTTACTTTTAATCAAACTGGTTATGTGCCAATGTTTAGTTTGCCGCTAGACTTAATTCAAAACGTTGAAGTAGCAGTGTCGCCAAGTAAGACCTTTAACGTGGCTGCGCTCCATGCAGCTACGGTGATTGTGCCAAACGCTAACTTGCGTGCACAGGTCAGTCGGGGCCTAAACAGTGAAGAGTTAGCTGAACCTAACTTAATGGCTATCCCTGGAACGATTGCTGCTTATGAAGATGGAGCTTTGTGGTTAGATCGTGTTTTGGCAACGATTCAGGCAAACCGCCAGTTGGTGAATGACTTTGTACAGGAGCAACTCGCTGGTTGGGTTACCGTTGTTCCAGGAGAAGCGACTTACCTTCTTTGGCTGGATGTAAGTAAACTCACTAATGATTCAACAAAATTAGCGGCGTTTATTCGCAAGCAGACGGGCTTGATCCTATCAGCTGGGGCAATTTATGGTGGTAATGGCAAATCTTTCTTACGGATGAATGTGGCATGTTCTGACAAAACTGTTCTGACCGGGTTAGATCGTTTGGCACGGGGAATTACGGAGTGGCAAAACCAATAACTTAAAGTGAAAATGACGTGGTATTCAATTGGACTCCAGTGCGCAGTAGATTCGAGCACTCTGGAGTCCTCTTTACGCACTTACTTAATTTTAGGAATGGGAGGCTTTCATGAAAATATTTCACCAGCTTAATTGGTTCTTTCGACAACAATGGCGACAGTACTTTGGTGGTGTCTTGGCGCTTGTCTTAGTGGCAATTTGTAATGTGATTCCTGCCCGGGTAGTTGGTCAGGTCGTTGACGCAATTAGTACACATCGCATTACTGGGCAGTGGCTAACATTCATGATTTTAATTATGCTGGTGGCGGCCGCTTGTCAATATTTACTGCGGTTTGCTTGGCAAAAATTAATTTATGGTAGCTCCTATGTCCTAGAGCGCCAGTTACGAGGACGGCTATTTAATCATTATTTGCGGATGGATCCGACGTTTTATCAAAAATGGCGCATTGGGGATTTAATGGCTCACGCAACTAATGATGTTGAAGCAGTTCGTGAAGTTGCTAGTTATGGAATCTTGACCTTAGCGGATTCACTGATTACCGGTGGCTCCATGATTATTGCAATGGGAATGTTTGTCAACTGGCGGTTAACAGTTTTAACGTTGGTGCCATTGCCATTATTAGTACTGCTGGCTAATCGTTTGGGAAACAAAATTCACGATGCATATAGCACTGCCCAAGCGGCTTTCGGTGATCTTAACAACAAAACTCAAGAGAGCATTAGTGGGATGCGGGTTTTAAAGGCACTTGGCGATGAGCAAGCAGATCAACAGGATTTTAGGCGGTATGTCGACCGCGCCTATCAAACGAATAAGCGGGCCTATTTCTGGGATGCACTTTTTAACCCAGCAACAACACTAATTATGGGGTTAGCCTATATTATCGCCATTGGGGTTGGTGGTTTGATGGTGAATCAGCACCAAATCACCATTGGTCAGTTGGTTACGATGATGACTTATTTAGGTGAATTAGTGTGGCCACTATTTGCAATTGGGACACTTTTTAATACCCTCGAGCGTGGTCGGGCGAGCTATGACCGGATTGAGAAATTACTAGCTGAAGAAAACCAGTGGCAACCTGGGACTGCGCAATCTCAACTGGCATTTCCTAGTCAACTGAAAGTCGATTTGGATAAATTTGCTTATCAAGGTCACGGGAAACCAGTACTGGAAAACGTTCACTTTCAGGTTAAACCTGGTGAAATGGTTGGTATTGTTGGGCCAACTGGAAGCGGTAAATCAACGTTATTAAGATTATTAGTGCGTGATTTTGACAATTATCATGGGAAAATAACGTTTGGCAATCAAGAAATCCGTCAAATCCCGCATGACCAATATTTAACACAATTAAGTTATGTGCCACAAACGAATTTTCTGTTTTCTACTAGTATTCAGGATAATTTACGGTTTGCCAATGTTCAGGCCCCATTCGCCCAGGTTGAACAGTCAGCCACGCAGGCCGCTATCGCGGATGATATTCAACAAATGCCCCAACAATATCAAACCCAAGTTGGTCAGCAGGGGATGTCATTATCAGGTGGACAGAAACAACGGGTTGCAATTGGCCGTGCTTTACTAAAAGCGGCGCCGCTACTGATATTAGATGATCCCTTATCCGCAGTGGATGCTCAAACTGCAACGTTGATTGAACGAAATCTTCAGGACCATCACGATCAATCGGTGGTGATGGTAACGAGTCGGTTGAGTACGGTGCAACACGCCGATTGGGTAATCGTTATGGATCATGGAACGATTGTTCAACAAGGGGCACCTCACCAATTAGCTACAGAACCAGGTTGGTTTAAGGAAACATTAGCAGTTCAAGAACGGCGACAACGATTGGAGGCAGATTTAAATGAATAATAACCGGTCTCAGCGACAGATTTTAAATCGCCTTTTCCGAGCTGCCCGCCCCTTCTGGCGGCAGTTTATATTAGCCGTGGTTATGGCGATCCTTGTTAGTATTGTTAATTTACTTCTGCCGCGGATGATTCAATTCTTTATTGATCATTATCTACGTCACGCTCAAGCAACTGTGCAAGTCATTATTGGCTTTGTGGCTGCGTATTTTGCTGTCACCGCGATGAAAGCCATGATGCAGTTTGGTCAGGCGTATAGTTTTGCGATCGTGTCCGAGGCGACTCTGGAACGCATTCGTTTACAACTTTTTGATAAGTTGCACCGGATGGGCATGGCTTACTATGACCAAACTCCCGTTGGTGAGATAGTTTCGCGGGTGACGAATGATACCAAGACACTGTATAACTTTTGGAATCTGATTTTGAATCTGATTGTTGCAATTGCAGGCCTGGTATCAGCATTTGTTGCTATGATGATGGTTAACCAACTATTGGCGTGGCTTACGGTCGGCTTATTGATGGTCATCATCGGCCTGGTCTTTTTATATCAGTGGGTTAGTGTTCCCGTGTACCATCGCGTTCGGGCCACTTTGAGTGATATTAATACGCGCTTAAATGAAACTCTGAGTGGGATTGAAATTATTCAACAATTTGGACAGCAGAAAAGGCTTAATAGTGAATTTGCCAAAGTTAATCGGCAATATTTTAAGTCACGAAGTAAATTAATTATTTTTGATTCATTCTTACTTTATCCGGTGGTAAGTTTAATGTTCATTTTGGCTGAAACCGCCACCCTAGGCTATTTTGGTTGGCAAAGTACTCATTTATCGGTTGCGGCCGGGGTTGTGTATGCATTCATCGCATACCAGCAAAACTTTTTTAATCCGCTGACTAGTGTAATGGAGAATCTGGCAACTTTTCAGGAGGGAATAGTTGCGGCGCAGCGGATCTATGAGTTAATGGACCAGCCGACAAATCAGCCTCAGCAAATAAATCGTGACCTCCAGATTGGTGTTGGTAAGATTGAATTTCGTCATGTTACCTTTGGTTACCAGTCAGGACAACCGGTGTTAAAGGATGTTTCGTTTGTTGTTCACCCGGGAGAAAAAGTCGCGCTAGTGGGTCACACGGGTAGCGGGAAAAGCACGATCGTCAACCTTTTGATGCGGTTTTATGAGTTCCAACAGGGACAAATCTTAATTGATGGGCAGGATATTCGCGATTACCCACTGACTGAACTCCGTCGAAAGGTCGGTTTAGTAGTTCAGGAGCCAATTATGTTTTATGGGACGATTTCCCATAATATTGCGATGTTTGCGCCTGAAAAAGCTTCAGCAGTTCGTCAGGCTGCCGAATTAGTAAATGCTGCGCCATTTATTGATGCATTACCTGATGGCTACGCAACTCACTTGGGTGAAGGTGGTGGCCAACTTTCCGCTGGTCAACGCCAACTGATTTCGTTTGCCCGGACGATGTATCGTCATCCAGAAATTTTAATTATGGATGAAGCAACCGCCAATATCGATTCACAAACTGAGGACTTAATTACCACCAGTTTGACGAAAATGGGTGCTGAACAAACCACCATTGCAATTGCTCACCGGCTATCGACGATTCAGGATGCAGATCAGATTCTAGTGTTGAAGGCCGGACAAATCATCGAACGGGGGACTCATCAACAACTAATGAAACAACATGGTTACTATGCTAAATTAGTGGCCTTACAAGAGAAATAGACAGGTCCAGAGATTTTTAACCCTGGGTCTGCCTATTTTTTTGCTTTTTGAGCTGAAAATTAAGTAAACGCGTCCTTATTCAAAATGCTTTTTGTTATACTGGAAGATGGTTATTCAATTTGTCGAAGTGCTTGGTTAGCAAGATGGTGCGCACCATGATTTTCTTTTTCTGGAATCCACTGTGTAATCACGGTTGAAAAGTGTTGCATTAAGGATTCTAAAGAGTTAAGTTGGTCGGCATAATGTTTGCTATAGTGTTTGCCAATGGCGTCACTCATTAGGCGACTATCAGTATAAAAGAGCACGACTTCATCTGGAGAATAGTGCTCGATTAGGTAGTGAAATCCAAATTGGGCGGCCAAAAATTCACCAGTGTGATTACTGACATTTGTGGCGTGATCAGTCAATTGAATTTGCTGTCCATCAATCAGGATCACGGCCCCAAGACCAGTTGGCCCAGGGTTATCTTTGGTAGCAGCATCTGTAAATAATTTAATCATTTTTAAAACCTCATACTTTGAAGGAGAACAAAATGGAAGAACAAAAACGGTATTTTTATCAACCTGATTTGACAACCGCAATCATTGATTGGAGTTGGACCCTCATCATTTTAATTATTGGAATCATTATTGCATTTGAGATCACCCATTTTCAATGGATTACGGCAACTTTTATCGCAGTGTTTTTAGTCGTAGCTGCTTTGCAGATTTTCCGCAGGACGGTAGTAATCTCACCAAGTAAGATGGTTTTTAACCGCCTATTAGTGAAGGAATATTTGGTGATTCCAACTAAGGAGATTCGGCAACCACTATTTACGAAGCATACAATGACCATTACTGTCCAAGGCGAGGTAATGACTTTCTCATTTACTGAACGCTCGTTGCGATCGATTCAACATTTGTTGCGTGTAAATGGGGTGATTAAAGACGATGAAAAATAATAAACTTAGCTGGCTGCCATATTGCGGGTTGGTCGTCATTTTAATTGGTGCTGATCAATTATTAAAATGGTGGGTAGCAAATAACATTTTACATGATCAAACCCGTCCATTGGTTCCAGGACTGGTGGAATTAACCAACTTGCGGAATGATGGTGCGGCGTGGTCATTATTAGAAGGCAAGCAGTGGTTTTTTGCTATTGTTAGCATTATTGCCATTGTTGTTTTGATTTATCTAATGCACCGGTTTAGTGGTCAATGGCTTGTAGAACTAAGCTTTAGTTTGATTTTTGCAGGAACAATTGGTAATTTTATCGATCGGCTCCGCTTCGGATATGTCGTTGATATGTTTGAACTAATACCAATTAATTTTCCAGTATTTAACATAGCAGACGCTTGTTTGACTGTTGGTGTCGTGATTTTAATTATCATTGTGTTGTTAGAGAAGGATGAAGGGAATCGTAATGCCGAATCAACCAACCCAACTAAAAATTAGTGCCCAAGAGACCGGGCGAATTGATAAACAACTGGCCACGCTCTTACCAGATGTTTCTCGTTCACAAATAAAAAAATGGATTGAGGATGGTAATGTGACGGTGAATAAGCAGTCTGTAAAACCGAAATACCATCTTCAAGCAGGCGATATTGTTCAAGTGATTCCTGAACAACCACAAAAGATTGATTTAGAGCCCGAGAATATCCCCTTAGAAATTGTTTATGAAGATGATGATGTCTTGGTCGTTAATAAACCACAGGGAATGGTGGTTCATCCATCTGTGGGGCATCCTAACCATACCTTGGTCAATGCGTTATTGTATCATTGTCCACTATCACATATTAATGGTGAATACCGGCCAGGAATCGTTCACCGTATTGATAAGGATACCTCAGGATTATTAATGGTCGCTAAAAATGATCGGGCTCACCGCTCATTAGCAGCGCAATTAAAGGCGAAAACCAACCAACGTGAATACGTAGCGTTAGTTCATGGTGTTATTAAAGAAGACCAGGGGACCATCGATGCTCCACTCGGCCGATCACCAAAGGATCGTAAAAAGCAAGCAGTGGTGGCCAATGGCCGACCAGCGGTAACCCACTTTCGGGTGCTCAAACGATATCATCACTACACATTAGTTGCCTGTAAGTTAGAAACCGGTCGAACCCATCAGATTCGGGTTCACATGAAATACATTGGCCATCCGCTGGCGGGTGATCCATTATATGGACCACGAAAAACCTTGAAGGGAAATGGCCAGTATTTACATGCTCGTCTATTGGGCTTTAAGCATCCAGTTACAGGTAAGGAAATGGTGTTTGAGGCTCCTTTGCCGACTTGGTTTGCGCAAATGTTAAGGCACTTGGATCAAACAGATTTGCCACGAACAAATTAAAATGTGGTGTAGAATGAAAAGGTACTAATTGACAGAAGGTGAAATTTCAATGACTGCCCGTTATTTAATTTTGGAAGATGGCTCGGTTTATGCCGGTGATGGCTTTGGCTCACCAGCAGTCACTTTTGGTGAAGTGGTTTTTAATACCAGTATGGCTGGTTACCAGGAAATTATTACGAACCCCATATATGATAACCAAATTATTGTTTTCACCCAACCGAATGTCGGCAATGTGCCAATTAATCGGAATATTTATGAATCAATCGTTCCAGCAGCTAAAGGAGTGATTGTGCGGGATTTAGCGGCATTTGATGACCAGCACCGTCAGAGCCTTAGTCATTACCTCCAGCAAATGAATATTCCCGGAATTACGAACGTTGATACACGGGCACTTGTTCATAAATTGCGATCTGCCACTGAACCTATTCGAGGAAGTATTGTTCCTGTTCCTGATGACCATGCATTTGATCAACTCCACGCGACAGTCTTGACTAATCAGCAGGTAGCCCAAGTAGCGACGCCAAAACCATATCCTAACCCTGACGTCGGCAAGACAGTGGTGGTAGTTGACTTTGGACTCAAAAATGGGGTTTTACGGGAACTTTCCCGTCGGAAATGTAACGTTACTGTTTTACCGTACACTTCGACTGCTGATGAAATTTTGCGGCTGGATCCAGATGGAGTCGTTTTTTCTAGTGGTCCAGGAGATCCGCACAGTTTAAAAAAATCGGTCTTAAAAATGATTCAAGAAGTTCAGCAGCACGTGCCAGTCTTCGGGATTGGCTTAGGACATGAATTATTTGCCATGGCTAACGGAGCAACTGTCAAGCGGCGCCCTGTAGAGCATCATGGGATGAACCATCCGATTAAGGAAATTATTACTGATCAGATTGATTATGCTAGTCAAAGTGCCGGTTTTGAAGTAGATCGGGAAAGTGTTGATCGGCAAAAGCTTTTTATTACATACGTTGACCTGCTTGATAACAGTGTTCAAGGACTCCGTCACCGACAATATCCGGCTTTTTCCGTTCAATTCTTTCCAGATGGTGCGCCAGGTCCTGATGAAACCGATCCATTATTTGATGAGTTCATGGATCTCATGAATCAGCGAGGAGATGAAGATTTTGGCTGATAGTAAACCAACAGCTTTGATTATTGGTGCTGGGAGTGACAACTTGCAGCAGGGCGGTGAACTCGACTATGCAACTCTAGAAATTGGAAGAACCTTACAAAAAGCCGGCTTTGAAACTGTCCTAGTGGATGATAATCCATTTTCGACGTCACTTGATACAACGACTGCGATTTCGCAACGCTATATTTTGCCACTGACGGCCCAGAGCATTATTGAAGTGATTAATCAACGTCATCCGCAGCTAATTGTGCCAACGCTTGGCGGTCGACGTGCTTTTGAAATTCTTCAAACGGTTGGTGAATCAGGGATCCTTACTGAGAACGATATTCAAATTGCCGGAGTACCAGAAGCGACAGTTCGCCAGGTCAATAATCCGATGTTGTTAAACCAGACGCTGCGGCGTTTGCAGGCACCAACGAAAAAGATTGCCACGGTGGATAACTATCAGGCGGCATTAGAAATGGCGCAAGAGGTTGGATTTCCGGTAGTGGTTCGCGCTGTCTTTCCCAAGTCACTCCGCATGCGGAGAATTGTGCAAGATAGTGAAGAATTACGCACGGCCGTTAGTCGGGGAATTCAAATGTCACGCAGCGGTCAGGTGATGGTTCAGCAAAGCTTAGCGGGATTGAAAGAAATTGAAGTCATGGTTATGCGTGATTCTTCGGGTAATATGATGTGCCTCGGAATTGCTGAAGACATTGATCCAATTGGGATCCATGCTGGTGATTCAATTACTGTTCTACCAGCACAAACGTTATTGGATCGTAATATTCAAGATATGCGGAATACGGCATTTGCGATTACTCGCAAACTACGGATCGTTGGAATTAACCACGTGCAGTTTGCTTTTGATCCCCACCAAAATCGCTATTACGTGATCAAAAATAGCCCGTACTTTGATCGCATTAGCACGTTTACTGAAATTGCGACGGGTTATCCGGTGAGTCGGGTCGTTGGTCATTTATATGCTGGGGAACTACTGAGAAATATTCGCTTGGATCACGGATTAACTAAGCATACGGCGGTCACAGAACCGGTAATGGATCGAACGGCGGTGCGGATGCCAGTTTTTCCTTTTAGCCAATTAACCGTTAATAATCAAAAATTGGGTACCCAAAAGAAATCAGTTGGCAGTACAATCGGGATTGGCCGCAGTTTGATTGAAGCATTACTTAAGGCTAACGCGGATTATCAATTTGGCTGGCATAATGGCCAGGCCAAATTAATGCACGGGATTAGTGATGATCAATTGGATCAGCTGCTGATCCATCCCCATGGGGACCGACTTTATTCGCTAATTGAGGCGATTCGGCGGGGATATTCAGAAAAGGAATTAGCAGAGTTAACCAAGATTGACCGCTATTATTTAGCGCAATTTAACCGTCTGTTAAAAATTCAGACGGAAATTCAGCAGTTCCAGGAAAGCCCGGCGGTACTGAAAGAGGCTAAGTACTGGGGATTTGATGATGGAAAGATTGCAGAATTATGGGAGACCAGTGATGAGCAAATTTTTCATTTACGCGAACAGCATCAGATTAACCGAACGTTTAAAGAAATTGATCCATCGGCGGGAGAATTTGATCAGCATTCGCGAACCTTCTATTCCACCTTTGAAATTGAAAATGAAAGCCGACCAGAGGATAGTCAACCAATTTTAGTAATTGGTAGTGGCCCCCGTCGACTTGGTAATGGGAATGCTAATGATTATGTAGTTAGTCGGGTGATGAACGAATTACGTAGTCATGGTTACCGAATTGTGCTGGTGAACGATAATCCAAGTTCACCAACCATGGCAGGTTTGTTTGCAGATAAACGGTATGTTGAACCATTAACGAACGAAACTGTGATGGATATTGTGCGGATCGAAAATCCGGCTAAGGTGATGGTCGCTTCCAATCAAGGTGAGCTGCTAGAACGTTTGCGAAAACATCTGCCAGACTCTATGACGTTACTTACCATTCCAACTGCAGATCAGTTGGAGGATGTGGTCAGCAATGAGCCACTTTTGGAGTATAATGCCTTGTTTGACGGTCAATATGTTTACCCACTAGGAATGACCGCTGCACTGCAAGCGGATGACCAGCTTAATTATCGGACCGTCGCGAAGCGTTATCCAACTACCTTAGCACCAGCTGCCGTCAAAAAGGTGATGGCACTCGGTGAGCAATCGGTCCGTGAACTCACCAGTCCAGGACTGTACCAGGTTTTATTGAAAACTGATCCGCTGGGCAATTACCAAGTTCAAATGGTACGTTCTTTACCGGCGCCAGACATTGCATTTCTATCAAAGGTTTTGCAATTAGATTTATCGGCAGTGCTTGCTCGTCTGGCGATTAATAAGTTTAGCGGTAAATTATTGCAACGCTCAATGGAAAAGCAGCCGGCGCAACAACGGACGGCCGTCTACCGTGCATTGTTCCCGTTCAAGGCTTTGCAAATTAAGGAACTGCCCACCGCGCTTAAAGTGATGGGGGCAGAAATGCAGTTTATAGAATAAAAAGGATTGGGAATTTTCCCAATCCTTTTTAATTTTGTAATAACTTAGGAGTCACACTCAGTGTCTTCTGCCCGCGAAAAATAACGAAACCTGGCTTGGCACCATTTGGTTTATGCAGTTGCTTGACCCGTAAGTAGTCTACCGGAACGTGATCAGAATTACGTCCTTTGGAGAAATAGGCAGCCAGTTCTGCCGCTTCTTGGATCGTCTCGTCAGTCGGGGCAGTGCTCCGAACGATCACGTGGGAGCCTGGCATGTCCTTAACGTGGAACCAAAACTCATTCTTATTAGCGGTCTTAAAACTTAAGCGATCGTTTTGTAAATTATTTTTACCAACCAAAATAGTTGTCCCGTCACTCGCATGGAATTCTTCTGGCTTGCTGGCACGAATTTTACGCTTCTTCTTACCTTTATTCCGCTGTTTAATGTAGCCCTGTTCCTGTAGTTCGACTTTAATATCTTGAACATCGGCGGGGGAGGCAATTTCAATTTGACTCAATATATTTTCAAAGTAGTCAATTTCCTTTTGCGTCAGTGCTAATTGCTCATTCACGTACGCAACGGAGGCCTTCAGTTTATCGTACTTGGTAAAGTATTTTTGGGCGTTCTTAGATGGAGAAAGCTCAGGTGCTAGCTTAATATGTAACGGCTGGTTATTATCATAGAAATTAGGCAAATCGATGTCAGTCATCCCGGCCTTAACTTGCCCCATAAAGGTAGTTAAAATTTCACCCCGGATTCGGTAATAGTCTGCATCCGCAGCTTCAGAGAGCTGATGATTTAGTTTCTTTACCTTCCGACGATCTTTTTTGAGTTCATTCTTAACAACTTTTAAAACTTGTCCAGCGAGTTCTTTTGTTCGATCACTTTCTGCTTTTTGGGCGTAAAAGGCATCGAGCATGGCGCTTAAAGTCGGGAATGTTTGCAGTGAGCCTTGATGATCAACCGGCGGAAAGGCCATGAAAGATTTCTTACCTCGGTCATTGGTAAGAATAGTTGGTGTGGGGTGGTTGAAGTGATTGATGAACTGTTCGTAAGCCGTTGGCAGATTGTCAGCGTTCAGCAGTTCACTCGCTAATTCACGAGCTGTTGCTGGTGCTAATCCTTGATAAGTTTGCTGAAGTGCATGTGCCAGGCCATTAAGATCCGTTTGATATTGACGAACGAGATCAGAATACTTTTGGTTAGGCAGGTAGGGATTAGTTCGTTCTTGTTTGGGCGGCATCACGAATGGTGCGCCCGGTAATAAGATTCGGACCCGATTTTGATCTGAACCAACATGTTTAATTGTCTCGATAATTTTGCCGTTGGGTTCACTGACTAATGAAACGTTACTATGACGGGCCATAATTTCAATATAAATGACCAATTTTTGATTATCACCGAGTTCATCGCGGTTGGTAAAGTTAATTTTCACAATCCGGTCGTTTTCAACCTGTTCGATTGATTCGATAATGGCCCCTTCAAGGTATTTGCGCATCGTCATCGCAAAATTACTTGGTACTGCCGGGTTTTGATAAGGAATGGTGGTTAGCTGAACCCGGGGGTAGGATGGGTTCGCAGAAACCAGTAATGAGTAATTATGGCGGTGTGCCCGCACAACCATCACCATTTCGGCTGGGTACGGCTGATTAACGCGCATCACCCGACCAGTTTGTAATGTATCATTAAGTTCTTTAACCATTGCATGGGTAAAAAAACCGTCAAAAGCCATTGGGCAGGTCCTCCTTTTTAGACATTTACGTGTTATTATACCTTTTTTGACGAATTCCGTAAAACACTGTAAGCTAATTAATGATTGTCATATCAAGCAAGATATGGTATTTTTTTAGTATTATTGAGTTCAAAATTAAAGCAATTATTTACATTAAAATTATTTTTAAATCATATTTGGAGGAAATAACAATGAAAATTGCGGTTGTTACCGACAGTACAGCATACTTAACCGCAAAGGAAGTTGCGGACTATCAGATCCACGTCGTCCCAATTCCGTTTACGATTGACGGTAAAGATTATCAAGAGGGCGTTGACATCACGACAGAAGATTTTTATCGTGAATTAAAAACCTCAAAAACCTTTCCAAGTACCTCGCAGCCGCCAATCGGTGAAATGATGGAATTGTACCAAAAGTTAGCGGATGAAGGGTATGAGGCAGTTATTAGTATTCACCTCGCGAAAAGTATTTCCGGCTTCTTAAATAATATTCAATTACTTGCTGAGCAGATGAAGGATACCATCAAGATTGTGCCGTTTGATTCGCAAATTACGGTTAAGCTGATGGGTCAACTCGCGATTGAAGCCGCAAAACTTGTCGACCAGGGCGATGATGTTGATACCATCGTCGATAAATTAATCAAGTTACGGGCAACCATTCATGACGATTTTGTGGTTGATGATTTACAAAATCTAGTACGTGGTGGGCGCTTATCTAATGCTTCAGCCTTTGTCGGCTCGATTTTGCGCATTAAGCCATTATTGTCATTTGATAATCCTAACCACGCGATTGAAGCGTTCGAAAAGGTACGGTCAATGAAGAAGGCTAAGTTCCGGGTTGAACAAATTTTTGATGAATCGCTGGCGAAGACTGATTATCCGGTGCGGGCATACGTTTTCCATGCCGCGGCTGAAGAGGCAGGACGAAAGTGGCTTGCTGATTTGCAAGAGAAACATCCTGAGATTGATTTTGAATTATCATACTTTGGTCCAGTGATTGGTGTCCACCTTGGTCAAGGAGCCCTTGCCCTAGGTTGGATGCAGGATACCAGAAAGAAGCCATTATAATGAAAAAATGGGGTTTATGGTCCGGGTTAACTGTTTTCGCGGTACTCCTATGCTTTATTCAATGGCATTATCCATTACCGACTGGTGCCGTAACGGTTCAAATTGCCGGTATTATTGTGATTATTATTGCCTTAGGGATAAACCTATTGCAAAGTTATGCAACCTTGGTGGTAGTGACGCTTACCATGTTGCTAATGAATATCCATAATTGGGCAATGGTGGTGCCAATCTTACTTAGTTTATTGGTTGTTTCAATGATTTTGCATTGGCAGACGCCGTTGACGGTTCACATGAGTCATACGGAGGCCATTAATTTTGGCCTTATTGCAGGGCTGTGTCAGTTCGTTGGGATGTTAGCGGTTGTATTTGTGCAGGCCTTATTGATTACTAATAAATGGGACGACTTTACAATGATCTTGGGCATGGGGTTGCCAGCTGCCTTGCTCAATGGGCTGCTTGATTGCTTGTTAATTCCACCATTAACGTTGTGGTTACGTCACTATACAGAAATAGTTAAAAAAAATAATCAGGAGTAAATTTTACTCCTGATTATTTTTTTAGCGGATTGATGCCCATTCATCTTTAAATTCATCGAGGAAGTCAAGCATAACTTGCTGACGATGAACAGCGATTTGTTGGGCGGCCTTGGTATTTAACATCGGTTTAATTTTTAATAACTTTTCGTAAAAATGATTAATAATGGTTTCGTGACGCAGGTCGCGGTAATCATCACGCGTCATATTTTTCCGTGGAGCCATTTCTGGATCATAAATCCGCTCACCGTGCTTGCCACCAAAATAGATAGCACGGACAATTCCAATTCCGCCAATGGCATCGAGCCAATCGGCGTCTTGAACTACCTGACCCTCGGGTGATAGCACTGGTCGTTCGCCATCTAAAGTATCAGCAAACGACATTTGAGTAATAATTTCCATGACTGCGTGGATCTGATTTTGCGTAAAATCAATTTTTCGTAAAAATTCCCGTAGTTCATCTTGGGCTTCTTTAACACTCATGACTAGTTTTTCATCAATCGTGTCATGTAAATAGGCGGCTGCAGTAGCAATAAATTCATCGACTTGTTCATCTTTAGCCAGCCGCTTAGTCATTTTAACAACTCGGCGAATGTGATCAAGGCCATGACCGGTATGATCCATGCCAAGTTTTTGAATCGTGTAGTGTTTCACAGCATCGAGCTGCTCTGCTGGTTCCATTATTTTTACTTTCCTCTCTAATTCCAGTTAGCATTAAGGGTAAATCATCTGTTTCCGATTGGCAAGTCCTTCGGTATAATAATCTTGATGAGGAGGATACTATGAACCTACTATTTTCGATTGATGATCGTTTTTATCAGCAACTGCTAACCGTTTTATACTCCATTGACCTTAATTCATCAGCGAATGATATTAATGTCTATGTCATTGTGACCAAGGATTTTTCCCATTCAGCTGAATTGTCAGCCGGGTGTCATAAATTAGGGATGCATTATCACCAAGTTGAAATCCCCGAAAGTGCCTTTCAAAATGCCCCGGTTACGGATCGCTATCCTACGACAATTTACTATCGGCTGTTAGCACATCTCTATTTGCCAAAGCAATTACACCGGATTTTGTACTTGGATGCAGATTTATTATGCATTAATGATTTGCGGCCACTTTATGATATTGATCTCAAAAACTACATGTATGCTTCTGCAATTCATACTAATCTGACGAATGCGACGGATGTGATTAATAAAATACGTTTGCAAAATTTTGATGCGGACGGCTACTATAATTCGGGAGTTCTCTTAATGAATTTAGATGAAATTCGCCGACGAGTCGATCCCAATACCATTTTTGACTATATTCGTGACCATATTCTTCTGTTACCAGATCAGGATGTTTTAAACGCACTGTATGGCCGTTACATTCTTTCTGTTCCAGATGAATTGTATAATTTTGATGCCCGTAATCTCCGAGTATATGAAACAATCACACTTGGTAAATGTACCCTAGATTGGGTAATCAAAAATACGGTAATTCTGCACTATTGTGGACGACAAAAACCATGGTTAGCAACTACTAACCATGGCCGTTTTACATCCCTCTATAAAAATTATTTCCAAATGACGAGTAGATTAATGCAGGATTAGCTGGTATTGATTAAGAAAACTATCCGCAAAGCGATCGGTTCGCCGCAGGTATTTTTTACCAAATTCATCAATTAACCCATGAAATTCTTGGGCATCCGCTAGTGAAAATTCGGCCGTTAGTTGACAGCGGCGTGCTAAGGACTGATAATCTTTTAATCCTTTGATGCCTAAGTGGGTAAAGAGGGTTCGTGCATATTTATCACTAATGAAGGCGGGCTGGTCAAAGACATAGGTGAGTAAGACATCGGCAGTTTCATTGCCAATCCCATGGAGGGTCAGGAGCTTTTTTCGCAAATCTTTGCCAAACCGCTGGCTCACTAAGGCAGGTTTGAAATTAAACTGGTGATACCAAGCAAAGAAATTATGAATTGCCTTGCCCTTATTTTTAAAGAACCCTGCTGGTCGAATCAGATCTTCTAATTTCGCTGATGGTAAACAAAGTAAGGCACTGCCATCGAAAGCAGTCTGGTTACGTAAATTGGCAGTGGCCCGCTCGGCATTTTCAGCATTGGTATTTTGAATTAGGATTGCTTCACAAATAATTTCATTTTTGGAATCAGCTGGCCACCAACCAGTTGGTCCCATCTGGTTCAGCATCATCTGATAAAGTTCGTACAAGGTTAGCTTCATGTTATTTACCCCACAGGAATTGAATTAATACTTTGTCTACTGCTGGATTGCTATGAAGTTTACTATGGCGGGCTAATTTACCGTGGAAAGTTTTGACCTGATAAGACTTTGCCCGCTGAGCAACTAAATACTTTAAACTCAGAGATGACACGTTCGTGACCGTACCGTCGGTTTTACCACCAATATTACCGATAATGTTTAGTACCCGGATTTGATTTTTCGGATAGATTGAACGGAGTTTAGTCATTTGTCGATAGGTGGCATTCATGTGGTTAGGCTTACCGTTGCGACCCAGCTTTAAATTTTGTGGTTGACGAATCTCCGCAGGAAGTTGTGCGAAATCTAATCCATCGAAATGGCCAGCCATATCTACCTGCTTGCGGAGTTTAGGCATTGATTTATTTTGCGCATTTTGGAGAAGATAATAAATGATAGAAATATTCCCGAGTGAGTGACCGACCATGTTGATGTTTTTAATTCCATATTGCTTTTGCAATGCTTTGACTACATTGGTGGCCCAAACACCGTGCTTATTAAAGTCTAACTGTCGATTATCTTCATAGTTAACTTCGACAATCGGATTAATAGAATTTTTGTGCATGGTCCCATGCAATGTTACATACCCATCCTTGGCAACGTTAGCGCGGAGCACTGTCTTAGTGACGCCGGCCTTCTTGGCGGCGTTAACCATATGTTCTTCAGCATGATAACTGCTGCCACCGCCATGGAAAAATAGGGTCGGGGTGGTGGACTGAACAAATTTACTGGATTTTTTGTGTTGGTACCACGCGCCACCAACAATTCCTAAAATAATAATAATGATAATCGTCGCAATACTATAGCGTGCTGATTTTGACAATTTAAACCCTCCTTTAACAATTTCATGACCATTATATAACCGCTTGGTTACTTTTTGTTAGAAATTTGAGATTTGCAAAAAACTTGTGTACAATGGTTTCTTGTGAATTAAATTATTAGGAAAGAGGGTTGCATTATGCACATTGAAAAAGCACAAATGACAGATTACGAACGCGTTGTTGAAATCCTAAAGGACGGGCGCAATCAGTTGGCCGAAAAGGGGATTGATCAATGGCAGGGTGACTACCCAAATCCACAACACGTTAAAGAAGATGTTGAAAATGGTTTTGCCTATTTGGTTCATTCTGATGATGACGAAACTGTGGGGACGTTTACGATTCTGCCAGCGCCTGATCATGCATATGATGAATTAGATGGTGAATGGTTAAAAGAGACTGATGCCTATCTAACTATTCACCGGGTAGCCATTCATTCTGACCATGCTGGTCAAGGATATGCTTCTAAGCTATTTGTCGCGGTGATTGATCATATTAAAAATGAGCGGCCTGATATTGAATCCATTCGGATTGATACTCATGAAGATAACAAGGCAATGCAACATCTAATTACGAAACATGGTTTCACGCGGGTGGGGACCCTCCATGGAGTTTACCGTCCTGATGAAACGAGCTATGTTTACGAAATACTTACTAAATAATTAATAGGGCTCCAGAGTTCGGTTTTACCGAGCACTGGAGCCCATTTGCGTACTGCGCAGTTCGTATTCAATTTGCTAGAATTACTTATATCACAGCGCCAATTTTTAATTCTTAAAACTATGCACTGGTGCTGGAATTAATCCACCACGTTGAATTAGATTAGTACTTACTGCTGGGTTAACTGCCATTACTGGGGCATGACCAAGAAGGCCACCAAACTCGACTTCATCACCAACTTTTTTACCCGGTGCTGGAATGACCCGCACGGCAGTGGTTTATTATTAATCATCCCAATCGCTGCTTCGTCTGCAATCATCGCGCTAATTGTTTCCTGCGGTGTGTCACCAGGAACCGCAATCATGTCTAGGCCGACGGAACAAACAGCCGTCATTGCCTCTAACTTAGAAATATTCAGGGTTCCCGCATTCACCGCTTTAATCATTCCCGCATCTTCTGAAACGGGGATAAAAGCACCCGACAAGCCACCAACATGGCTACATGCCATAATGCCGCCTTTTTTAACGGCATCGTTGAGCATTGCTAATGCTGCCGTAGTACCGTGGGTTCCCACTTGAGCAACCCCAATTTCTTCTAGCACTTCAGCAACCGAGTCACCAGCAGCTGCGGTCGGCGCTAACGAAAGGTCAACAATTCCGAATTGCACGCCCAATCGATCAGCGGCGAGGGTACCAACTAGCTGTCCCATCCGGGTGACTTTAAAAGCGGTCTTCTTGATGGTTTCTGCAACCACATCCATTGAAGCACCTTTAACTTTTTCAAGAGCATTTTTGATTACTCCGGGTCCAGAAACCCCAACGTTGATCACAGCATCTGGTTCACTGACCCCATGAAAGCCACCGGCCATAAATGGGTTATCTTCAACGGCGTTACAGAAGGTGACCAATTTAGCGTTGGTCATCATATCGCGCTTAGCACCCTCAACTACCACTTTACCCATTTGAGCAACGGCATCCATGTTAATCCCGCTTCGGGTTGATCCAACGTTGACGGACGCACAGACAAAGTCAGTTTCAGATAATGCTTCCGGGAGGGAGGCAATCAGTGTCTCATCACCAGTTTGATAGCCTTTTTGTACCAGCGCGCTGTAACCGCCGATAAAGTCGATCCCCAAGGCTTTGGCAGCACGGTCGAGTGTCTTGGCATATTTTACATAGTCGTGGTCATGAGAGGATGCGGCGATGAGTGAAATCGGTGTTACCGTGACCCGCTTATTAGCGATGGGAATACCATATTCAGCTTCAATTTGTTGACCAACTTTGACGAGATCCTTAGCCTTAGAGGTAATCTTTTCATAGATCTTTTCGCAGGCGCGATCACTGTCACTATCAATACAGTCGAGTAATGAAATTCCCATCGTAATGGTTCGGACATCTAAATTCTCATTATTGATCATTCGACTAGTTTCATAAATTTGTTGTGAATTCATTGGGGCCTCCTTTTAAAGATTATGCATGGCATCATAGAGTTTGGCGTTCCGCAGGTTAATTTCCACGCCAATTTGCTTTCCCAGTTTGGTAAATTCAGTGTTTAAGTGGTGGCCATCGAGAGCTTCTGGTACTTGGACGGACATCATCATTACAAAGTTACCATCCATGATGGTTTGTGAAACATCGAGAATGTTGATATTTTTATCTGCTAGGACTGTGCTTATCTGTGCGATAATCCCCACTTGGTCTTCACCCAAAACGGTAAGAATAGCTTTCATTAGTATTTCCTCACTTTCACTTAAGTTGGAATAATTTTAATATATCAGAATCAGTTTTTCTAGGTATTATTCGTGTTTATTAGTTAATTATCTAAAAAAGCCAAAAGGAAAACTCAAAATAAGACTATTTCCGAACAAAAAAGAGAAAGATGTCATTTGACATCTTTCTCCTTAATACCAACTAGGCTTATTGCCGTCTGTTCCCGGCTTATCAATTCCAATTGAGCGATGAGCATAAGGTTCCGGATTTTTTACGATTTGGGCAACGACATAGCCAATTGTCTTACGTGAAACCTCGGTTCCCTTAAATTTTTCATTGCGTTCTGTGGTCTCATAGTCCACTTCGTCCTTGTTGGTTAGCCAAGCCGGACGAATAATAGTGTAGTTGAGGTCTGAATTTTCAATCACATCAGCAGCTGCTCGATAAGTACCAAGATAGCTCGTAGCACCGTCCTGACGAAGCATGTGATTATTCCATTCACCAAACTTACCGGGAACTTCATCATAAATGCCAATCGATGAGATCCAGATTAAGGTTGTGATTTGGTGACGGTCCATTGCGGTGACAATGTTTTGAGCCTGCTTTTTAATCTCAGGGTTACTAAGGTTCGCGTACACGATATCGATATTTTGCATGGCGTGGTCCAGGTCAGCTGGGTTGAGGGTATCTCCATTGATAACTGAAATTCGTTGTGGAGCTAGATCAGTAAATTGGCCATGATGCCGCGTAAAAAGTGTTAAATGATCACTGGTATCATTTAACAAAAATTGAATGGCAAAATGGGCGATCCGACCGCTAGCACCAAGAATTAAAACATTCTGATTCATTAGCAATTCCTCCTTAACTTGTTTACAATTAAAGTATAGCAAGCTAATAACTAATTAAAAGTAAGCACTTTCTAGTAACATAGTTACTCAATGGTAACTTATGCTAGGGTGCCACATGAATAAAGAATTAGGAGAAAATGATGGTCAAACAGCAAATGTTCAATACGGGAGCAGAATATGCATTAAGCATTTTGGGTGGTAAGTGGAAAGCAGTGATTGTCTTTTTGCTAGCAGGCCACTCCTGGCGTACCGGTGCTCTGCAGAAACAATTAGGAATTTCACAAAAGGTTTTATCAGATCAGTTGCGTGAGCTGGTTAGTGCGGGAATTGTCGAACGGAAGAGTTTGCCGGTAGTACCGCCACACGTGGAATATTGTCTAACTGCCGAGGGCGAGGATCTATACGCTGCTTTGCGGTACTTGAATTATTGGGGCGAACAAAAAGCACAACATGACCCGCAGGTTAAGATTCAGTGTACGGAAAAGATGCATGAGTTAGGATTAGATGGTCTTTGTGTCATTACTAAGCGGCATTTAAACCATTGGAAACAAGAGATTGTGAAGAAATAAGGTGAACTAAAAGGGTTGTCCGTCCTTTCGACAGGCAACCCTTTTGTTAACCATGTAATTAATGATTTCGCTTTTTCCGTAAACCACCAAGGCCAAAGAGACTAGCTAATCCAGCACTTAAAAGGCCCAGGGTGACTAACTGCTTAGAATTGTTATTCCCCGTTTGGGGTAGTTGGTGCTTTGGAGTAACAACGTTAGAAACATTTGCGGAGGACGCATCATACATTGGTTGTGAGTTATAGGTAACACCTTCTTTATTAGGGGTCACCTTTGATGGCTTGATAATCGTTGTCGAGTCAGTTGGTTGAGTTGTTGGCTCATTTGGTTTAATAGTCGGCTTTTCGTGTTCAACGAGTACCGTAACGTTGGCAATCCCATTTGGCATAGCCACTTCAGTCTTTGGAATGTTTTGCCCAGGAACTAGTTGATAACCAGCTGGGATGACTGGATTAATGGTAACGATTTCATCGGTTTTACCAGTTAACGGTGTAGTACCAACTTGTTGGCCATTAGATTGATCAACATAGATAATCGCACCACTTTGGTCATTTGGTAAGTAGGTGATATTCACATCGGCGGGGTGATAAGTGGGACCAACCGATAACGCACTAACTTTGGATTGACTAGCGGTATAACCAGCCACCGTTGGAACATTGACGACCGGTAGTTCCAGTGAGTTATGGTCATAGGTATCGGTTGAATGGTTAGTAACTAGATCCGTGTTGGCTGTTTGATGGAAAGTTACTGTTTGAACAATAACTTGCGGTGCTTTTCCAGGTTCATTAATTGTGATTTTCCGTGAAACGGTCACCAGTGTGTTCTCAATTGTAGTCTTGTGTTTCAATTTCAAGGTGAATGTTTGGTTAGTGTCACCAAAGTTTGCCTTTGTTGGAAGACTAGCATCGATCAATTCATAATTCTCTGGAACGGTTAGTGAAAGCTCCTTTGATTGGCCAGTAAGTCCGGTTTCGACAATGGGTTCACCAACGGGTTTATTATTATTTTCTGTATCAACAAACTGGTAAGTATTCGTGGTTTTGATAGTAAATGTAGCTTGACCAGAAAGTCCCGTAGCGTCAATCGTAACGTTTGGCTGATCGTTCTGGCCAACATCAGCCTTTTGATTTAAGTAAGCCTGTAAGTGATCTATGATTGCGTCCTTATTGAGGGTAAGGGTGTAGGTACCACCGTTTGTCGGTGCTTTACCATCCGCAGTATTCCAGGTGTAATCGCCATCCTGCAGGGTGTAGTTTTCATAATCTAGCGTCTTTTCGGTGGTTTCTTCTCCTGGTTCGTCACCCATAATCATTACGGGGGCAGTTACATGAACGGCAATCTTGCCATTTCCATTGACTTCCGCGGTGGTAGTTGCGTGACCATCGTAAATCTTTTCATTCTGTCCACTTAATTTTGCCACTCCATCATCAGCATAAACTTTGTAAGTAGCAGCGGGATCAGAGAACCATTCATAGTTATTACCGTTATTTCCATCAGCTGCTTTTACTTTCTTCATGAATTCATCTGACAAAACCACATCATAAGTGCCAACATTAATTGGGGCCCTCTTACTCTTCGTGACTATGTCGTCTGGTTGTAATTCAAATGTTTGCTTGGTGCCATCTGATTTATAAATAGTAATACTATCTGCATTATTATCACCGAGGCCAAATTGTTTGTGAAAAGTACTTAAACCATTAGTACCGTCATATGGCTTTTCAGCACTACCATTGAGGATAATTTCTTTATATCCCTTCTTAATTTTTAGGGTCGCAGAGCTAGTCACGTCTTTCAAATCGGGGTAGGTAAAATCCGTCCCTAATTGATCTTTAATATCCTGTAAACCCTGATCAGTAAG
This sequence comes from Candidatus Limosilactobacillus excrementigallinarum, assembly GCA_019117445.1. Classification (GTDB taxonomy): domain Bacteria; phylum Bacillota; class Bacilli; order Lactobacillales; family Lactobacillaceae; genus Limosilactobacillus; species Limosilactobacillus excrementigallinarum. The sequence goes on along the minus strand of DWZS01000090.1, from coordinate 27,961 downwards.
GACTACCTTATATGAACCAACATTACCTGGAGTTCCATCGACCGCGACATCACCGTCAGTCAGTTCAACTCTTTCATCATTCGAAAGATTTACACTGTAGCCACTACTTGGCAGTGTTTTATGATTAACTAATTGTTGCCAGTCATTATCACCATAATTAACTGCACTGTTTCCAGTTACTTGAATGGAAAGTTGTTGAGCCTTTGCCGGTAGCTCTTGATTTAACTCAACTGTTGGCCGTTGAATTACGTCACCAGTGGCATTTGATTCTGCGGCTTCAGGAGTAGGGTTCTGTGCATTAGTATCTGCTAAAGCCGTCGTTCCGCCCCAGTAAAGCGTGGTTCCCAATAAGACCGAAGCGACACCAACTGATAACTTCCTTAACCCATAGTGTGATTTTCGATTAGCAGTTGAATGATGAATTAACGTATGATTGTTTTTTGAAACCATTAGTATTGTCCTCCCGTTATGAATAACTTTATAAAGATTCCATCCTCATTGTAAGCCTTTCCAATTGGCGATGGAAGGTTCGTAATCACAAAAAAATCTTCTTACACGAAAGCGTAAGAAGAATATTAAATAATTTAAAGTTTAAATTCACTTTTCTCGGGGGTTAGGTCGTTTAGAACACTATTAGTTAGTCATCCCAAACTTTTTTAGCAATATTGAATGCTGACCAGGCATTTGGCCATCCTACGTAGAAGGCTAATTGGGTGATCATTTCGGCAATTTCTTCCTTAGTAATGCCGTTTTTCTTGGCAGTTGCCATGTGATAAGGGAGTTGTTCAAAGGCCCCCTTTGTGATTAAGGCAGTCACCGTTAGAAAACTCCGGTCACGTGGACTAAGTTCCTTTTCTCGCGACCACACTTGACCAAAGAGGACATCGTCGTTTAATTCTGCAAACTTGGGTGCAAAGTCCCCAAGTTGATCACGACCAGCAGTTTGCTTTTGTGCCATTTTAAAAACTCCTTTCGTTTAACCTAAAGTGTTGTAGTAATCGTCGTCAACTTTTTCAAGCCATTCGCTGGTGCCCTTCGTAATTGCAATGTGGGAGAACCAAGAATCCTTAGTGGCCCCATGCCAATGCTTAACTCCTTCATGAATAGCAACGACATCGCCGGGGTGGAGTAGTTGGGCAGGCTTGCCTTCTTCTTGATACCAGCCTTCACCGGCCGTTACTAAGAGAATTTGAAAACCATTGTGGTGGATATGCCAATCATTCCGGCAGCCTGGTTCGAAGTTAACGTTGGAAATATTGACGTCAATGTTATCATCAGCCCCGACCAGACCATTAAGGTAACTGGTACCAATAAAGTACTTCGCAAAGGCGACATTCTTGTCGCCAAAGCCAAATAGATTGTTTTTAACTTCATTTTCATTTTTTGCCATTGAATTTTCCTCCATTTCATTAATTGTCTTTATTATATGAATCACGGTTATTAATGTGAAATGCTTATTTATATTACTGACTAATGCATTTTTTGTATGATCCGGTATAATGATTTTAGGAGGAGTGATACCGATGGAGACACGCGTTTTAAAATACTTTTTGGAAGTTGCCAAACGAAATAATATCACCCAGGCAGCGGAACACTTACACATAACCCAGCCGACTTTATCGCGTCAAATTATTGAACTAGAGAAGGAACTCGGGGTGCAGTTGTTTGATCGTGAAAAACGGCAAATGCGACTAAATAAAGCTGGTGCGCTTTTTCAGCAACGGGCTGCCACCATCTTGACACTGTTGGATCAAACTGAAAGTGAATTGGTAAATACCCAAAATGAACTATCCGGAACCATCAATCTGGGAGTGGTTGAAAGTGCGGTCGCTAACTTTATAATGCAGGCCGTCGCTGACTTTCAAGACCAGTATCCGGCTGTCCGTTTTAATATTTTCGATGGGGATGGTGATACTTTACGTGAGCGACTGGACCAAAGCCTTTGCGATTTAATCGCGTTGATTGAGCCAGTTGAAGCCGCAAAGTACAACTATTTTAGTTTGCCGGTTCGTGAAAAATGGGGATTGATCATGCGTAAGGATGACCCATTAGCCAAGCGGCAGACGATCATGGCCCATGATTTGTATCAGTTACCATTAATTGTTGGCCGGCGGAATATTGTTCGTGATGATATTTTAGATGGTCTCCATTTAGATCCACAGAAGTTGGACTGGAAGATTCAGATTAATTTACCGCAGAATAGTCGCGACTTATTACTATCTGGTAAATACTATCATTTAGGGATTTATGGCGTTTTTGAAAAGTATCATGATGACCGCTTGACCTTTGTACCATTTAGTCCAGAACGAACGACTGGCCATTTATTAGCGTGGCGAAAAAATATCCAGTTGACGCCGGTCGTGGAGAAATTTCTTCAGTTTGTTGCTGAACGAACCGTTGATTGAAAAGTTTGGTATAATTAGAAACAGATTATTTACGTAAAGGTGTGAATATTAATATATGGAATCCTATTGGATACGTTTGTTAATTATCGTTGTTATCTTACTGCTGGCGGCCTTGTTTACCTTACTCGAATATTCGGTCGTGAAAGTACGACCGAGTGAGTTGCAGGAATTAAAGCAAACCAAGGTGGTTAAAAAGGCCGAGCATATGGTCGGTAACATGTCAGAGTACCTTTCAACCGCTCAGGTTGGGGTTACCATGACATCGCTAGTTTTAGGGTGGATTGGTGATGAGTTTATTACGGACTTATTGCTCAAGATGAACTTTATTCCGGCAGATGTGTTAAAACCACTAGCACCGGTGATCGGGGTTTTAATCTTCACCTTCTTCCATGCGGTCTTTACCGACTTGGTACCAAAGAATATGGCGATTGACCGGCCGGTCCCAATTTTATTGGCGATTGTGCATCCCATTCAATTCTTCCACTGGATCTTCTATCCATTTGTTTGGTTATTTGCTGTCGTTGCCGGATCGATTACCAAAGCCCTCGGTTTTAGTACCCATCCTGAAGAAGATACTTATTCGCAAAACGAAATTTTATCGCTTTCGCAACAATCGCAAAAAGCCGGTGAAATGGAAAAGGAAGACATTACTTTCATGCAACGGGCCTTTGAAATGAATGATAAAACCGCAGCGGATATCATGATTGACCGGACGCAGTTGGAAGTAATTGATCGTAACGCCACGATTGCTGAGGCGGCCCACCTGTACTTTACAAAGCGGTTTACTCGTTACCCAGTGGTTCAAAATAACGATAAAGACCACATTATTGGTTACATCTTCAGCTATGACATCATGCGCCAAAATCAGATCAATCCGAAATCATCCATTCGCGAAATTATTCGGAAGATTCCGGTCGTTTACGAAGGGGAATCATTGACGGATGTTCTCCGGAAGATGATGCGTAAAGAAGCCCCAATTGCCGTAGTTCAAGATGAATATGGTGGGACTTCGGGAATTGTGACTGACAAGGATATTTATGAAGAAATGTTTGGAAACGTTCGTGAAGAAATTGATCACGTTTCAGCTGATATGATCGAAAAGCAAGGAACTGATAAGAAAGGTAATCGGGTCTTTAAGGTTTCTGGTAAGACACCATTATCTGACTTTGAACGTTACTTTAATGTTGATATTCCTCAATTTGAAGACAAGGACGTTGCAACTTTGACGGGGTACTTCTTAGAAGAAGAGTATCCAATGAAGTTAGATCGGCCAATCCGGCTTGGTGATTTCTCATTTACGCCGACTGAGGTACAAAATGAGTACGTCAGTGAGTTTCGGGTCGTGCAAATTCAGAAACCAAGTTCGTCATCCCCTAAAAAGGATCCGTCCACAGCGGATGATAAATAAGCCTTTAAAACTCATTCTTAAGTGGAATGAGTTTTTTTGATGGAAAAAATTATCAAAGACGGTTAAACTATTATTAATTGAGTTTACGAATTTGGGGAATTTAAAATGTTAATGTATTTAGATGTAATTGCAATTGTCTGTTTTGTGTTGTTTATTTTGCTATTAATTAGGCGTGCTCACCGGATCCGTAAAACCGGTAACTATAGCAATGCAGGCAAGTTTACCATTTTCTTGAGCTGGCTATTGTTGATTGTATTCTTTATTAGTATTTCTGGGATTGCTTATGGAGCAGCGAACCCAACTGGCTTTGACCATTTACAAACGGTTGCGGCTGATCAAGTTGCTAAGGTTAGTCACCATGATCAGTCTTCAGCGAAATTGCAAACTAGAGCGTCCAAGCACAATCATCCAGCAGAAAGCACGGAGCCAAAGAAGGTGAGTTGGTCACCTGAGACACCACAGTTAAAGAGCGGTGAAGCGAAGGTGACGTTTACAGTTCCCAAATCAACGACGGTTGTGATCAAGGGACATTTACATCACCAACAATATGGTAAGATCAGTACTGATGACCGCGCCAAAAAGTCAACGATTAAGTTCACTTATGCTGGGCAATACGATGTGGAAATCAATCAAGATGGTGATCAGCATACCGCCACACTGACAGTTAAATAATTAATTACAAATTAAGAGTAAGGATGGGGATCCTTGCTCTGTTTTTAGATTCAGAAAAGGGATGACAATATGGAAGCTAAAAATCGACATTTGCTGGCGAGTGGGTTAGTCGCTTTAGGAATTGTTTATGGTGATATTGGAACTTCACCACTATATGTCATGAATGCATTAATTAACGATGCTGGTGGTACAAAATCCTTAACAACCGACTACATCATCGGCGGTATTTCATTAGTCTTCTGGACATTAATGTTTATGACGACAGTTAAATATGTCTTAATTGCGTTGCGAGCTGATAATAATGGAGAAGGTGGCATTTTTGCTTTGTATGCGCTAGTCCGTCGTCAATCCCGCTGGCTAATCATCCCCGCGTTATTAGGTGGCGCGGCGTTGCTTGCTGACGGAACGTTGACTCCGGCAGTAACGGTCACGACCGCAATTGAGGGATTAAAAGGAATCAAGCTTGGTTCTTCAGTGTTGGTGAGTGACCAAAATGAGGTTATTGTCATCACATTTTTGATTTTACTGGTCCTTTTTATGATTCAACGGTTTGGTACCAGTGCCATCGGCAAAACGTTTGGTCCAATTATGCTCCTTTGGTTCCTGTTTTTAGCGTTCTTTGGTGGTTTGAACTTGGTGAAACAACCGGTCATTTTAAAGGCCCTTTCGCCAGTCTACGGAATCCGCTTGCTTTTTTCACCAGCTAACCGGGCCGGAATTTTAATTTTAGGGGCGGTCTTTCTAGCCACTACTGGTGCAGAAGCCCTCTATTCAGATATGGGACATGTCGGACGGAATAGTATTTACCTGACTTGGCCGCTGGTCTGTGGATCTTTAGTTTTGAATTACTTAGGCCAAGGGGCGTACTTGTTAAATCATTTAAACGAACTCGGTCAGCAGGGGGCGGGTTATAACCCGTTTTACCAAATGCTTCCAGGTTCAGTAACAATTTTTGGGGTATTGATTGCGACCTTGGCGGCGATTATTGCGTCACAAGCACTAATTACTGGATCGTTTACCCTCGTGGAGGAAGCGATTGGTTTAAAATTACTGCCCCGTTTAAAGGTTCGGCATCCTTCGTTGTCGCGGGGGCAAATCTATATTGGACCTATTAACTGGATCCTGTGCCTCACTACTTCTGGAATTTTATTCTATTTTCAAACGTCTGCTCACATGGAAGCAGCTTATGGATTGGCAATTACTATTACGATGCTAATGACCACTTTGTTGTTGCATCAGTATTTAGCTAATCACGGGTCAAAGATCTTGGCAATGCTTTTCTTAATGGTGTTTGCAACGATTGAAACGGTCTTTTTATTGTCGAGTTTGGCGAAATTTGTCCATGGTGGTTTCGTCACCGTGATTATTACGGCGCTGATTCTCCTCGTGATGATTTGTTGGTACTATGGCGGTCAGGTTCGTGACGAAATGAATGATGAGAGCAAGTACCTGAATTTGGAGGATTACAAAGAACAATTACAAACTCTTTCCGCGGATGTTACGATGCCGCTGTACGTCAGCAATTTAATTATGATGGCCCGGATTAATAAGAATCATTTACTTAAGCGGGAAACATTATATTCCATTTTGGATAAATCACCGAAGCGGGCGCAGGTATACTGGTTCATTACGGTTAATACAACGGATGAACCATATACTAGTTATTACAAGGTCGATATGATGGGCACGCGGAATGTGGTTAACCTGCAACTGTACCTTGGTTTTAAGATTGATAATAGTGTTAACCTATATCTTCGGCAGGTGGTTCAAGAACTAATGGCGGAAAATGTAATTGATTTGCAACCGCAAAAGTACACCACGACACCCGGACGGAACGTCGGTGACTTCCGTTTTATCTTCTTGCGAGAACGGTTATCACCAAATTCTGAAATTACGGGCTGGAAACGGTGGTTAGTCCAAATGCGATTGTTGCTGCAAAACTTAACCCTTTCCCCAGTGCAATACTACGGTTTGGAATTTAGTCAGACTTATGAAGAAACCGTGCCACTGTTTATTAAGAACCGACGGGGAACCACACTGGACCAACGTCAAGTTAAAAACTATGTTAAATAAAAGAAAATTCGCCAGAGCTGGAAATTACTCTGACGAATTTTTGAATTTAACTACGAACTTTTTGATGACTACGGCCAATGACGACAATCCAAATGTTAATAAAGAGAGTTGCGCCAGTCAATGCAAAGACCATTGAATAGGTTGAAACACCAGAAATGACGGAACCTAATAAGGCACCAAAAACCGATCCCGCAGCCTGAAATGATTGGTTATAGGAGAAGATTCGTCCAAACGCTTCATCTGGAACGTCCAGGGTCAGGATTGTTTGGGCAGCTGGCATTAAACCTGCATTGGTCATGCCAAGCAAGAAACGCCAGAAGGCTAACATCCATGGGGAAGTGGTAAAGGTCATCGGGATAAATAACAGGGTTGCGATAATTAACCCAATCATTAAGACCCGTTCTGGTCCAATTTCATCCATGATGTGCCCAACTTTGGAGGCGGATAATAAGTTACCCAGTCCTGGCGTTGCCGCAACTACCCCGGCCACAAAGGCGATGTCACCAGTACCATGCATCATTTCTTTAACGTAAAGACTCACGATGGGGTCAATACTCATAACAGATGCTTGAACGATCATGGTGGTAATGAACATGGCAAAAATGATTTTTACGTTGGGAATCTTGTGTAAAAGATCCTTCATTGGCTTCATTGCTTCTTTATCAATTGGGGTGAAGTGTTCCTTTGTGTTGGTCCAGGTGGTAATGAAGACCAGGAACATTAAACCACCAGTAATAAAGAATGGAATCCGATAACCAAAGTGACTTGATAACGCACCACCGATTAACGGCCCGATTAAGTTTCCGGTCACTCCAGCCGTCATCATTGCGGACATCACCCAGCCAGATTTGCGGTGGGGAGTTTCTCCAGCCATTAGTGCCGTCGCGTTATTAATGTATCCGGAGAACGCCCCTTGTAAGAAGCGCATTCCAATAATCATCCAAACACTAGTGGATAGTCCCGTAATAAAAATGGTACAGGCCATGACCCCAGAGGCCCGAAAACACATTAATTTACGGCCTTTTTGGTCGGCGAGGTTTCCCCAGTAAGGTGAAACAATTGCTTGTGAGATAAAAGTCATGGCAAAGGCAAGACCAGAATACAGGTTGAGTTCAAACCGGTTAAAAGTACCGAGTTCATTAATGAACAATGAGATGAAAGGCATCGTCATCGAATAGCCCATTCCGGTAATAAAACAACCGATCCAAAGTGTATAAAAGGTCTTATGCCAACCCTTCGGCAGGGGTTCTGGCGAATCTGTGGTATCCATAGATTTATTCATCACTCCTCAAAAAATTATATAGGAATTAGTATACCAGATTTCCGTTACTTAATTCCTGAAAAAATGTGGTAAAGTTAAAAGAAGATTGAGAAAGCGGAGTGGTAATGGTGACAAAACGAATTGCGGTTTTTTCGGATGTTCACGGGAATGTCCATGCCTTTCAGGCAATGTATCAGGATGCGGTTAAGCAGCACGTGGACGAAAGCTGGTTTATTGGTGATTTATTAATGCCCGGCCCTGGAATTGACGAAATTTGGGAAATCTTTCAAAAATTAGCCCCAACGGTTATTGTTCGGGGAAATTGGGATGATCTAACGGTGCGGGGTGCACGGGGAAAGATGGATCTTGATCGACCGTCACATGTTTATTTTGCGCGGTTGGCCGAATACGTTGGTGAACGGATTGATCCAGCCATCATAGATGAAATTGCTGGCTGGTCACTTCACCAGACTGTTGAAGTGGGGCCACTAGTATTTGGCATTTCCCATAATTTACCAGATTTGAATATGGGCCAGGCACTCTTCCCAACGAATGCGTCGACTAATTTTGATCAGCTATTTGATCAGGAAAAGCCTGATGTCGCTATTTATGCCCATGTTCATCATGAACTGCTTCGTTATGCTAGCGATGAACGAAAGGTTTTAAATCCAGGTTCCGTTGGTGAACCGTTTAATGGGTGGGATCGTCTCCAGAAGGATACCCGGGCTCACTACCTGATTATGGAAGTTGATGACCAAGGGATTGCGGGCCTGAATTTTCGGCACGTCGGTTACGATCGGGCAGCAGAAGGTCGGTTGGCTGACCAATCAGGCGTTCCATATCTTGAACTGTATCACCGTACCCTTAAAAGTGGCCGGGTTGATACCCATAACCAACCGCTTGTGGATGCCCAAAATCAAAAGTATCATTACGCAGCTCAATATCGCGATTATGTTGCAAAATTAAATAACAAAAAGTAAGTGAAATACTTGATAAATCCCGAAAGTATGGGATAATAGAGAATAGAATTGACGAAGAAATGTTTAAATTAGCCAGATTACATTACCAAATTAATTGTCGAAGGAGGACGATATTTAGATGGCGAAAAAGTCAAAAATTGCTAAGTTAGCACACCAACGAGCACTAGTTAAGAAGTATGCTGCTAAACGCCGTGAATTAAAGGCCAGTGGTGATTACATTGCATTGTCAAAGTTGCCACGGAATTCTAGCCCGGTGCGTTTACGTAATCGGGATGAATATGATGGACGGCCGCATGCTTACATGCGAAAGTTTGGCATGTCACGTTTAACCTTCCGGGATTTAGCGCACAAGGGTCAAATTCCTGGTGTTAAAAAGGCTAGTTGGTAGTAAAAAAAGCAATCGCATTTGCGATTGCCTTTTTTTATAGATTTTCATCAGTTTTAAAATTCAACGGACTATTATCAGTCAGCTTGGTAATCAATTTAGCAGTTAGTTGCTGGTACTTTCGCAAAACTTGTTGGGCAAATACCGTGTTTTGCTTGGTAATGTAATAAGCCCAATTTTCATCACGGGTTTGCTTTGCCTGATCCATTTCATCAATAAATTTGATGGCCGCTTGATTAACATCTTTTTGGACATCTTCCAAGAGGGGCAGTAAGTTATGAAGGTCACTATCCACAAGCACCCCCGCGTGTTTGAAAATCCAATAAGCTGAGTTGGGCTGTGCCGGTAACTTACCACGACGATAAGCAGCCGGAGTTTCATTGATATCTGCAAAGAATGGTACGAAAGAACTTTCGGCAGTTACGCCCATGGCTAACCAGTGAATATCATTACCGTGCGGTCGGTTCATTTGTAAAATATGTGATTCTTGCGTCTTGGCGAGGCTAATTGGCCGGTAGCGATGCCGATCATGCAGATCGCCAGTTCCGATTGGATCATATGGGGTGCCTTGGTAATGAGAACCGAGGTAGTTTTGCACATCAAAGATACTGATAAGATGATCTGGTTTCGTGATAAATGGCAGCGTCTGCGATTCCGGAGTTTCATTTTCAGCTTGACTGGCACTAAACATCTGGTGACCGGACCAAACTCGTGGTGTACTATAGATAGCGTCGGAACGGTCTGCTGTACCAAAAATTTGTCGGAAATTAAAGCCAGTCGTCTGTGGGTTCAGATGATGCTGGTTTACAAACTCTTGAATACCGGGGTGATACAAGAAGTTGTGCGAATCATTAAAGTCGACTTCTTGAATTGCAAGTTGGTTACCCACGACCGCATAGGCATCGTCGGGAATTCGCTGGGCAACCCAGTAGTGACCAGCACCACTTTCAAAATACCAGGCTTCTTGATCATCAGCAAACAAAACCCCATTAGTTTCTCCAGTTCCGTACTGGGCAATTAATTTACCGAGTCGTTGGACCCCTTCGCGGGCTGTTTTTACGAATGGCAGGACGACTGTAATCATGCCTTCTTCATTTAAACCATTTTCCACGAGGGGATCAAATCCTAACACTAAGTCATTTGAGTAGGCACTTTCTGTGGCGCTCATGGCAACATTAAATTCATTGATCCCATCTTCCTCGAAGAGGCCCGCTTTGCTAGTCCATTCAGGAGTAGCAGTGTATTTAAAACTAGGGGTTGGTAAGGGAATTTGAACTTTCGTTTCTTTAGAAATGAACTGATCACCTAATTCACCACGTTGGTGAACTACAAAGTGCTTGGGCCAAGCCGCTTTAGCATCTTCATTGCGACCAATCATGATGGTACCGTCAAGAGAGGACTTTTTTCCAACCAAAATACTGGTACATGCAGAAAATTTTTTCATGAACTTGCTCCTTAAAATTAGTTATTGTGTTAATATTACACCCAAAAAATTTTAAAATGGGGAAGAATTCGGAAAGAGGGGTATTATGGCTCGATTATCAATGTTTCTTGTAATGTTAGCAGCGCTATTAATTCCAATTTTAATGGCGCGGTTTAAGATCTCTGGAGTCCCTACTGCGGTCGCAGAAATTGTCATGGGAATTCTGATTGGGAAAAGCTGTTTTAATATTGTTCAGGTCACGCCTGATTTGACCCAGTTGTCGTCTTTGGGAGTGATCATTTTAATGTTTCTGTCGGGAATGGAAATTGATTTTGATCTTTTCCGTCCTGGCACTAATAATGAGGAACAACGCTGGTCTCCCGTAAAACTAGCTGGAATTGCGTTTATCGGCACCCTAATTAACGCGCTTGTTTTAGGCTTAATTCTACGCATGACCGGCTTATTCGACAATGTCTTTTTGTCAGTGATCCTCTTTTCAACGATTGCCCTCGGGGTGGTAATTGCGACTTTGAAGGAAAAGGAAATTTTGAGTCGACCAATGGGGCAAACCATTTTACTGACAGCTGTGTTAGGTGAAGTGGTGCCAATGTTTGCCTTAACCGTTTATGCGTCGGTGAATGGGGGCAACGGGAGCCGGATTTGGTTAATTGTGCTCTTGTTGTTAGCAGCTATTTTCTTATTGCGGCGGTTTAAGCAGCCTTACAATTGGTTTACCAAGGTTACTAAGTCCACTACTCAGCTAGACATTCGGCTAGCTTTCTTCCTGATTTTTACGCTCGTGATCATTGCGGAAACCGTGGGTGCTGAAAATATTCTCGGGGCCTTTTTAGCTGGTATGGTAATGAAATTATTAGAACCGAGTGAAGCGACCCGTGATAAATTAACGTCCATTGGGTATGGATTTTTCATTCCAATTTTCTTCATTATGACCGGAGTACGGTTAAACTTACGGACCTTACTAAGTAATGCACAGGCGTTGCTTTTGATCCCAATTCTCGTACTTTGTTTTATCCTGGCAAAGTTTTGGGCCTTTCCAGTCTACCGGCTCCGCTTTGGCCGCCGGAATTCATTTGCGGGTGGTTTTTTAACCGTTACGACGATTACGTTGGTTTTGCCATCATTACAAGTTGCTCGCAACCTGCATACGATTACGGCCACCCAATCCGATGCCTTTATCCTTGCGGCAGTGATTGTATGTATTGTGGCACCGATTGTCTTTAATTCGGGCTATCATCTGGATCGTGAGGATCTGATTCGACAACGGGTCGTTTTCTTAGGAACAAATGTCTTAACGGTGCCGGTAGCTCAACAATTGCAACGGAATTGGTTTGATGTGCGGATGGTCACGGACGATGAAAAGAATTATAAGACCTATAATAGTCAGGTTGACCAGCTAACTTACTTGCCAAATCTTGATGAGCGATGTTTGGCAGATGGTAAGTTCTTTGATACCGACATTTTGATAACAGGATTCCGTCGCGATGATAAGAACTTTAAGTTTGGTCATTTAGCAAAGGAAAATGGCGTTAATCGGGTAATTGTCGCCCAAGTTAACCGCACGGTGGATGAGGGCCAATTAGCGACCCTCAGTCAAGCAGGGGTAGAACTCTTCAATCCATTTAATGTTGAAGCTTCCGTTATGCGGTCACTGATCGAATCACCGGCGGTTTACCAAATGCTGACGAGCACTGAAGCTGGCCTGTTTGAAGTCCGGGTTCGTAACCACAAGTATACTGACCGTCCACTGATGGACCTACCATTCGTTGATCAGATTACGATTAGTCGAATTCGGCGGGGCAATAAGTGGATCGTGCCAACTGGTGGCACCACGATTAATTACAATGATCACATTATCTTTACCGCTAAGGACATCGGCACTGTAGCTACTATTCGCCGGGAATTAAGTAAGCAGAATTAGCTTACAAATGTGAAGGAAAGTCGCGGATCCCCAACGCTTGTTGTAAAATAGAAGGGTATTACGTGAATTGGAAAGGATAACATGATGAGTGATCAACAGTATGTAATGGCAATTGATGAAGGGACCACTAGTACCCGCGCCATTATCTTTAACCATGATGGTCAGGAAGTTGCCATCGCCCAACGAGAATTTCCCCAATATTTCCCGCAACCTGGTTGGGTTGAACACAATGCTTTGGAAATTTGGGATGCGGTTCAGCAAGTCATTTCTGAAGTAATGATCAAGGCTGGCATCCAGCCTTACAAAATCGCCTCGATAGGAATTACCAATCAGCGGGAAACAACCGTGATTTGGGATAAGCATACTGGTCAGCCGATTCATAATGCGATTGTTTGGCAATCAAAACAAACCGCGCCAATCGCGGAACAATTAGCCGCGGATGGCTATACGGATCTTATTCACAGTAAAACGGGTCTGGTGATCGACTCTTACTTCTCTGCTACCAAAATTAAGTGGTTGCTTGATCACGTTCCTGGTGCTCGGCAAAAAGCTGAAAACGGTGATTTATTGTTCGGCACGATTGATACATGGCTGTTATGGAACTTAACGAGTCATCGTGTCCATGCGACGGATGTCACTAATGCTAGTCGGACCATGTTATTTAACATCCACAGTTTGGACTGGGATGATGATATTCTTCGCCTGCTGGATATTCCGCGGCAAATACTGCCGAAGGTGCAGGCATCATCGTCAATCTTTGGTTATACTGGCGATTACCACTTTTATGGGGTTCAAATTCCGATTGCGGGGATTGCCGGTGACCAGCAGGCAGCGCTTTTTGGCCAAGCGGCCTTTGATAAGGGAGACGTTAAAAATACTTATGGAACGGGTGCCTTTACCGTCATGAATACAGGTGACCAGCCGACCTTGTCAGATAATGGTTTATTGACGACAATTGCTTATGGCTTGGATAACAAGATTACGTATGCCCTGGAAGGGAGTATTTTTGTGGCCGGTTCGGCAGTGCAATGGCTCCGGGACGGCTTAAAGTTCTTCAAGTCCGCAGGTGAATCTGAGCAAATGGCAGTCGATGCTAAAACCACTGGTGGTGTGTACGTTGTGCCAGCCTTTACAGGACTAGGTGCACCCTACTGGGATCAGGAAGTCCGCGGAGCGATGTTTGGCCTAACCCGGGGTTCTAGTCGCGAACACATTATTCGGGCAACTTTAGAAGCCATTGCTTATCAAACTAAGGATGTTGTGGATACAATGGTTGCTGATACGGGATTGCCACTCACGATGCTGGCCGTTGATGGTGGGGCTTCCCGCAATAATTTCATGATGCAGTTTCAGGCAGACATCCTTCAGACACCAATTGTCAGAGCACAAATTGAGGAAACGACCGCGCTCGGAGCTAGTTTTTTGGCAGGCTTAGCGGTTGACTTCTGGGAAGACCAAACGGAACTGAAGAAGCTCAGCAAGCTGGGCACGCAGTTTACACCTACTATGCCAGCAGAACGGGCAGCCAATCTGTATCAAGGATGGCAGCAGGCAATTCATGCTGCACAATATTTTTCACATCAAGAATAGTTGGGAGATTCATTAGGAATGAAGAAATTAGTGGCGTTAGTTTTAAGTTTAATTGGGATGCTAGTCATTTTGTATGCGGTTCTTTTTCTCGGCGGTGCCCAGCAGGAAATGATTATGCTCTTGGGCGTGCTCTTTGCTTTGGCAGGAACTATTAGTGCACTGTGGTCAAATGAATTAGGAAATAAGGATCGCTGGTTAATGGGGGCCAACGTGATCTTATTTGCGGTTGCGGTCGTAGTTGCCATTATTAAGGTCGCGCTTCACGCTAATTAAGTCGTTGACATTTGAGTGAATCAACGGTAATATATTATTCGTTGCTAATTAGTAGCGAGTAATTTCGGAAAGTAGCTCAGCTTGGTAGAGCACCTGGTTTGGGACCAGGGGGTCGCAGGTTCGAATCCTGTCTTTCCGATTGATAGGCGCGGGTGAGAGTCTTCTTGCCAGCGCCTTTATTTTTTAGGAACGGAGCAGGAGCATGGATTTTTCGTTTAAACGGCGGGACGTGAAAAAACTGTATTTGAAATATAGTTTGCTGTTCATCATGATTGCCGCTTGTATTTTTGGGTCTTACTTAATTTTTGGTCATACCTTTATTTTGAATCGGGATGCACTGAATCAACACTTACCGTTAATGGTGAAGTATCGGCAGGCAGTGTTAGAATTTCTCCGTCACCCATTTCATGCTCATCAGGTCTGGTCATGGCAAATGGGCTTGGGAACGGATACCTTTCAAGTCTATTCATATTACACGCTTGGCGATGTCTTTTCATATTTAGCATTGCTCTTTCCCGTACACAAGATGACCATGGCTTACCAGGTGATTTTAATTTTGCGGATGTATTGTGTTGGTCTAGCGTTTGTCTACTTCGCCCAACACTTTCGTTTCCGCGATAACGTCATTCTGGGCGGAACGGTTGCTTATATGGTCAACGCATTCTTGCTGTATGCATGTATTGCTCAACCGTTCTTTACGACGCCGTTTATCCTGTTTCCTTTAATTGTGGTGCAAATTGAACGAGTTTTGCAGGATCGTTCTGCTTGGCCGCTAGTGGGGGCCTTTTTCTGGATGCTGGTCAGCAACTACTATCTGGCTTACGTTCTCGGAATTGGAGCCTTCTTATACTTAGTACTAAGGGTGGCGACCCATTATCGCAAGACACTCAATTACCTACTGGTCTTAGGAAAGTTAGCTTTTGCTACTGTCACCAGCATTTTACTAGCAGCAGTATTGCTTGTCCCAGAACTCAATGCGGTGATGAATTCGACCCGGGCTGGGTCTCAGTTTGCTAACGGCCTCAAGACATATCCGCTCTACTATTATCTTTTCCTACCTAAACAGCTGATTAATGGTGGTCAGTGGTACTTTATGTTTTGGTCGGCGCTCGGGATTGTCAGCATTGGTTTTATCGCGTTGGTTTACCTGTACAGTCAACCGCGTCGCTACCCGTTGTTGGCCATTAGTCTCGGCTTAGCATTTGTGATGCTCCTAATTCCAGCAGTCGGCGCCTTTTTCAACGGGATGATGTCTGCTTCTAATCGCTGGACATTATTAATTTATCTGCCATTGGCAATGACGATTTGTATCCTCCTCGAAAATGCCACTCGGTTGACACGGCACCAATTATGGATTTTAAATTGGGCGACCATCATTTACTTGGTTATTTTATTCGTTACGTACTTTTTCCAAAATGACGACGCCATGTTCATGCCGGTCTTTTTCTTGATTGGTTCGATGATGGTTTTGTGGATTTTGAACTTACATGGGGTTCACCATCCCGATTATTGGCTGTTAGCAATTATCATGTTAAATGCTGGATTTAACGCAATCTATGCTGCTTTTCCGTATAATGGTGGCTTTTCAAGTCGGATGTTGAACCGTGGCGAGTATCAGACAATGACGAAAAATCGGTATGGCGGGCTTGATCAGGACCTGAATCAACAATATTTCTATCGGGTATCCACAATTAGCCAAAACAAGATTATTCCGGGAGTCAACTGGGATAATGATTTAACATCAGGTTTGAATAATATTGATTCGTACTATTCACTGCAAAATAAATATCTCGGCGCATTTAATAATTCACTGCAAAACATTCAGTATACCCCGAACATCCCGATTCGTCAGGCGGATGATCGGACAGTTCTAAATAACTTCTTTGGGGTTAAGTACCTGTTTGTTCAAAGTAATGGTGATAATGCGACTAAGATTCCGTACGGTTATACGCAGGATCAATTAACCGCGCCAATTATCAATTATGACCATGGACAACCAGCAGATGCCAAGAAGCAGTCGGATTTAATCCCCACGCAGACGATCCGTTACAAGACGAAGAATACTTTTCCACTCCTATACTGGCAAGACACTTATATTCGTCCACAACGATATCAGCAACTATCGGCCTCGGCCAAAGAACGGGCGTTAGCTAGTGGGGTGGTCATTAACGCTAGTCAAAAGAATGCCAAAGGGATGCGTACTGCTGACTTGAGTAATGCTGTTCAAACGGTCAAATCAGTGTTAATTTCAAACCGGCTGAATAAAGTTAATCCAAGCCATTTAAAATACACTGATAGTGATGAAACATATCAACTGCAATTTCCGGCAATGGAGAAGTCCAGTAACCGGAAGCAATTAAGTGGTAGTGAAGTACACATTGATTTCTCTAAAATTAAGTACACGCCGTTCTCGATGAAAGATCAGCTTAAGTACGAACAGCAGCACTTGCTTGAAATGGCGGTTAATCCTGGACAGTATATTAATCACCGCTTTAACCAGTACAAATATTGGCGTTATCACGTTCTCAATGGTTCGCCAGATATTAGCTTTAAGTTGAATTTTAAGAGTAGGTTTGGGACGGCAACGGTTGACCAACCCAAGCAAAGTGTGTTGTCACTTTTTAAGAAGGTCAAAAATGGAACCCTCAACATCGGTTATTACGACGGTAAATTCCCGCAAAAATTAACGTTTAAACCAACTAAGCTAGGCACGTATCAATTAAAGTATCAAGTCACTGCGGTGAAATTAGGAAGTCACTACCAGAATCAAGTCCGAACGATTCAACGTCATGGGCTCAAGAATCTTAAATTTAGTCCAAACCAAGTGGCTGGGAATATCACGACTACCCGAACCGGGATTTTGACCTCCTCAATTCCGTATTCCAGTGGATGGACCGCCACGGTAAACGGAAAAAGGGCCACGATTATTCGGACCAATCAAGCATTCGTGGGCATTCGGCTTCCCAAGGGAACGCACCACGTGGTATTGCATTACCATATTCCAGGATTACAACTAGGGGCAATGGTCTCCTTAGTTGGTTTGATCTGGACATTCCTGTGGGCAGTGGTTACGATTATTATGAATCGTCGACACGTATAATTACATTATTTAATGGAAAGGAGTCGTAAATGTGGAGAAATTACCAACGCAAATTGAAGTTCGCGGAGCACGAGTTCATAATCTAAAAAATATTGATGTTGATATTCCGTTACACAAGTTTGTAGCGATCTCTGGGCTGTCTGGATCGGGAAAAAGTTCGTTAGCAATGGGGATTTTATATGAAGAAGGTTCTCGCCGTTACTTAGAAGCACTTTCGACTTACACCCGACGGCGGATTAAAATTGGTGCTCAAGCTGAAGTTACCAGTGTTAAGCATATTCCGTCGGCACTTGCTTTGAAACAACGGCCAAGCATTCCATCAGAACGCGCAACTGTTGGAACGATGAGTGAAATCTTTAACGTTATTCGGCTAATCTTTTCTCGATTAGGGTCACCGGTCTGCCCGAATGGTCATCGGCTAAAGCCGAGTTTGGAGATTGCACAGACGATGAGCACGTCTGGGGATGATATGGGGAAATTAACCTGTCCGGAATGTGGCGCTCAATTCTATGCCTTTAGCGCGGAAGACTTTGCTTTTAATTCTGCGGGGGCTTGCACTAACTGTCAGGGGACCGGTCAAGTCCGGACAATTGACGATAGTAAATTAATTGGTGATGAAAACCTGAGTTTAGCAGATGGTGCGGTGGCTTCCTGGCACCTCCCGGGACGGAACTTTATGCCGAGCGTCGCTGAGCAAGCAGGCGTGCGGATTCACATACCATACAAGGATTTGACGGATAAAGAGAAGGACTTTGTGCTGAATGGTCCAGAACGGAAATTTAAGATGGACTTTCGGTCAGGGACGGGACGAGTTTTTCACGACTTTAATGCCTTGTATGAAAATGCTCACGCCGCAGTTTTGCGTTCTGCACAATCCAGTAAAAGCGAACGGGCACAAAAACGGATTAGTGAATTTTTCCACTATTCTACCTGTCCAGTCTGCCATGGGACGCGATTAAAGCCAGCGTTACTCAAGCAGCTTGCTGGCGGTTTAAACATTGCTCAGGTGAGTGAATTAACACTTGGCGAACTAAAAGACTGGCAGCAGGATGTCTTAAAAGAACTGCCAGCAGATATGCATAAGATGGCGCATAGCCTCTTTAAAGAATTTACGGACAACTTACGACCGTTATTAGAGTTGGGGTTGGATTACTTGACTCTGTCACGAAACGGGAATACTTTATCCACGGGAGAACTGCAAAGAATTCAACTATCACGGACCTTGCGAACCCAAACCACTGGAGTGCTCT
Organism: Candidatus Limosilactobacillus excrementigallinarum; assembly: GCA_019117445.1. GTDB lineage: Bacteria > Bacillota > Bacilli > Lactobacillales > Lactobacillaceae > Limosilactobacillus > Limosilactobacillus excrementigallinarum. The sequence goes on along the minus strand of DWZS01000090.1, from coordinate 9,202 downwards.
ACATTCTTGATGAGCCGTCAATTGGGTTGCATCCGGATAACATTACTGGATTGCTCAACGTCTTTCGAGAACTGGTTCAGCAGGGAAATTCGTTGGTGGTTGTTGACCATAATGTTGACATTATTAAGGCGGCGGATTGGATTATTGAAATTGGTCCTGGATCCGGGAGTGCCGGTGGTCAGGTCATTGCTCAGGGGACGCCTGAACAGGTGGCTCATGATAATCAGTCAAAGATTGGACCTTATTTAAACGGAACCGCCAAGCTGCTAGCCCGGTCTGTTGCTGATCAATCAGCGAAACAGCATATTGATTTTGGCGTCCAAAATTATTTCAACCTCAAGAATGTCCATGCTCAGTTGCCGATTAACCGACTTAGTGCAATAACTGGCTTTTCTGGGGCCGGTAAGACAAGTTTGATTTTAGATAGCTTAGTTCCCGCGATCCAAGCTCAGGCGAAGGATCAGCAGTTACCTAAGCAAGTGACCAAGTTAGTTTCACCATTGAAAGATGTTGTGAGTGTCGATTCGGCACCAATTGGTAAAACTCAACGTTCGACGGTTGCCACTTACACGAGCATCATGGATAACCTGCGGAAGCTCTTTGCTGCGCAGCCATTAGCTAAGGAAAAACACTATACGCCGACTTATTTCTCTTACAATAATAAGCAAGGGGCGTGCCCAACCTGTGGTGGTGCTGGCGTGGTAACCTTAGATATTCAATTTTTGCCGGATATGCAGCAAGTCTGCCCAGAATGTAACGGGGATCGTTATAATCAGGATGTTCAGGTAGTTAAGTGGCATGGCTACTCGATTGTTGACATTTTAAAGATGGACGTACGCGAAGCCCTGCCGGTATTTGAAGATCAACCACGGATTGAAAAAGAGCTGCAACTTTTGCAAGAAGTCGGTCTTGATTATCTTCACTTGGGCGAAAGCACGCCCAGCCTGTCCGGTGGGGAAGCACAACGATTGAAGCTAGTCAAACATCTTAATCGTAACCAAGCAACTACGTTATTTGTATTTGATGAACCGACAATTGGGTTACACCCGTTAGATGTGAAGACCCTTGTTAATGTCATGCAGCAGTTACTTGACCGTGGGGCCACGATTATTACAATTACGCACGACCTGAACTTAATTGCCAATGCGGATTATTTACTTGATCTGGGACCGCGTGGCGGTAAGAATGGTGGGCGGATTGTAGCAAGTGGCCGACCACAAGACCTGGTTAAGGATCCACAGAGTTTAACGATTAAATACCTCGCTGACTATCTAAAACGTTATGAATAATAAAAAGGCAGTCTCACAAGAACGTATGGTGAGACTGCCTTTTAGGATAATTAAGCTATACAGGGTAAGTTAATCAGCTTATAATATGGAGTAATTTGTTTGAATGAATGGAGTGATTGAATGTTCAATCAAGAATGGTGGATTAATTGGATGGTCCGTTTTCGGCAACGGTCATTTATCCAAATCCTGCACCGTACTTTAATTGCCCTTTTCCCTTTAATTTTAGTTGGTAGTTTTTCGTGGATGTTGTACGAGAATTTACTGTCAACAAACGGTTTCTTGGGTAGCGTATTGCACGTTGCGGATTGGTTACCATTCCGTCAATTTTGGCGGGCCCTCTTTATGGATATGACGAGGGTAACGGTTGGCTGGACTGCACCATTTGCTTGTTTAGTCAGTGCCGTTTTGACTACCAAGTACTACCATAAGGAAAATCCGATTGCTGGTGTGGCAGCGATTGTTTGCTATACCTTGATCTTTGTTCATGGTGTTCAAGGTAATAGTGACGTTATCGAGATGAAGTATTATAGTGCCGCTTGGCTCATTATTGGGGTACTTGTCGGGTATGTAGTTGGGCGAATGTTTGTCCGGCTTGGGCGTTCAGCCACTTTTATGGACTTTGCAGAACCCAATTCAGCAATTATTAAGACTGTACTGAAAAATTTAAAGCCACTTGTCATTTTAGTTGGTAGTGCTTTCGTTCTTCACTTCTTATTTGCCTTATATCGGCAATTTGGTTTAGACGGCATGGTCAGTCAGTGGATTGGGTCGACCTTGGACCGGAACAGTAATTACTTCTTGAACATTACTTTGTCGGTGGTTAATACGATTCTCGTGTGGTTAGGGTTTGCTGAACCGCTTAGCGCGACCTCGCAGGTTTATAGCAACGAAATGGCCGCTAACCTTGGTTATGCATTGACCCATAAAACGGCCTGGGGAATTCCGTATCCGTTTACGCCTTCATCATTGTATACGGGCTTTGCGGTTTTCGGCGGGGTCGGTTTGACTCTCGCATTAATAATCGCGGTGCTGTGGAGCAGCCGTTCGCATTATTACCGGCAAGTTTCGCGGTGGAGTATGGCACCAGGCTTTTTCAATATTGGTTTGCCAATTTTGTTTGGAGCGCAGGTGTTCTGTAATCCAGTTTATTTATTACCATTCGTGTTTTTGCCGGTGGTCAATATTGTTTTAGGAAGTTGCCTGATTTTCATCCATGCCTTCCCACCATTAGTTTACCCGGTACCTAATGGAACCCCAGGAATTTTGATCCCATTCATTGCAACTGGTGGTAACTGGATTGCATTTATTTTTACAATGGTGCTGTTGGTAATTGATATTATTCTTTACATTCCATTTGTTAAACTCGTTGAAAAAGTGGAAGCGCGGGCACGGGAAGACTTAAAGGGGGATTCAACAAATGAAGATCACTAAAAAGCACCGGCGATTGATCATTTGGCTAGTAATCCTGATTGCTATTTTGACGGGGCTTTCCTATGGCTGGTCGTGTCAAAACGTTCACCAATTACGGACTCGTCAGCAGTCAAAAATGTCGCCGGTAATTATGATTCCAGGCAGTAGTGCAACGGTGAACCGGTTTGACGGTATGGTTAAAAAGATCAATAGTATGGATCATAAACGTCACAGCTTGCTCAAGGTTAAGGTATATAACGATGGTAAGATTACCTATACTGGCCGGGTCCGGCGTGGTGATAATGAGCCATTTATGGTTGTTGGTTTTGAAAATAACCACGATGGATATAGCAACATTAAAAAACAGGCTAAGATGTTTAATAAGGCTTTTAATCAGTTAAAGAATCGGTACGATTTCAATAACTTTAAGGGAATCGGTCACTCCAATGGTGGGCTGGTCTACACTTACTTCTTGGAGCATTACTTTGATGAAGATCAGATTACGATTAAACGACTGATGACGATTGGGTCACCATATAACTTCTCTGAACCGACTAGTCGGCGGACAGAAATGCTGAAAGACTTTGTTAAGTATCGAGATAATCTGCCAGATGATCTTGATGTTTATTCGGTCGCTGGTTCGGAAAACTATGTCGAAGACGGGATTGTGCCTTTGAGTAGTGTGCTAGCCGGTAAATATGTATACCAAGGTGCAGTTGAGCACTATACACAAGTCACCGTCACTGGTAAATTGGCGCAACATTCATCACTTCCCCAAAATACGGAAGTCCTGGATTTAATTCAAAGATATATCCTAAAAAATAACCGCAACCCGAATAATGGGTCGCGGAAGGCTAATCAGAAGAATTCGGATACTGATCCGGATAATGGTAATTAATTTCAAGGGAGCGTGACAGAAGCCATTTATGGCTTCGTTTTCACGCCCCCGCGAGCGCAAATAGGGCTCCAGGGTTCGGTTTTACCGAGCACTGGAGCCCATTTGCGTACCGCGCAGTTTATAAATTATTTATGTCACAGCGCCTTTTTTGATACGTCATTATTGAATTAACTTGAAAACTTGGTTTTCAGGTAGGTAATCTTTGTCGCCAGCAGGCTGTTCAATTGAACCAAACGGCATCTCAGCGCGTAGTTGCCAAGTTGTTGGTAAATCAAATGCTTCATGGATGGCGTCATCAATCAGTGGGTTATAGTGTTGAAGACTAGCTCCAATGCTTTGTTCAGCGAGAGCTGTCCAGACAGCTTGTTGAGCACCACCGATCGCCTGTTCTGACCATGGTTGGAAGTTATCGGCGTAAGATGGGAATTGCTTTTCTAGATTGTGGACAATTTCTGTATCAGTCAGGTAAAGAATGGTTCCAAATCCTGCACGGAAAGTGGCAATTTTTGCCTTTGTCTTTTCAAATGCGGTGGGGTCCTTCACGATTTTTTGTAGGGTACTTTCAACAATGTCCCAAACTCGGTCTGATTGATCGCCAAACATAACAACTGCCCGAACAGTTTGACTATTAAAGGCACTTGGTGAGTTACGAACCGTCGTCTTGACAAGGTCGAAAATCTCTTCAGGAGTTTGGCGCACGTTTTCACCTAGTGAATAGATCGAACGACGTTGAGCGGCAATTTCATTAAATTTTGAAGTCATAATTATCCCTCCAATGATTTGGTTAAATTTCATTCATTAACCTTATTTTAACTTACAAAAAGTTAGTAATCAAGAGACTAATTCATTTGTGAATGATTAAAAAGCTTGATTACCCGTTTCGTAAGTGGATCTAATGTAGTTTCTTTCATCCACACCAGTTGTAAGGTTGAACTCCAGGAAGGCTCATTAATGATTTGAAAAGGGTGGTTAGCATAAAGGGTGGCAATTGAGTGTGGTACTAACGCAATCCCCATGCCAGAGTCAGCTGCTAAAATGGCGGTTCGTGCGTCATCACATTTGACGGCATAGAATGGATCAATTCCATGCCGGCGAAAAGTGTCATTAAATAAGGCTTCAAAGCGCCGGTATAAAATTAATGGCTGGTGAGCAAGGTCATTAATTGTTAAGTGCTGATGTGCATTAATAGTGGGGTTGGTTGTCGAACTAATAGCAACCATTTGTTCCTCCATTAAGGAAGTTTGTTGGAGACCAACGGCATTGAATGGTGAGCGAACAATCGCCAGGTTAATGGTTCCGGCATGCAAAGCTTGGATTAATTCATACGTGTTGCCCTCAGTAATTTCCACATTAACCAGCGGATAGTTGTCAGTTAGTTTACTGAGCGGGCCGGTCATTATGATCTGGCCGGCGGATGAGATTAGACCAATTTTTAAAGTTCCGCTGGTACCATTATTGGTTTGATGGATTTGTTGCTTGGCATTATTGGCAATACTAACGAGTTGGCGAGCGTACTTTTGAAACGTCGTCCCGGCTGGAGTTAACTTGATGCCATGAGCGGTTCGCTGAAATAATTTAGTATCTAGTTCTTCTTCTAATTGCTTCATTTGATATGACAATGGTGGCTGAGCAGTATACAGGCGTTTGGCTGCTGAGGTAATTTGGTGTTCTTCTGCAATGACTAAAAAAGAATGGAGCTGTTTTAAATTCATTTTGCACCTCATATCTAATTTTTTAATATCTCTTATTATAAAACAGTATTTAATTTATTAAGAGCGGTTTTGTACAATTAAACCATTGATTGAAATTGAGGAGGATGGTTTGTGCAATTTAAACGATTACGGTCGGTAAAATTATTGTTAGGTATAATCGCCATATTAGTTGTCATGATTGGCTGGATGATTCACCAGCGGATTAGTTCAGTGACCAACCAGATGACCGGAAATGCTCATCAGTCGCTTCCTGCTAAACTCCGGCAAGAGAAGCCATTTACGGTGCTAGTAATGGGAACCGACGTTGGGGCTTTAGGACGCGGAACAGCATATTCAGGTAATACGGATACAATGGAATTAATTGCCGTCAATCCGCAGAAGCAACAAGTCGCGATGCTAGCAATTCCTCGTGATACCCTGGTAAAAGTCTCGACTAAGCGGGGAGCGGACTATGTCAAGATTAATGCAGCATATGCCATTGGTGGTGCTAACCAAGCGAAAAAGCAAGTCAGTGAATTATTGAGGGTTCCGGTTGATTATTATGCGCTGGTTAATATGGGAGCAATGAAGAAAGTCGTTAATGCTGTTGGTGGCGTGAACGTTGATAATCCGTTTGCCTTTGATTATGAAGGTCACCATTTTAAAAAGGGACGTCAGCACCTAAATGGAAACCAAGCATTAAAGTATGCCCGAATGCGTTATGATGACCCTAATAATGATTATGGTCGTCAAAAACGGGGTCAACAGGTCATTCAGTCTGCCATGCAGACATTCAGAAAACGGGGCTCTTTAACGACCACGAATGAAATCCTTAAGGCTACTGGTGATGGTGTCCGGACAGATTTACCAGTTAATAACATTAGTGGCCTTTATTGGAAGTATCATTCATCTTTAAAACGAACTCGTCATCGTGTCTTAAGGTTTAAGGATGCTGAGATTCAAGGGACGGCTTTCCAAATTGCGACGGTTACCGAATTACGTAAGGGTAGTAACTTTATCCGTAGAGCGTTAGGAATGGAGTCGTTGTCGACAATTGATAATGAGGAAACCCGACTAAATCACAACCAAACTACTTGGAATGGGTATAACCAACTTCAATTTAGCTTGCCGCATGGGGCAAAGTACAATCACCCAGAAAATGATGGAGAATAGCTCTTAGTTGCAAACAAAAAGTCCTCCGGAGTCGGCATAATGCTGACTCACTGGGAGGACTTTTTAATTTCGTTCATCAATGGTGACTTCACCAGCGACGTTGGTGTTAAAGAACTTATCGATGTCTTTAACATCCATTCCTTGGCCTAATCCCCACATTAACTTAGTAATTGCGCTTTCTGAGGTCATATCACGGGCGCTAATGGCACCTTCCAACAATGCTTGCCGCCCAACTTCGTATTTGGTTAGGTCACTTCGTTCATAGAGACATTGGCTGGCGGCAATCACTGGAATCCCTTTGCGGATTAACTCACCGATGGCAGCAGCAACATTCCGCCGAATAAATGTCATGCCACCAAGTCCGTAGGCCTCGATCACAATTCCGTGACAGCCATTTTCTGCCATTGCGTGGAGGAGGGTAGGATCAAATCCAGGGAACAGTTTAATCAAAGAGACGTTTGTGTCAAGCGCAGTATTTAAAATGCACTGCCGAGGTTGCCATTGCTCTGGGATTTTGATTTCTAAACCATCGGAGGTTACTTCAGCGACTGGCGGGAAATTAACACTTTCAAAGGCATCAAAGGCCGTTGTCCGGACTTTAACGGCACGACAACCGCGCATGACTTTACTGTCAAAAGCTAGGTAAATGCCCGGCTGTAAACTTGCGGCCGCGGCAAAAGCAAGTCGCATATTATCTGGGGCATCACTCAGCAGGACGTTGATGGGGACTTGACTTCCTGTAAAGACGACGGGAACGTCAATATTTTGAAGCATAAAGGTCATCATTGAAGCTGTGTAAGCCATCGTGTCCGTGCCGTGTGAAACGACAATCCCGTCATAATCATGCCGGTATTTGTAGATATCTTCAGCGATGGTCTTCCATTCTTCGGGTTGAATATTGGAAGAATCTAGATTCAGGATGTCCTTCACGTCAATTTGATAGGGCAGGTTACCAACCATTTTAAGAAGGTCTTCACCAGATTCGCCAGGAGTCAGGCCTTCTTCAGAAACAACGGAGGCAATGGTGCCACCGGTCGAGAGTAACAGCAATTTTTGTTGAGTCAATTTAGTCACCACATTTCAGTAGAAATTCTAATTCTATTTTAAAAGCCCACCCTTGTTTGTACAAGAGTGGACTTGATTTTAGTGATTGTCTGCGTCGTCTTGGATTTTAAGGGAGATTAACAAACCGATCACGACGAGGGCAATGGTAAAGTAGAAACCATAGTGGACCCCGTTAGTAAATGTAAAGGCATTGCTACCACTAACTGCATGACGACCAACTTCCAAGAAACTGGTAGCCAAGGCGGTGGCTAACGCTCCAATAATTTGCTGCATCGTGTTTAAAATCGTACTACCATCCGCTGATTCCCGACCACTGAGTGAATTTAAGGCACTTGTTTGTGATGGGGACATTGCTAATGGGGCTCCGATCATTAGAATGATGTGGGCCATGATAACGTACCAAATTGCAGTTTTGGTAGAAACAAAGGCGAGTAAGATTGCACCGATTAATGCGATGACGAGGCCGAGTCGAGCAGGTAATTTTGCACCGACATTATCATACATCCGTCCAGCAATGGCTGAGACAATTGCGTTGACCAATCCACCTGGTAACATAATTATCCCGGTCAATGCAACTGGCAATGCCATCCCATTTTGAATGTATTGAGGTAGTAAGTACATTGCAGAAAGAATGATTCCAAAGTCAATCATGACAATTGCGGCACCAGTCCGGAAATTGGCGTGCTTGAAGACCCGAAGATTAAGGATTGGTTCAGCGAGGTGGAGTTGACGGTAACCATAGAACAGGAGGGCGAGAACCCCAATGATCAGGGAACCGAGAACTTTGGCTGATAACCAGCCACTTTCACTGGCAAAACTAACTCCGGCAATTAGACCAGAAAAACCAATTGCGGATGCTAAGATTGAGATGATATCAACATGCGGTTTGGTTAATTCACTGATGTTTTCCAATGAAGTAATTGCAAAAATCAACGCGATTACCAAAAATGGAACGAATGACCAGAAGACCCAACGCCAACTACCAACACCAAGTAGAATCCCCGTTAATGTTGGTCCAATGGCTGGGGCAAACATGATCACGAGCGCACACATTCCCATGACCGCACCAATTTTTTGTGGTGGAAAGATTTGCATTGCCACGGTGAACATAAGCGGAAGGATCAATCCAGTTCCAATTCCTTGAATCATTCGACCAATTAAAACAACTGCGAAACCATTACCCATTGCGGAGATAATTGAACCGATAATAAAGTCGCACAGGGCAAAGATGATGACCTGACGAGTTGTAAACCACTTTGTAATTAAACTCGAAAGGGGTAAGATAATCCCAATGATCAACATGTATCCAGTAACTAACCACTGAATCGTTGACTGATTAACGTGGAGCTGAGCCATGAGTTGGGGCAGGGCAATGTTTAATGAAGTTTCACTAAACATCCCGACAAACGCCCCCAACATCATACTAACCATCGCCAGCTTTGGATGGTGGACGGAAACCCGTGCCTCTAAATGCACAGTTTCTTGATTATCCATAAAACAAAACTCTTTCTCAAATAAATTTCAAACGGTAAATAATACCAACGATTGATTACTCTACCAGATTCTAAATTTTTTCGTAAGGATTTTTTTGAAAATATCGTTGAACTTTTTTGAAAACGATGTTATATTTAAATAGTCGTCAGGCGACAAGTTAAATATTGGGCTATAGCCAAGCG
>DWZS01000089.1 GCA_019117445.1 Candidatus Limosilactobacillus excrementigallinarum | reverse complement strand
AAAAACAACTAAGCACTTTTTGGCGAAATATTTATTTATTTTTTGTTAATAGTTGTTGGTTTATTTTTCTTATGTTATTTTTTGAGTATGAATCAAGGCCTCCAAAATTTAGTGGTTCTGCAACGAAATATATATTTAAAGAATATATTAATGGCCATAAAAGCTTTTCCACAGTTTGGAACACACTATTTCAACGTGGAACTCAAATTAATTATCAAATAATTTTTTTAGGCTTTTGTCTCACAGTACTTATTATCTCTATTATTGATTTTAAAAGTATTAATAAGTATTGTTACTTTACACCTGTTAAAGATGATAATGGGCCTAGTGAAACACAGTTTTATAATTTGGATAGTACAAAGGTTGTATTAGAAGCAATAATAGCAGTAACAACTCTTGCATCAGCATTTGTAGTAGTTATGTACACTGTTTTGGAAAAGAAAAGTATACCAAAAAGTGTTAATTTTGGATCGTATATGCAATACACGTTTCAAGTGTATTTAATACCTTTGTTATGTGCTGTTAATTATTTGATTGTAAAAAACAAAAGTAATTCTGATAAAGATAAAATTTCGTAATAGTATAATATACTAACCGTTTATAAGAAAGGTGAGTTGACAAATGAAGAAGGGCATTGATGCACCATTTGTACCAGTCTTGTTTATTGTAGCTGGGGTTCTTGGAATTATACCAGCATATAATTCACACAATCCTTATAACCTTATTTTTCCTGTCATAATGATTACGATGGCGGTGTTGTTTATTCATACCAGTCTTTTTGGTAAGTACAGAATTATTCATCAAGTAGTTTCATCATTGAATATTCCCAAGGATAGCAAAGTCCTTGATCTGGGGACTGGTCATGGGGCAGTTTTGCTGGAAGTAGCTAAAAAGTTAAAAAGCCCTGGTAAGGTAATTGGTATTGATATATGGCAATCCGCCGACCAATCTAGCAATTCACAAAGTGCGACTCAACATAATATTAAACAAGCTGACGTCGAGGAAGTTGCTAAAATCCAGACTGCTAACATGACCAGCCTGCCATTTACTGATAATGAATTTGACTATGTTTTTGCTAGTTTTGCAATTCACAACGTTAAGCCAAAGAAACAACGTGAATTAGCAATTAGTGAAGCATTGCGAGTCCTTAAGGATAACGGTCAATTGATCATTATTGATATGGAACATATTGGTGAATTTAAGCGATACTTGATTGAACATGAGTGTATAGTAAATGTTCATCGTACTGGAATTAATGGAATCTGGGGATGGATTCCGACGAGTGTCATTAATGCAAAAAGCACCCAGCCAAAATAGCTGAGTGTCGTACGTCCCCTATATTCACATCTTAACTTTAATTACTTCACCATCTTTGAACGTGAACTCCAGGTAGCGTTGAAAGATGGTGATTTTTTCGATTAACCGGCGAACTAGTTGCGGGTCGAATTCTTGAATACCACTTTGATGTTTATCCACGAAGTCGCTGACCTGGTCGATATTGTGGAGCTTGACTTGATTTTCGGTTTCTATACTTTGAACTTTCTCCTTCTGCTTACGGAGGTCCATGACCTCTTGAGTAAGCTGATCGCAGTTTTGATGTTGGTTTGCGGCTTGAATTAATTTTAACTGTGCTTCTTCCAGCCGTTTATCTAGTTCCTCAATTGTTGGCCCCTTGGAGTTCTTTACGATCTTCATGATGTTGGCCTTGATCTGTTTATCGGCTAACTCATGGTTTTCGATTAACTGATTGATCGCATCAAGGGTTGCTTCTTTTAACAATGGTTCTTTGATATTGTGGATCATGCAACGTCGACCTTTCTTATTGCGCCTAATGCGGCTCGCACATCGCCAAACCGCAACTTTAACCGGGTTATACCACATATTTCGTTGAAAAATATCTCCGCATTTTCCACAATAGACACGTTGTGAAAAGCAATACTTGCCGTTAACTCTCCGGTGTCGCCCGTTCTTAGTGGTGATGCCATTGCGCCGCTGACGGATTAGATTTTGGACTTGCATAAAGACCGACTTGGGAATAATGGCGGGGTGATCGTTTTCTACGTAGTATTGAGGCATAATGCCCTTATTCTTTACCCGTTTCTTGGTTAAGAAATCAACGGTGTATGTTTTTTGCAATAGAGCATCACCCATATATTTTTCATTTTTAAGGATTCCGTTAACACTGCTAGATCCCCAGTTAGTCCCTTTGCCACCAGTTAAGATGCCGTCTGCTTTAAGCGATTCAGCGATTTGCTTCATCGTCATGCCCTGCAGATAGCTATAGAAGATCCGTTTAACTGTTTTCGCTTCCTCTGGTTCAATCACCAGGTTGCCGTCTTTATCTTTGGTGTAACCGAGAAAGTGATTATGGTTGATTAGCACCTTGCCTTGCTGGTAACGATATTGCAACCCCAGCTTGACGTTTTGTGATAAGGATTCACTTTCTTGCTGGGCCAGGGAAGCCATGATAGTAATCAGCACTTCACCCTTGGCGTCCATGGTATTGATATTTTCCTTTTCAAAGAAGATGGCGACATTGATGGCTTTAAGGTCACGAATGTATTTCAGACAATCAATGGTGTTTCGAGCAAAACGACTAATTGATTTCGTGACAATTAAGTCAATTTTACCGGCTTTACAGGCCCTAATCATCTTATTGAATTGATCACGCTTTTTAGTGTTGGTCCCCGAGATTCCATCATCGGCAAAGATTCCTGCTAATTCCCAGCTGGGATCTTTTTGAATCAGCTCTTTATAATGACTAACCTGAGTTTCATAAGAGTTAGCCTGTTCATCGAGTTCAGTCGAAACCCGGCAGTAGGCAGCCACTCGCAGTTTTTCAGATTGTGGTTCATCAGTAGAGCGGTGAATGCTGTTGCCGCGCTGCTGATGAGCTGGAATAATACGAACTTTACCCAATTAAATCCACCTCGCTTTTGATGATGCTGTACAAATATTCAGCTTGTTTAATTGGCTCGTTGAATCGTTGTTGGATTACACCCCGATAGAAAAGCTGATTGATGTTAGTGTCCTTTTGCAGATGTTCAGTTAAATGCAGACCACACTTGAGCTGAAAGACGATCTCATGTTGGCTATTGACTTTAATGTTCTGGACGAAAGCCTGGAATAGTTTGGGATCAAAGTCAGCTAACATTTGCCCTTGCTGGCACCAGCGGAGAAGATCGCGGAAATCTTCCAGGTTATTAGCATCGTCAGTATGGCTACTATTCATCTGTTTGATTTGTTGCCGATAATGATAGGTACTTTGTTCCAGTTCAGCGGTTTGATTGATGTATAAGGGCCTGTCGATTAAACCTTCTTGCAACAGGTCCATTAGCGTTTCAGCCTTCTGGTCATTAACCTTAATCTGGCCAGTTAGCTTGTTTAGTTGGCCATCAAGATCGTTATTGAATTTTTCTTTCAACTCTTGTAACAATGGATGTATCAAGAATTTTTTGCTGAAAATCAATTTGTTCATCATGGTGCAGAAAGCATTTTGAATGTCCTGTTCGGGCACCGCCTTTATCTGACATTGCTTAGCCGAATATAAATGTTTTTGACATGCCCAGCAAATTCTATGAGGCCGAGTTTGACGTTTGGAAGTGGAACCACAATGGCCACAAACAATCTTGCCGGTGAATAAATAATGTCGTTGATACTTATGACTACCGGATTCAATGTGCCGCCGGTGAGTAGTTTGTTTTAGCAACACTTGCGCTTTGTCAAAGTCATGATGGCTAATTATAGTTGGGTGATGATCTTCAATCAAATACTGGGCTAGCTCACCTTGGTTGAAGTGACGATGGTATTGAGCGTCACGGTAAGTTTTCTGACATAACATATCGCCGGTATAGTTAATGTTGCGCAAAATATTGATGATGGTGCTGCTCCACCAATGATGGCCACGCTGAGTTGGAATGTGTTTAGCATTCAGCTGTTTAGCAATTTGACCGGTTGAATCTCCCTGCAAAAACCGACCGAAAATTTGTTTAACAATTCGAGCCTCACAAGGGTTGATTTTTAAGTTGCCTTTCTGGATCGAGTAGCCATATGGCGTTGAAGAAACCTTAAAACTGCCATCCGCAAACCGTTTCCGAATGGACCAGCGCAAGTTGCCAGCAGTAGAATGTGATTCATCTTGGGCAATGCTGCTGAGAATAGAAAGAAACAGTTCACTTGCCATTTCGCCAGTATTGATGCGCTCCTTTTCAAAGTAAATGGGAATATTTAAGCATTGCAGTTCACGGACGATCTTTAAGCAATCCGTCGTGTTGCGTGATAACCGGCTGATCGACTTAGTAATCACCAAGTCAATCTGATGGTTACGACAATCAGTTAGCAATTTTTTTAAGGCATTGCGTTGCTTCAGATGAGTACCTGAAATACCTTCGTCAAAGTAGATCTTTGCTAGTTGCCAATTAGGGTGTTGTTTAATGTAGTCCTGATAATGTTGCCGTTGATTTTCTAGGCTTTCCAATTGTGCAACGTTGTCAGTGGATACCCGACAATAGGCAGCAACTCTCAGCTGTTGTACATCACGCTGATAGCTATTAATTTTCGTAATGGTTGACATGGCAAACCTCCTTTCGTTAGTGTGGTATGTTAGCTCTGAATCATTGATGTATCAACATTTTCTAGCCCTATTAACGGTGGAAAGGATCGCTGATTTAATCGGTCAATTTGCTTGAATTCATTTTCCGAGATTAATCCTTTATTGAGTAGTTTTGTAATGATTTGACGGGATTGCTGGTAATGAAGTTCATCTAATAATTGCTGTTGTGTCACATTAGTTTTAACAGGCATCAGCGGTTGGTGAGTTACGGTTTTAACTTGTTTAGTCATTGCAATTACCTCCACTGATAAGCCAGCTCAGGTAAAAAAGTAAACCATGGCAAAAGAAAAAAGCCTGCAGACCGCAGTCCACAGGCTAAAAACAATTATCTTTGGTTGTCCTTGTTATGCAGTTGTTGCAAGACACTTTTTAACTTATCAGGAACTGGCAAACCGAGACGGCTGGCATTTTCAAGTAAAGAGATCCCTTCGTTGGAAATATAGAAGAAGATCGTGGCTGTTCTGATTGCGGATCCATTCTTCAATAGGTGAATATCGAGGACATTGGCAATTCCCACTAAAACTAAAATGAGAACCTTGCGGGTTAACCCACGGAAGCCGATCTCACTTGATAACTTATGCTCGTTGATAGCACAAAGGATCCCAGTTAGATAATCCACTACCATAAATATCAAAAGGGCATATAAGAAGTCATCCAGTCCGCCCAAATACCAGCCGAGAAAGGCACCAACAGCACCACAACAAGAATTAATCGTGATAGCACTAATCTTCAAGTGTAATCCCCCTTTTGTATTCTGCCTTCAACTCCATAAATTCGTGTCCATACTTAACATCGTCAATAAAACCGATATCGTATCCGCGGCCTTCGAACCAAATATTGGTATCTTCATCAATATCAGGGCGGTAACGAATAATGAAAGAGAGCTGTTTTTCAAGTTTAACAGTCACGGCGGTGTAGTATTCCTGGCCATGAAGGGCAGATACTTTGGCCCAAACATCGCCTAATTTGACGTTTTTATACATACTCATCCCCGTGTTAGGGTTCTCCCCCACGTACTTTTCCGTCATCAGCGTAATGCGCTTATTCAATTCGCCAATATCAGCGATCTTGCTAACGCGATTATTTTGCTGCTGCAATTAAAATTCCTCCTTTCGGTAAGGTGTGAGAATTGCCCGGAGAAACTTAATCATGGCGTCAAAATCAGCGGTTTCACGATATTCGTAGAGATAAGCAATCGTGTAGAGAATAGCAGTATGAATATCGTCAGGGAGGGGATCAAAAGCAGACAAAGGCTGCCGTAGCACATTTTCTACAGTAGTAGTTGCTGATCCAATTAGTCTGGTAATTAGATCATCTTCAGTGGTGCTATCAACCCTTAAGTAGGTTTTTGCTTCGGCCAGAGTAACAGTAGCCACATTCCATCATTCCTTTCTACTTGGCGGCCATTGATAAAGTCTTGATTGCTTCAGGGAGAATGGCCTTAGCATCGACCCGTTGGGAACCTAAGAAGCCAACCTGACCGGTGACAGCATAGAGTTCGTTAAGCCGTTTGAAGGTTCGTCCTTGACGATCCGCAATCCAGTAGTAGTTGAAATCACCAAACAGGACCGGCTTATTCCCGGCAGCTAGTGTTGGCATATATGGGCTGGTGTAGACAGGACAGTTCAGAATCCGATCAGGTTGTCCGGCTTGGACTGATGGCTGCCAGATGTACTGGTCATTCTTATCCTTCAGTTTGCGAATGGCTTTGACGGTGTCATCACTCATGAGAAATACTGCATTTTGCCGGTATGGTGCCTTTAGGGAATAGAACAGGTCAATTAAATCATCAAAAATTAAGGTATCTGCCTTAGCAGCAGTTGCCCCAGCTGATGCGCCATTAGTATCCGTTAAAATCCCGGTTGGCTGATTAGTACCTGTCCCGGTCAGAAAGGCTTGTTCTTCGGCATTCCCCAACCGACGGCCAAACTCTCCAGAGAGATAAGTCATTAGGTCAAAGGCCGAATCATTAAGCAGCTCTTCGGATACCTTAATCAGTGTCCCTAACTTATGAGCGGCGAGGGATACTTGGCTGAATTGGGTGTTAGATTCGGTATAGGCAGCTTCTTCATCCAGCCAGGCCGCGGTTCCTTCACTAGCGACCACCGGAATTTTATGTTCACCACTATTAGTTTGAATGACGTGGCTAATCGTTCGCAGAACGTTGGCTTCCTGTAGCTTTTGAATCAACTGCTGCTCAAATTCATCTGGAACTAGGAAACCACCATCAGGATCTGCTCCTTCTTTGAGAGCATCTACCACTGCATGGCCATGCATCATTTGCCAGAAGTCCTGTGCATACCCAGTTTGTTTATTGGATAGTGTTCCATTAGTCGGGGCATTAGTAATGGCCTGGGAAGTGGGCTGATTGAGAGTTGCTTCGATTTCTTCCTGCTTGTGACGGCGGTCGATTTCTTTGCCGAGATCAACGACATCTTGCTCCATCTTTTCGTAGGTTGCATTGTCCTCTGCAGACAGCACATCTGATTCTTTCTGTTTAGCATCAAGGAAATCTTTTGCCTGCTTCCAAATCCGAGCGCGCTTTTCTTGTAGTTCAGTAATTTTAGTCATCGGAATAGTCCTCCTTAAATTTAATGTGATAACAAAGAAAGCCGCTTTTGCAGCGACTTTACAGGGATAGTTGATTTAATTGTTGGCTTGAGTTTATTAAGCAAAACCAGGTTTGATTGTTTATCAGAATAGGAGTAACAATCTGTTACGTTCTTATTTTGACCGAGCATTTCGTCAGCAAAGCCTAACTCAATAGCTTTGTTGACGTTCATCCAGGTTTCGTTATCCATCATGGCTGAAATCTTTGCTCGTGGCAGATTAGTTTTTAGCTCATAAGCATTGATAATTGATTCTTTAGTTTCGGATAACATTTGGGCCGCTTGATCCAAATCTTTCTTTTGACCACCCACAATAGTCAATGGATTATGGATCATTAACATCGCAGTGGGTGCCATTAAAACGGTGGTCCCTGCCATCGCAATGACTGAAGCGGCCGAGGCAGCCATTCCATCAATTTTGACGTTAACATCGTTGGGATAATCCATCAGCATGGTGTAAATACGGCTAGCGGCGGTACAATCACCGCCGGGAGAGTTCAGCCAGAGATCAATTGGTCCCTGATCTTCGTTAAGCTCGTCTTGGAATACCTGGGGCGACACGTCATCATTTACCCAGCTGTCAGGAGCGATTACCCCTGAAATAGATAATTGGCGCTGGTCACCAGTATTGTTCCAATTCCAAAATCGTTTCAAGTTTGTTCATCCTCGCTTTCTTGTTTTGCCTTTTGGTTATAGAAATTACCAGCTTGGCTCAGCGGCAGCATATTGCCGTTGACTAAGTATTGATCACCACCTTCATTGGCTGGAATTCGATTAAGATCTTCCAGTTCACGAATATCGTTAGCTGATAGCCAGCCATTCTGCCGACCAATTGCGTAGCCGTTCATGCGGCTTTCATAATCACCGCGGAGCAATCCATCAACATTGAACTTAATGAAGTATTTTTGTTGATCGTCAGGTGATAGCAATTGCTGGTTCATCGCCTGTTCCCACCGCACACACCAGGGATTTAAGGTGTACTTCACAAACTCCAGTGATTGTTGTTCGATATTCGAGAAAGTAGACCTCTCCAGGTCACCTACCATGTGGGGTGGTACCCGGAAGATCCGCGCAATTTCATCTAGTTGGAACTTACGAGTGTCTAAGAATTGGGCTTGATCGGGTGGAATAGAAAGCTGGTGAAAAGTCATGCCTTCTTCTAAAACGGCAATACTATGATTATTAGATCCGGAGAACTGGGCTTGCCAGCTTTTCCGTAAGCGTTCCGGATCCTTGACTACGTTAGGGTGTTCAAGAACCCCACCGGGTGTGGCATCGTTCTTGAAGAACGTTGAGCCATATTGTTCAGCGGCCATCGATAAGCCAATTGCATTTTTAGCCATCGCAATCGGACTGTAACCGATCAAGCCATCAAAGCCTAGTCCAGCAATATGAAGTACTTCATCAGAAAGAAGGATTACCTGCTTAGCTTTGTTCTTCGCTTGGTAATCGTCATAATTGCGGGTGTAGGTGTAATATAGTTCGCCGTTGGCAGCCCGATTAACGTCCATCCGGTCAGGCATCAAGGGATAGAGACCAGTGATTTGACCCTGACCATTCCGAATGATCTGGGCATAGGCATTGCCCCAGAGCAATAGATGGTTCATCAAGGTTTCTCGGAAGATAAAACTGGTCATTTCTGGGTTAGGCGCATCATGAAGCAAAAAATAAAGCGGGTGGTTAATCGCCCGTTGCTTGCCGCCATCATTGGTGTATTGGTAAATATGAAGTGGTAGCTCTGCTAAACCTTCCGCTAATACCCGAACACATGCATAAACTGCGGTGTTTTGCATAGCAGTGCGTTCAGTTACTGTTTGTCCTGCCATCGAACTACCGAAAAGAAATGACATAGTACTAGACAAGGTATTCTTAGGTGAAGCCTTGTTGGTGTGGAATAATTTATTGATAAAGCCCATAGTATCAACTCCTTTCAGGGCATAATAAAAGCACCGACGTCAATGAAAGCCGATGCTAATTTCGATTATTTAATTCTTTTTCAATTTCTTGATCAGTAAATGTTTGACCATACATGAAATCATCAAAGCTCTTTACATTTCTCGGTTAAATTCACTTTTTGATAGCTTTGATAGATTTAATGGTTGCTTACCTTTTTCGTTTGTAGACGTCATTTCTTTTACCCGCTTTTACGACAACAACGGTAAAAACTTCATCTTGAATATCAGCAATGATGCGATAACTGCCAACTCGGTAACGCCATAGAGTACCAAGTTCACCTTCTAGGGCCTTACCCCAAACACGCGGATTATCAGAGCCTTCGATATGCTTGTCGAGCCAATTAATGATTCGTCGTTGAACAGGTTTATCGAGATTCTTCTTAAAATCCTTGAGTGCTTTTTGATTAAATGACCAAGTGTATCTCATCATTAAAGACCTAATTGCTTCTTAACGTCATAGCGAGATACAGTTTGGCCATGAGATTCGCGGATGTTTTTGACGGCATCTTGATAGTCAAGGCTATCTTCAAGCTTCTCTAGAACGGCATTGCGCATGAATTCGGTCGAAGTTTGGCCATCAAGATCTGCTTGTTTGTGAATCAGTTTTAAGACATCTTCGTCAAAACGGATAGTGGTGGATTTAGTAGTGGTTGCCATGTTTGAACCTCCTCAAATTTGGTAATGATATTATATCACATTAGAATGCAAATGCGTTCTATTTTGCCAATTAAAGCATCAATAGTCCGCGACCATCGTAAACCGAATCACCATTATCTTCATTTCGGATTGCTCGATCTAACCCCATGATAGTGGCTACCACACCATCGATCTTTTCGGTAGATTTGGCTTTATCTGGTTTGATATTACCGGCTGGATCTGTGCGGATGTAAATGTTATCCATCATCCAGCGTAAGACCGGGTGGCCGCCATGGGCGATCTTCTTTTCTAGGGTTAATCGCATTAGCTCCTTAGTTGGTGGCGTCATATCCTTGAAGCCTTGACCAAATGGCACGACTGTAAAGCCCATGCCTTCCAGATTTTGAACCATTTCCACAGCGCCCCAGCGGTCAAAAGCAATCTCACGGATGTGATATTTCTTTCCCAGATCATCGATAAAGTGCTCAATGAAGCCATAGTGGACCACGTTGCCTTCAGTCGTTTGCAAGTAGCCTTGCTGTTTCCAGATATCATATGGAACATGGTCACGGCGAACTCGTAAGTCAACGTTATCCTCAGGGATCCAGAAATAGGGAAGCAAAGTATATCCTTCTGACTCATCTCTGGGTGGAAATACTAAAACAAAGGCTGTGATATCAGTGGTGGAGGATAAGTCCAATCCACCGTAGCAGTCACGCCCGCGTAATTCATCGGGGTCAACTGGAAAAGCGCAAGCATCCCATTTATCCATCGGCATCCAACGAACATCCTGCTTAACCCATTGGTTGAGCCGCAGCTGCCGGAAAGTGTTCTCTTCAGCTGGATTCTCCTTTGCCGAATTATAGGCGTCTCTGACTTTTTCCATTTTGACGGTAATCCCCAGAGAGGGATTGGCTTTTTGCCAGACTTTTGGACTGGACCAGTCTTCGTCACGGCTGGCACCATAAATAACCGGATAGAAGCGGGGATCATGTTTTCGTCCTTTCATGATATCGATGGCTTTTTGATGAACCTGGTAACAGATAGAGTTTTCATCATTGCCCGCAGTGGTAATCAAAAAGTAAAGCGGCTGAGTACGGGCATCCCCAGAACCTTTTGTCATGACGTCATAAAGCTTTCGGTTGGGCTGGGTATGCAGCTCGTCAAAAATCACTCCAGAAACGTTGAAACCATGTTTGGAATAAGCATCAGCTGATAGAACTTGATAGAAACTATTAGTTGGCTCATAAATCAATCGTTTCTGGGAAGCTAAGATTTTACAACGCTTTTTTAACGCTGGATTCATCCGTACCATATCTGCGGCAACGTCAAAAACAATGGCAGCTTGCTGACGATCAGCAGCACAGCCATATACTTCTGCTCGTTCTTCACCGTCAGCACAGCAGAGCAGCAGGGCGACCGCTGCAGCTAACTCAGATTTACCTTGCTTTTTAGGAATTTCGACATAAGCAGTATTGAATTGCCGATAGCCGTCTGGTTTGAGTATTCCGAAGATGTCACGGATAATTTTTTCTTGCCAGTCAATTAAGTCAAAAGGCTTGCCTGCCCAGGTACCTTTGGTGTGGCAAAGACATTCGATGAATGAAACTGCAAAGTCGGCTGCATCTTTGTTGTAGGTGGAATCTTTAGCCATAAAACGAGTCGGCTGGTAATTCTTTAGTTTGCGCAAAGAGAAATCACATCCTTTCGGTAGTATTAAAAAAGCACTGAGCTTTATTTAACCCAATGCTAAATTGATTAATTGAACTTGCCGGTCAAAATCAGGTTGACGTACCCAGCGCGATCAGTGTTCAAATAGTCGATTAAGTCATGGCAATTATAGTAATAGGCTAGGCGTTTTACATTCTCGACATCAAACATATTCGTTTCGCCCGTATTGCGAATTAAAAGGACCTGTTGACGGATCCGATCTCGTTTAGCCAATTCATCTTTAATCCGATTCATGATTATGCCTCCTGATTCTTAAAAGCAGCTGATCCTTGGAGATTTCGTAATAATATTTTCCGTTGCTTTTTGTACTCGGGGCCAATAAAACCAAGATGCAATAAGAAGCAACGGAAGGCATATTTTTCATTAACTTCTTCACGTGGTTCCGACAGGATTCGTTTATGATTTTGCGCATATTGAACCAGCTTATTGATAAATTGCTGATAAGCAGTTGCGTCTTCAGGGCTGACTTGATTAAACCAGTCAAAGGATACATGCTGTTTATCAATAATAATGTGCAAAGACTTAATGTCAAAAGCATCCTTGATTAACTGACTTTTAGCCCAGACTAAATGCCGTAAGTTGTTTAAAGATTGTTCAGTGAACACGTCACGAGGATAGGAAGCATTCAGTTGGATGGTTTTAGTCGTAGTGAAACCCAGATTGGTTAAGTA
This sequence comes from Candidatus Limosilactobacillus excrementigallinarum, assembly GCA_019117445.1. GTDB lineage: Bacteria > Bacillota > Bacilli > Lactobacillales > Lactobacillaceae > Limosilactobacillus > Limosilactobacillus excrementigallinarum. The sequence goes on along the minus strand of DWZS01000089.1, from coordinate 10,831 downwards.
TTCTAATAAACTATCAGGGATTTCATCTGGAGAACTTAACGTACCATGCTGATCAACCTTATATTTGCCAATTTGGTAAGCATAGGTTGGTGTGTATTGGTATTCAGCCTTTTGCTTAGTGTAAGTTGCAATTAGCATTACTAGCTTTTTGCGTCTTTGACCTTGAACATTAAAATTGACTTCCATCATCTGTACCTCCTTGTTTGGTTACTGTATACATCACTCTGAGAGGCACAGATAGCAAGCACTTTAGCCATATCAAATGCTTGCTTTTATTTGGTTATAAGGGAGCGTTTTACCATTTCTTTCTACGTTGACTTCTTTATCAGAACCAGCTTGTTCGATGTAGCGGTTGACGATGACATCACAGTATTTTGTATCTAGTTCCATCATGTAACAGATTCTATGGGTCTGTTCGCAGGCGATCAGAGTGGAACCTGAACCGCCAAACGGATCGAGAACGGTGCAGTTAGACATAGTGGAATTCATGATTGGGTAGGCAAGCAACGGAATCGGCTTCATGGTCGGGTGTTCCTTGCTTTGTTTGGGACGATCAAATTCCCAGATGGTCGATTCTTTGCGACCGGTGTACCACTCATGCTTGCCATCTTTCTTCCATCCGTAAAGAACTGGCTCATGCTGCCACTGATATGGCGAACGGCCCAGCACTAGGGACTGCTTCTTCCAAATACAGCAACCGGATAAATAAAAGCCGGCATCTTGGAAAGCACGGCGGAAGTTCAACCCTTCCGTATCGGCGTGGAAGACATAGATACTGGCATCATTAGCCATGACTTGGTTTATGTTTTGAAAAGCGGCAAGTAGAAATTGGTAAAATTTATCATCAGCTTGGTGGTCGTTTTTGATCTTTCCAGCTTTGCTTTGGTAATCGACATTGTATGGCGGATCAGTTAATACTAAGTTAACCTTGTTATTGCCAAGCAATTGATGGTAGCTTTCTTTTTTAGTAGCATCACCGCATAATAAAGTGTGTTTGCCTAAATGCCAAAGATCACCCGGCTTAGAAAAAGTTGGTTTATCTAACTCAGTATCAATATCGAAGTCATCATCGTGAGTATCGTCTGCAGTACCAAGCAGGTCAGTAATTTCATCCTCATCAAAACCGGTTAATGAGACATCAAGGTCACTAGCTTGTAAGTCGGTCATCAGCAGGGCTAACTTATCTTTATCCCAATCACCACTGATTTTGTTCAAGGCCACATTAAGTGCTTTTTCCTTTTCATCATTGAGATTAACGACAACGCATTCAGCTTCTTTGATCCTTTCGTCTTGTAAGATCTTTAAGCGTTGGTGACCGCCAACTATATGACCAGTTTGCTGATTCCAGATAATTGGGTCAACGTAGCCGAACTCATGCATTGATCGTTTTAACTTTTCGTAGTCCGGATCACCGGGTTTAAGGTTCTTGCGTGGATTATAATCTGCGGGAATCAAATCGGTAATCTTCTTTTTGATGATTTTCATAAAAATTAGCCTTTCTGGATATATAATAATTGATTATTTGACAAGATTTAGTACAATATTAAGTACAAGGAGGTGCATAAGATGACTTTAGCATTAACTCAAAGTGATTTTAGAGCTCATATTAAGAAGTACTTAGACCAAGTTAATGATGATGATGAGGTTGTTTATGTAGCAAGATCTAATAGTCGTTCTGTTGCAGTTTTATCTCAAGATAAACTGTACTGGATGGAAAAAGCATTGCAGGCTAAAGAGGACTCTTTAGATTATGCTGTAGCTCGTGATCAATTAATTCAACGGCATGTTTTACCAGATGATCCAATTGTTGAATCTAATGATGACTATTGGGGGCAGTTTAAATAATGGCAAAACTGAGATTTAGGCCACGTGCCACTTTTAATGCCGATTTAAAACGATTAGGTCGGTTAGATCCAACGATCATTGATGACGTCCAAGCAGCAATTGATGAATTACTAGAAAACGGGACATTGTCTGATGAATATGATGACCATCCACTAAAACGCCGATTATCTGGGTATAGAGAGTTCCATGTTCGTGATACTCCTCACGGCAAGCAACCAAATGACATTAATGATGTATTGGTAATTTGGTATGTTGAACGTAATGAGTTAATTGCAGTTGGAGTTCGAGTTGGGTCTCATGATCGATTGTTTCCTAATCAAAATAGTTCAAAAAAGTATCATAAATAGCTAATCCTCCGCAATGGAGGATTTTTTAGTTCATCCCTTTCCTTGAACGAAGCAATCGTTCCATCACATCATCTTGTGGGGTAGATCCCTGATAGGTAGTCGCATTGTTTTCCTTAACTACCTGGAAAATTTGAAACCATAATTGACTTGATTGCTTCATGTAATCACGGCTCATAGAAACGTATGGGGATGCGATGGCATTGCCGGTGGTAGGATGACGAGCTAGAAAGCCAAATTTTGAGATACATTCCTCACACTGGATCCACCGACTAACGCTAACTGCATATTGTTCGATCAACTGAGTGTTAACTAATTTTTCACAGCCACGTTCCACCAGCCATTCCCAAGTTTCCTTAAAAATATCAGCAGCATCAAACTCTAAACCATTTTTCTGCTTGGCCTTCAGGTACTTTTTGACTGGCGGCATCACGTGGCCTTCAAGGTCGGTTGGCGTTGGCAGGTCGATGACGGTTGCTTCTTGACCGGCTTCGAGCTTATCGTGAAGTGATTTAGATTTGCGGCCAGCCCCGACTCGAGCGCCACCACGATTCGTACCATCTTTAGCCAAATCTCTCCCTCCTTCCGGCAGGGGTTAATACCCCGTTTGATTTCGATTTTTTGTACACGAAGGCCCAGCCCCGCTCCCGCGCGCAAAATTTTTAAGGATTCGATGTCCCCCTCCGTGGTCTAATAGTGATATTGACGCGGCTTTTTGTGCCAACGATCGTCCATTTGGGCAGTAATCCGCGAATGGCATGGCTTGCACAATGCCATTAGGTTCTTGAAATCGTTGGTGCCACCGTGCTCGAGCGGTAAGACATGATGAACCTCAGTAGCCCGGGTGTACCTGCCTTGGCTTAGGCACATCTCACAGAAGGGATGGTGGAGCAGGTATCGCTTCCTGATCCTAGGCCAGCCGTGATGATAACGGGGTCGGCTGCGCTTCGGTCGTTGGTAACGATTGTAATTAGAACTCACTTGCTTAGCGTGTTCATCACAATAAGTATTGTAAGTTAGCCGTGGGCAGTCCGGGTAACGACATGGTTTCTTGGGTGAATAAGGCATGACACTCCTCCTTCCTGGCGGCATAAGAAAAGCCCAGCAGTGTAACCTGCCAGGCCTTTATGTTATAAAGCAAATGCCTTGTCTTAATTTTCTACACTATCATCGTAACATGGATAAGACTGTTTTTTGTTCTTCATTTTACCTTTCTAATGATGTGCTCCATAAAGTAGAAGGGTAAGATGGTCGAGTGCCTTGTTCTTCCGATTATAAGCTGTCGTCTTGGCAATGAAGTACTTATTCATCACAATTGTCAGTCCTTCGTTTATTGATTGGTGCGGAGCCCGGTAGCAGGTGTCTAAGACGAAGCGTTCATCATCAGACAGTTCCTGCCAGGCTGGTTCAAACCATTTGAAGTAAAGCTGAGCTTGCTGGTAGCGCTCATTCAGTTTAGCCGTCTGATTGATGCCATGAAGCAGACGATGCTCAGTGGGATTATCTTTACTGGTGCCGCTGGGCGCGAAACCATACTGTGGTGAATTGATACCCATCATCTGTTCCTTAACCAGCTTCAAATCATCCTGATAAGAATCAATGATGAACTTCATACCATCGTAGTCTTTTAATGCAGCAATAGTGGCTCGGCGCTTGTCTAAGTAATTCCACATGATACTCATACACAAACACTTCCTTTCAGGTTGGCTTTCACTGCATTAATCAGTGCCAGCTGAGTTTTATCCTTGTGCTTCAAGGCGGCCAGGATGTTTTCATCAATCGTTCCTTCAGTAATGATGTGGTGAATGACCACAGGCTGATGCTGACCCTGCCGCCAGAGCCGAGCGTTGGTTTGCTGGTAAAGCTCCAAGCTCCAGGTCAGTCCATACCAGATCAAAGTAGCACCTCCAGCTTGCAGATTAAGTCCGTGACCCGCAGAGGCAGGATGAATTAGTGCGAGCGGAATCTTACCGGCATTCCAATCTTTAATGTCTTGAGTGTCTTTAATTTCACGCACATTAAAACGTTGCTTGATCTGAGCTAAGTCATGCTTGAACCAGTAGGCGACTAGTACTGGCTTGCCGTTGGCAGCTTCGACTAAATCTTCCAGGGCATCGAGTTTACGCTGGTGGATTTGAACAACCTGCTGCTGATCATCGTAAACACAGCCATTGGCCATCTGACAAAGTTTGTTAGACAGACTAGCCGCGTTCAGCGCATCGATCTGTTTGCCGTGGGTCGAAACCACCAGCTGAGTTTTGAGTTCATCATAGATTGCTTGTTCGCTATTGCTCATCTTAACCGGCACTGTGTTCATGGTTAGCGGTGGCAGATCCAAGTAATCCTGAGACTTCATAGAGATGGTGATGTCATTAATGGCCCGGTAAATACTCTGCTCAGCGCCCGGCTTTGGCTTGTAAGTGAAGACCTGATACATATTGCGCTTGTCAGGATCAAAGTAATTAGTCCGGTAGTATGAGATGAAGCGGCCAAGTCTTTTGCCCATGTCCAGCACTCGGAATTCAGCCCACAAATCCATTAGCCCGTTAGAAGATGGCGTGCCGGTTAGGCCAACCACACGTTTAACCAGGGGACGGACTCGTTTCAGTGCCTTGAAGCGTTGGGATCGATAGGACTTGAAACTCGACAGTTCATCAATTACCAGCATGTCATAATCAAAGTGCATACCAGAGGATTCAATCAGCCACTTTAGGTTTTCCCGATTGATAATGTAAATGTCAACGTCTTGTTGCAGAGCTTTAATGCGTTGTATTTTGGGACCTGTCACGACTGAATAAGTCAGGGTTTTCAAGTGGTCCCACTTCTCTATTTCATCTGGCCAGGTTTGTTTAGCAACTCTTAGCGGCGCCACAACTAGGACTCGGTGAACCTTGCCTTCCTGAATGAGCTGCTTAATAGCCGTGAGGGTAATGACACTTTTGCCAAGGCCCATGTCGAGCAGGATCGCAGCAACTGGATGATCCAGAATGAACTGAGTGGCGTATTGCTGATATTCATGCGGCTTGTATTGCATCAAGCATTCCTCCAATCTGATCGAATTGATCGCAAACGAAGACTTGAAAGCCAAGTTGTTTTAGCTGGTTGAGCCTTTGTACTTGAAGCGGACGGGGATGCTTGCCGGGAGCTTTCATTTCCACGAAGCCCAGGTGGCCATCAGGCAAAAGGACAATTCGATCGGGAACTCCAGCCATTGATGGCGAAACGAACTTCAGGCATAAACCGCCGCGACTTTGAGTAGCTTTCATAAAAGCTGTTTCGATTCGTTTTTCTAACATTTTCGATAATCCTTTCTATGTGTTGATCCATCAAGGTATTAAGAGAGTTTGTGACGGTCATGTCAGTCGATTTACTACTCTTCTCTATACTCTTTTTTTCTATTTTTTATTCCTATATACAAGTAAAGAAATAGACTGTCACGACTGTCACCATTACAGATGAATGTTGATGGAACAGGCTTTCTCGTTAATTGAAAGTGACGGTCGGTGACACTCTCAATTAAGAAATTCCTCAGTTTTTAGTCGTAACCCCTTCACGAAACGTCCGCTGTGCTTTCTTTGACGCTGAAAGCCTGCATTCTGGAGCGCCGTGTAGAAGTCTGAAGTACTGCGGATATATTCACCGATACTCTGGCAGTATTCCCGGTACTTTTGATAGAGATCGCCTGACTTTTGCTCATAACCGGGATCTATTTCACAATTTTCGTTGAGAAAGTGTCCCAACCAATCGTTGTCGGCGTGATAGGCCCTAACTGCTTGTTCGACCGCTGTCGGGGTAGTTAACCGGTAATTTTGCTGAATGATCCGCTGCGCACCCGCAACGATCCACTGCAAAACAGCCGGACCAGCTTTTTCGGTAAGATACTGGGCATAGTTCTTGATATCGTTGCGCTTAGCAATTGTGGCTTTAAAGGGAATCACAATTAAGCGCCGCCAGATCCCTTCATCATTGCCGCCTACGTGTGGGAGGTAGTTAGTGTAAAGAACAATGGTATGGCTGGGTGTAAAGGAGAAGGGCTTCATGTATTTCTTCTCGGCATAGATTTCATCGGTTGAACAGAGCTGCTTAACGATAGAGGTATTCAGGCGTTTGCCTTCTTCCAACTCGGCGGAGATGATCAGCCGCTTGCCCTTTACTTCAGCCATTTCTGGTTTGACATTGCGATGGACCCCAGTCGTTAAGGCATCGGCCGAGAGGTGACCAGTGTACGTGCCGAGTACGTTAGCAATTGTGTTCCAAAAAGTTGATTTACCATTCCGTCCGTTGCCATAAGCAATAATCAAGGCCTCTAGGTAAACCTGACCGATGGCAACGAGTCCCACGATTTCTTGAACATAATTAATTAATGCTTGGTCATTGCAGAAGAAGGTTTTCAATGCTTCCTGCCAGAGGTTCATCCCCTGATTACCAGGAATACAGGAAGTTGATTTAGTAATTAACTCACTGGCTTTAATTTCCTGCAGCCCGTGCAGTCCTTTTTTCAGGTTGAAAGGGCCGACTGGCGTATTTAACAAAAAGGGATCCGCATCAAACTCGTTAATTTCTTTCACGAGCTTCGGCCTGGCATTCGTTAAGATTCCATTGATTCCTCGAGTACTGCGTTCTTTCAGAATGAAAGCTTCATAAGATTTAGCATTTTCGTAGTCTTTGAATGCTGCTTGCTGTTCATCGTTAAAGGTACGACTAGCTTTTGTCTTGCCCATTGTTTGCAGGGCAGTAGCCGCACCATTTTCTTGAATTGTCTTGTAGCTCTTAGCAACTCGCAGTTGGGCATCAGCCAGTTGCTTATCCGTAAAGCGCTGAACTTCACCGAGGGCGAGTGGTTCAGACTCTTGCCACACTTTGCCATCGAACCACATGAAGCCGGATTGGCTGGTGTAGCAGACTCGGTTCTTGCAATTATTGACAAAGACATAGGATTCGCCGGTGTCGGAGTAGTCATTCGGTTGCAGGTTATCATCTGGCTGATTGTATTCTGCTGGTGGAACATAGCCTGGTTGGCTGGCCATCCGCTGACCAAATTTAACGGCACTGTGCCAGATGGTCCGCAGTTCTTGTTCTCTTAATGGCGGATCACATTTTGCAGCTTCATCTTGAAATGCCTGGCGAGCTTGCGCAGTATTGCCCAACCGCATAATGATCCGTCCAGCAAAATGAGAGAGGGTCGCATTGCGCTTGCCTTCGCGAATGGTACCAACACCTTGCTTAGCAAAGTAGCGCTGGGCCATTATAAATTGGTCCACCGTCTGTGTTCCTTCATGCCAGAAGACTTTAGTGCTTGGTACGCCGAAGACAAAACGTGCCGCATCGAGGGCGTTATCATCGAAGTAGGGGAAGTATTCCTGAATTTCTTGCTTCAGTTGGGCATAGGTTTTGGCGTCAGTAATTTCTGAGATCGGAAAATAGACATGGAATTTAGGACGCGGAGCTTTCTTGTTTTTGGCCTTCATGTTGTTGCGCGACAAGGTGATCGCAAAGGCAACATCGTCAAAGTAATTAGTAATATCCGCTGGCTTGATCCAAGTTGTAGGCTCATCGGAGTGATCATTGTCACAATCCATGACCAGACAATCGGCTTTGATAAAGTTCGCAATGCTACGTTGGTTGTTTTTGAATAGGCCACAAACATGATCGTGTTGAACAGACTGCTCCAGTTCTTGGGCATTGGTGATGGTCATTTGCTTTGAGTAGATGGTGTTGCTAGCCTGACCAGCACTGGTTGTCGTTGACAGAGTGAAATGCATCTTAATCGGCCTCCGTTTCTGCATTAAAGTAGCGAATATTCTTGTTCTTTCTTTTCGCTAGGCGGATGAAGTAGTGCATATCGTGGGTCGGTTTGCCAAATGACCAGGCTTCGTCACATTTGGTAAGCAGCACAATATTGATAAATGCCGCTGTTTGAAATTCACGAGAGCGATGGAGGTTAATAAATTGGGGCAGGTAGAGCTGCGGACATATAGGAATGCCGCCGTGCTGGTAAATAAAAAGGCAATACCTCCGGATAGCCCTGATAGTTGCCGTATCGCCTTTGATGACTTCAGTAAAAGGAGCGACCACAAAGATCATGGGCCGATAGTTGGGATTCGGTTTATTAGTTCGCAGCTTGGCAATTGCCATGGTTGCTTCTGACATAGTTTCAGATCCTTTCATAAAATACTGGGACTCAAAAAGCCCTCACCGATAAGCCAGATGAGGGCAAAAAGTAAACCATCAGAATTAATCTTTTTTGTAAAAATCACCGACAAAGCCAGCAGCATTTAGAATTAAGCCGTCCGCCCAACTAGGAACTTCGGTCATGATGCTGACCATCGTGTCTAGTGACCGATCCGTGGGAGCATCAATGACTGCTTCATCATGAATATGCATAACAACTGGATTACCAGCGGCTTCTAAGCGGCGCATGGCTTCCGCTAATAAATCACGGCTAGTTGCCTGGACAATATTCTCGACGAGCTTAGCTCCATAGGTTTCAATCCGGTCCCATTTCTTAACCGGATTAATGCCCATAAAGGTAATTGACTCACTGCCAAAACGATTCGTGCCGATTTTCGGTTGCGGGTAGCAGAGATAACGATTGGATCGTAATTTTAAGAACATACATCCACTGCGATAAATGAATTTCATGCTGTGAGTCGTCTGAGACAGGTGCGTCTTAATACATTCTTTAGCAGCTCGATCAACATCCCACCAGAACTGTACGATATTAGGACTGGCATTGCGCCACATCTGAACCAGGGGCGGCAGTTCATCTTCTGTCAATCCCAGTTTAGTTGCGCCCATCGCTTTCAATGCTCCAATTGATCCGCCATAACCCAATGCTAGTTCGGCAATTTTGCCTTTTTGGCGTAATTCGCCATTGACACCATGTTTAACCACTGGAACGCCAAACATCTGACTAGCAGAAGCACAATATATGTCTTCGTTCTTGGCAAAAGCTTCCTGACGCCATTGTTCGCCGGAAAGCCAGGCGATTACTCGGGCTTCAACGGCGGAAAAATCAGCAACATAAAAATGATGGTCCTTTCCGGGAATAAAGGCAGTTCGAATTAATTGAGATAACACATCCGGAATTGAATCATAAAGCATAGCGAGAGCCATAGCATTGCCTTGTTTAACCAGTGCACGGGCTTCCTCCAGATCAGGCATAGAGTTGCGGGGAAGGTTTTGGACTTGGACCAGACGGCCAGCCCAGCGACCGGTTCGATTTGCTCCATAGAATTGCAAGAGTCCATGAACACGGCCATCTTTGCACATGGCTTTTTGCATTGCTTGGTATTTTTTGACACTGGATTTAGAAAGTAACTGACGTAACGCTAAAACTTGATGCACAGTGCCGGTAGTAGTTTGCAAAAGCTCGGCCACAGAAGCCTTAGAGAGTGAATCAGCTTCCACACCTTGTCGGTGAAGCCAATCTTTCAGCTGTAATGGTGAGTTCGGATTAGCCAAACCAGTTAATTGCTGGGAAGTTCGCAAGTATTGATTATGAAATTCTTTTTGACATTTGATGGCATTATTAACCAATTGCTGATCGATTCGAATTCCTCGATCATTGATATCTTGGTCCATCCAGTAGTTCTCCCATTCGTTTTGCGGGACTGGGAAGCGGCTGAGCTTCTGGGTGATTTCCATTTCAACTTCCACATCACGCTGGTTATACTTTTTGAACTGCTGCCACTTATCAGGTGCATGGTAGGGAAAATTACGAGTGCGGTTTTGGTTGGCTTTTGTAGGCTTGCAGGGAGTGCAAAAGTAGCGTACTAGTTCTTTGCCAGCGGTGATCTTTTGACGAGGGAGCCCAAGTACAGTCCCAACGTCACGCAGAGATAAGGGCAGACCGAGGGTAGCTGACCAAACTCGTGAACAATGCCAACCAGCAGGCTTTAAGCGGTGACCAACAAAACGTGATAAACAGACGCGCTCAAACTGCGCGTTGAAGGCACTTTTAGTAATGTTGGGATTACCTAGTGCTTCAATAACTTGTGGTGGAATCTTTTCACCCTGGGTTAAGTCCACCACCTTGACTGGACCAAAGTCTGTGGCATAACCGAAGAGTAGCAGTTCAAAGTCATCACTATCGGCATAACGGTAAACCCCGGTCTGGTTTAAATTAGTGCTGGAATAAGTTTCAATATCAATTGAGAGTTGTTTCATCAGAAATCCTTTCTACAAAAAATGGGTAGTCATTTTCGACTGCCCATCTTTTGATTTAAGCTAAGAAATCATCATCACTGTTGTCATCAATGGTGGTAAAGTCGTCGCTGGCACTAGCATGACCGCCAAGCGGCTCCCCATCCCGAATCTTCTGGATATTGCCAAGTCCACAAGCAATTCCGCGATTACCGTTAGTGTTGAAAGCGTAGAAGTTGATCGATACTCGCGCGTAGCATCCGCTGTAAACTTCATTGCGATCGAGAATGGGTTGGACATGCTTATCTACAATCTGTGGAGCAGTAATGGAATTAGCGTTAATGAAGTAACTATTTTGGTAAGCATCATCATCTCGTTCAACGTCACCATCGCGTAAAGGCAGCTTAAGAGTGGCTTTGTTAGGCTTTTTGCCGCCGAACTTGCCGATGCCTTCTTGAATAGCGGCATCAATAGCTTTTTCAATCGCCGTAATAGTC
>DWZS01000088.1 GCA_019117445.1 Candidatus Limosilactobacillus excrementigallinarum | reverse complement strand
TTACACGATGTACAGCTTCTAAGCGCTCTTGGAATGAATGATGACTCGTTCTTTTCGACATAAAAACTCCCCCTAGAGTAACTTTGAAATATTTTATATATTTCGTTGTCTACTCTAAGGGGAGCATATCACTCCCCAGCCTCTTTGTTTTCTATTCCAAATTATCAAGGTAGGATTCGATGTAGTCCATTGCCTTTGCTAACTTCTCATCAGAAGCAGCATATGAAATCCGAATATACCCTTCACCGCCGGCACCAAAGGCACTTCCTGGAATCACCCCAACTTTCGCCTTCTTGGCAAGATCTAAGGCAAAATTAAAGTCATCATTGCCAAATTGTGCTGGAATTTTGGCAAAGACATAGAATGCTCCTTCTGGGGTAGCAATGTCGAAGCCCATCTTTTCCATCCGACTAACCACATAGTCACGACGCTTCTTATATTCTGACCGAAAAGCATCTGGGTCTTGACGACCATTATTCAAAGCTTCAATGGCTGCATCCTGGGCAATATCGTTAACACAAGTTACCAAGAAGCCATGGATCTTATAAATTTGACTAATTAGTGCTGATGGTCCCGCAATGTAGCCAAGCCGCCAGCCAGTCATTGCATGGGACTTAGATAATCCAGAAACTAAGAGCGTTTGTTCTGGATAAATCGTTGCCAAAGAGAAATGCTCTTGATCATAAGTTAATTCACTGTACATTTCATCAGCCACAATTAAAACATTATGATCATGCAGAATCTTGCCAAGCTTTCTGAGCAAGTCTTCTGGGTAAGCACGACCAGTTGGATTACATGGGTAGTTTAAGATAATCATCTTAACGTCTCCGTGTTGATCGAGTTCACTTTGCAGCTTTTCTGGAGTCAGTACAAAATCGTCCGCAAACGTATCAACTTGAATACATTCTGCTCCGGTTAAAGTAATAATTGGGAAGTAGAGTGAAAAAACTGGTGTTGGTACCAGAACTTTATCACCAGGGTTAAGGAGGCTAAAAGTAATGGCCGTCAATGCTTCAGTACCACCATTTGTAATCAGCACCTCGTCCTCTGGATTGTAATCCACATTTCGCGTGTCCTTTAAGTAGTTAGCCACTGCTTTCCGTAATTCTAACTTACCAGCGGCGGGTCCATAGTGAGAATCATTGGCCTGAATCCCACGAATTGCCGCCTGCTTCACGTGTTCAGGAACGTTAAAATCTGGTTCCCCAAGGGTTAATTTAACCAATCCCGGAATGGATGAAATCTGCATATCAAAATCCCGGATGGCAGAAGGACGAATTTCCTTAACATCCTTGTTAACATAGTTTTCCATACTCTTTGCAAGTTCTGGCATAATCCATCATGCTCCTTTTTTAAAGAATGTTTTCTAATCCAACGACTAATTCATCAAGGGTGTCGACCTTTTGCAGGGCTACTTTAACCCCGCTCATAAAAGAACTCCGATCGAAGGAATCTTGGCGAATCGTAAGAGCTTCCCCTTTACCACCAAATAAGACTTGTTCATGGGCAACATATCCCGGTAACCGAACGGAATGAATCTTGATTCCTTGGTAGTCTCCTCCTCGCACATCCGCAAGCGTTTCAATCGTATCTGGTGCAGTTTGGTGCGGTTCACGATTTTCAGCAATTAATTTAGCAGTACTAAGGGCCGTCCCTGAAGGAGCATCCTTTTTATCTTCGTGATGCATTTCAATAATTTCCACATCTGGGAAGTATTCGGCTGCTTCTTTAGCAAACTTCATCAATAACACTGCTGACATACCAAAGTTAGGGGCAATCAAACCACCTAATCCATTCTGCTGAGCTAATTTCTTCAAATCAGCTTCTTGGTCATCCGTCAGTCCAGTAGTGCCGACAACTGGACGCATCCCATGACTTAACGCATACTTAACGTCGGGAAAAACTGCGGCCGGTGCAGTAAAATCTAACCAAATATCGGCCACATCTGCCTCAATTGCCTCTAATGATCCATATAATTTGGTATCAGCAGCCACATTGTACTTTGGCTGATCACCATCTTTAATTCCCAGGCCAAGTCCTGCAGCAACTTCAAACCCATCAAGATCATTAATCATTTTGGTAGCATATTGCCCCATTGCTCCATTAATTCCAGCAACTAATACTCGTTTCATTCTACATTTCCCCCAAATCTAATGGTAAATCGCCGTTTAAAGCATTGACCGGTAAACCTAGTGCCTTAGCTAATTGTGATTTTTCATCATCATTTAAAGTCATAATTGGTAAACGGCATCCGCCCACTTTAAATCCTTGAGCATTTAACAATGCCTTAACCGGTGATGGTGATGGGAACATAAATAGTGCGGCCATCTTTGGAGTCAACCACCGTTGTAATTTAGCAGCAGTTTGGTAATCACCCTTATACAAGTGATCATACATTGATCGCATCTGAGGAGCATAGCTGTGTGATGCTACAGAAATAACCCCGTTAGCACCCAGAACCCGCGCCGTCAGTGCCTGAGCATCTTCTCCAGAGAAGACACAGAAATCACTCGCTTTGTGATCAATCACGTATTCCATTTCTTCCAATGAGGCACATTGCTTAACCCCAGCAATGTTTTTATGTTGCGACAACTCACAAATGGTTTCCTGACTCATTTTCGAGCCAGTCCGTCCCGGAATATTATAGATAATAATTGGTAAGTTCACATTATCCGCAACAGTTGTAAAGTGAGCAATCATCCCCCGTTGATTTGGCTTATTGTATGGTGGAACCACTACTAATGCATAGTCAATTCCATCAATTTTGGCCACTTCATTCGTAAAGGCAATTGTTTCTTTAGTGTTATTGCTACCCGTTCCTGCAATGACAGGCACCCGACCATTAACAATTTGACCAAATTTTGTATATAACGCAATTTTTTCATCGTGGGACAATTCTGGTGTTTCACCAGTTGTTCCGCCCACTACAAACCCATTACTACCTTGATTGATTAATGAATTAGTCAATTTTTCAAGCGTTACAAAGTCAATTTCATTATGATCATTAAATGGTGTAATAATCGCCGTCAGTAAATCTGCGTCTGCTAATTTCATTATTGTTCCTCCTTAACATTCATCCGATAGTCAAGAAAACCGGTAATTGCATCCACGCCGCGCTGGATGGCAGCTTCGTTTGGCGTTAACGTTGCCGAGTGGAGTTGTGAATCATCATCAACCCCGAGCCAAAACATCGTTCCGGGAAACTTCGCTAATAAGTAGCCAAAATCCTCTCCTGTCATAGCCGGCTTTGTTTCAATAAAGTTAACCGTTGGCGTATCATGCATATACCTAATAAAGCGTTTTGTTAATTCAGGGTTGTTTTCAACTGGCCAATAGCCACCTTGATTCAAGCCCAACTTTACTTTTACACCAAAGCTGGCTTGAATACCGTTACAAACTTCTTGTAATCGACGGTCAATTAGGAGAATCATGTCCTGGGTTAATCCCCGAATTGTTCCCTCAATCCGAGCATGACCAGCAATCACATTCCGAATTGTCCCCGCTTCAATTTTTCCCAGTGTAATCACTCCGCTATCAATCGGATCAATGCTTCGTGAAATGATGGTTTGTACTTGGACAATTAGATTGGCTGCAGCAACTACTGCATCTTTAGCATCCTGCGGGAAAGCGGCATGACCACCCTTTCCTTCAATATCAATGTTAACTTCGGTGGTTCCAGCAAACAGCGTCCCCATCCGACATCCAATCGCACCAGCAGGCAACTCTGGATTATCATGCAATCCATAAAATTCATCTGGACACCATTTGCCTTTAAACAATCCTAATTCATAGGCTCGCTTACCGCCCGCTTCACTTTCTTCAGCAGGTTGGAAGAAGAACAGGAGATTATCTGCCGGTTGACGTTCACTAAAGTAACTTAGAACGCCAAGAGCCACTGTCATATGGATATCATGTCCACAGGCATGCATTACACCCGGATGAGTTGATTGGTATGGGAGACCAGTTTGTTCAGTAACCGGGAGAGCGTCAATGTCCGTTCGGTAACCAATCGTCCGGCGTGGATTCTTTCCATGGACGAGTACCATGATGGCGGTCGGTAAATCATCAAATTCACGAACTTCTAAATATTGCTGATTCATTTCACCAATGATCTGCATTAAATAGGCGTGCGTTTCCGTTTCTTGAAGCGCTAGTTCTGGAATCTGATGTAAATGGCGACGAATTTTAATTAATTGATCTTCATTTAATTGTGTCATGATTAAAGCTTTCTTAAATCGTCCTCGAGACCTGTCTTACTATCTGTTTGTGCATCAACCTTCTTCACAAACTTCGCAGGGACACCCGCTACGACAGTATGAGGCTCTACGTCGTGAGTAACCACTGCTCCAGCGGCAACCACTGCTCCTTCACCAATGTGAACACCTTCAAGCACAACGGCATTAGCGCCGATTAATACGTTATCATCAACTCTAACTGGTTCTGCTGAAGCAGGTTCAATCACGCCCGCTAAAACGGTTCCGGCTCCAATATGACAATGCTTACCAACAATGGCTCGACCACCGAGGATCGTTCCCATATCAATCATTGTGCCCTCGCCAATTTCAGCTCCAATGTTAATGGTTGCCCCCATCATAACAACAGCGTTATCACCAATTACTACTTGATCACGAATGGTTGCACCAGGTTCGATCCGGGCATTCACATTTTTAAGGTCCAACAATGGTACTGCTGAATTCCGGGCATCATTTTCAACGTGCATCCCAGTAAAGTCAGCTTGATGTTCATCTAAAAATGGCTTGAGAACTTCCCAATCACCAAATACAGTTGCGGTATGTTCTTCCACATAAGGATCTACTCCCTTTGGAAACTTTAACTGTGATAAATTATCACCACGTAAGTAAACCTTCACTGGGGTTTTCTTTGGGGCATTACCAATGTAGTTAATGATGCTTTGTGCGTCTAATTTTGCCATGTTATTACCTCTTCCTTATTCATTTAATTGATAATCAAGATCTAGCTTGGTTAAATCATTGTAAGTTTCACGCTTAATTACAAGTTGATCATGACCATTCTCAACAAAAACAACAGCTGGCCGGGGGTTCCGATTATAATTGGAAGCCATTGCGTAATCATACGCTCCCGTATCAAGCATAACCAAAATATCGCCTGGCTGCGTAGCAGGTAGATCCTGTTGCTCACTCAAAATATCGCCGGATTCACAGTATTTACCAGCAATTTTAACCGTCTCAACAGTCGGCGCTTGCGGATCCCGTGCCAAGACACTTTCATACTTAGCATTATACAGGGCTGGACGGATGTTATCACCCATTCCTCCATCAACACTGACGTACGAAAGTAACCCAGGAATATCTTTCCTTGAACCTATAGTATATAACGTATAACCGGCTGGTCCAACTATTGAACGTCCTGGTTCAATCCAAATCGCCGGCATTGCGAGCTTTTGCTCATGAATAGATTTTTTGACCACCTGAACAATCGCGCGGACAAAGTCCTCTGGATTGATGGGATGATCATCACTCGAATATTTAATTCCAAACCCGCCACCAACGTTCAGGACCTCTGCGGTAAAATCGTACTTTTGATGCCAAGCTGCTGCAATTTCAACCAATTTCCGTGCGACCCCTTCAAAGCCCTGCACATCAAAAATTTGTGACCCAATATGGGCATGAAGACCAGTCACATGCACCTGCGAAATGGCTAATAATTGTTGAAGTGCTTTATCTGCCTGGCCAGATTCAACATCAAAGCCAAATTTACTGTCAACTTGTCCCGTTGCGATATACGAATTGGTGTGTGCAGCAATTCCTGGAGTAATTCGTAGTTGAACATCCACCGTTTGCGTACGATTTGCTAACAATTCCTTTAACAATTCAATTTCATGGAAATTATCAACGACGATCGTGCCAACTCCATGATCAAGGGCCATTGCTAATTCATCTCGAGATTTGTTATTACCATGGAAACTGACCTTAGCAAGAGGAAAATTTGCTTTAATCGCCGTAGCCAATTCACCACCAGAAACAACGTCAATATGCGCATGTTCCTGTTTCATTACTTGATAGATGGCCACGGAAGAAAAGGCCTTACTAGCATAACTCACTTCATATTGGACCGCTTCCTGGTTAAAAACATCTCGAAACCGTTGCATTTGATTACGGATCTGGGCAACATCATAAACCAGTAATGGGGTTCCATATTTATGTGCCAGGTACAGAGTATCAACTCCACCAATTTGGAGATGCCCTGCCGCGTTGATTTCACTGGAACTAATTTGATCATTCATCGTTCCCATCGCTCCTTTTTATCCCTTTTCGTTTCGAAGAGAAAAAATCCCGGTACACTGCGCGCATACCGGGATAGTGATTAATCATAAAAAATCCGATAGTCGATAGCGCACCGCAAGCTCTTCTTGTCTTGCGACAGTCCGTAACTTTTTTAGTTACGCCCCAGCCAAGTAAGTTATTACCATCCTTACCGCTTCGGCAGCCGCCCCTTTCACGATTGTTCACTGTCTGGTAAAAACTCCTAACCGCTACTAATGTTGGTTGCTCCTCTTCGATTTGATTTCTACTATAAAGCTTGAACAAGTCGGCGTCAATAGCCTAGCTAAATCTTTCTCATCATTTTCACATTTTTCAGCAAGTGTCTAAATTGTTGTTTCTTTGTTTTGTTTGCAAGGTTCGTGATTAATGGTAAAATCCTAGATAATAAACTTTTGATTAAAGAAGGTAGTAATCAATGAAAGTTGTAAAGTTTGGTGGCAGCTCACTGGCTAACGGCGATGCTTTTGAACAGGCCATCGCGATTATAAAAGATGATTCCACACGGCAAATTGTCGTAACATCAGCTCCGGGTAAGCGATTCGAGAACGATATCAAGGTCACCGACCTGCTCATTAATTATGCCAATGCTGTTATTAATCATGCAGATTATAGTACCATTCAAAATGAAATTTTTTCTCGCTATGAAGAAATTGGTGCTCACTTTGGTGTCCAACGCGATCAGCTTTCCGTAATTCACCAAATCATCGTTGAATTACCAAATGGTGATTATCCAGATGATGATTTTTTGATGGCCGCTTTTAAAGCCCACGGTGAGCGATTAAATGCTCGCCTAATGGCATTGGTCTTGCAGAAGCTAGGAATTAATGCCCGCTTTGTCGACCCTAAGGAAGCTGGTTTAATTGTGGATGGTGAACCAAATAACGCTATCGTTGACCCGCAAACGTACAATAATCTGGCAGCATTCAATTACTCAGCTGATGAAAAGTTGATCTTCCCAGGCTTCTTTGGTTTTACCATTAACGGAAATATTGCAACGTTCTCCAGAGGAGGCTCAGACATTACTGGCGCAATCTTAGCACGTGGTTTTCATGCTGATCTCTATGAAAATTTCACAGATGTTGACGCAATTTTCTCTGCCAACCCTTCAATCGTTAATGATCCCCAACCAATCAAACGAATGACCTACCGCGAAATGCGAGAATTGTCATACGCTGGTTTTTCTGTATTCCATGATGAAGCCTTAATTCCGGCGATTGAAGGTAATATCATTGTCAACGTTAAAAATACCCATGCACCAGAAAAGCCGGGAACGTTGATTGTACCTGATCAGGGCTTTCATCCGGAACAAATTGTTACCGGAATTGCTGGTGGTAAACATTACGCAGCCCTTTACCTACACAAATACTTGCTAAATCGTGAAGCTGGGTTTACACTAAAGATTCTCGAAATTCTGAATAAGTATGGATTACCTTACGAACACATGCCATCTGGAATTGATGACATTACCATTATTTTCGACCGCAAACTCATTTCTGATGATTTAGTACAGAAATTATGCGATGAAGTCCGGGCAACCGTTAATCCAGACAGTCTGGAATGGATTGATGATTATGCGGTGATCATGGTAGTAGGTGAAGGAATGTTTAACCGCGTTGGTGTAGCTGCTGGAATTTTCACTGAATTAGCCGAACATAATATTCGGATCTCCATGATCAATCAAGGGGCATCCAGAATTTCCATCATGATCGGAACTTATAAAAAAGACGCTGATAATGCCATTCGAGCAATTTACCAACACTTCTTTCCAGAAAAATAATTAGGAGGTAGCGATCCATGGTCCAATTATTAAAAGTTCATGGTTCCCAAAATAAGTTTTTTATTTTAGATCAAACCACATTGCAACAACAACTTACCGATTCTGAATTAGTTGCTTTAACCAAGCAAATTACTAATCCGCAAACCGGGATTTTGCATGGAGCTGATGGGCTCTTGGTGGCTAACAATTCAAACCATCCAGGTGTTACTGCCCAAATGCGCGTGATCAATGCCGACGGTAGTGAAGCCTCTATGTGTGGTAACGGAATTCGAACGGTTGCTCGTTACGTTGCCGAAAAAACTGGGCAAGACTCCTTTGAAATTGAAACCATGAAGGCAGATTTAAAGGTTGCAAAACATGACGAATTTGCTGACGGCGTGCCAGCTTATGCAGCTGAAATTTCACCAGTGCTTTTTGATAAACATGATCTTCCTTTCGACCATTTAGGTCATGAGCGGATTATCGATGATTATGTTCCTGAACTCGCACCCAAGTTAAAGTTCACTTCGTTAGCTGTACCTAACCCACACTTAATTGCATTCATGGATGAAAAGACCGTCACTGGCCCCCTGCTCGGGAAATTAGGCCGCCGTTTAAATGGTCAAAACCCTTATTACTCAGATGGGGTGAACGTTAATTTTGCCAAAATTATCGACCATAACCAACTTTTTGTGCGGACCTTTGAACGAGGAGTCGGATTTACTAATGCTTGTGGTACTGGGATGTCTGCAACGACATTAGCGTTTGCTTTGACTCATCCTGACATGGCTGATTTTGACCAACCAATTACGGTTTATAATCCAGGTGGGATGGTAAAAACAATCGTCCACAATGATGATGACCAATACTGGATTGAGTTGATTGGCAACGCCACCGTTACGGAGCAAATCGACGTTTCAGAGCAAGCCCTCCACGAAGCCAACGTGACAGATTCTAACGTTTCTGTCCACCATACTAATGAACAGGCCGCTTATGATAAGTTTGTTAATGATTTACCAAAGCCTGTTCAAATTGACGTTTTACAATAGTCACCACTAAGCTAATAGTTAGAGATAGTGAAAAGGCGCCAAGCACGGATAATCCGTACTCGGCGCCTTTTCTGTATCTTCACTTTTACTCTAAGAAATCTTTTAATTGTTTTGAACGTGATGGGTGACGCAGCTTGCGTAACGCTTTAGCTTCGATCTGCCGAATCCGTTCACGAGTGACACCAAAGACCTTACCGACTTCTTCCAAAGTCCGGGTCCGACCATCATCTAAACCAAACCGTAATCGGAGTACATTCTCTTCCCGATCAGTTAATGTGTCTAAAACATTTTCCAATTGTTTCTTCATCATCTCGTATGCCGCATGATCTGCGGGACTCGTGGCATCATGATCTTCGATGAAGTCCCCTAAGTGTGAATCATCTTCTTCACCAATTGGGGTTTCCAAAGAAACTGGTTCTTGAGCGATCTTGAGAATATCCCGCACCTTTTTAGTTGGCATATCCATTTCCGCACCAATTTCTTCAGGAAGTGGTTCCCGACCTAGATCTTGGAGTAATTGGCGTTGAATTCGAATCAACTTATTGATGGTTTCAACCATGTGCACCGGAATCCGAATCGT
Organism: Candidatus Limosilactobacillus excrementigallinarum; assembly: GCA_019117445.1. Lineage (GTDB taxonomy): Bacteria > Bacillota > Bacilli > Lactobacillales > Lactobacillaceae > Limosilactobacillus > Limosilactobacillus excrementigallinarum. The sequence goes on along the minus strand of DWZS01000088.1, from coordinate 22,202 downwards.
CCGTGCTTGGTCAGCAATTGCCCGCGTAATCGCTTGCCGAATCCACCACGTAGCATAAGTTGAAAACTTGAATCCCTTCCGGTAATCAAATTTTTCAACGGCTTTCATTAGTCCCATGTTTCCTTCTTGAATGAGGTCCAAAAATTGCATGCCCCGGCCAACGTAACGTTTAGCAATTGAAACCACCAACCGCAGGTTAGCTTCTGCTAACTCTTGCTTGGCCGTTTCATCGCCCTTTTCAATCCGCAAGGCTAATTCAACTTCTTGGTCCGCCGTCAGCAAGTTGACCCGACCAATTTCCTTTAAGTACATCCGCACTGGGTCATTAATTTTAACCCCCGTCGGTGCAGACGTATCCCGATCATTGACCGCCTTTTGTGATAATTTTTCAGTAGCTTTTAATGCACGTGGATCTGGGTCACCGTTTTCATCAACCACACTGATCCCAGCATCTTCAATATTTTGCATTAAGTTATCTAAACCATCAGCATTTAAGTCAAACGGAGCAGCTAGTTGTTTACTTAATTCATCATATTGGATTGTCTTAGCTTTTTTGTACTGACGAATGAGTTTACCAACAGCTTGATCATATTTCTTTTGGTCAAAGTTTTCATCATTTGAAATTACAAGTTGCTTTTTTGCTTTTGCCATATTAGTTAATTTCCTCCGTTTTCATTTGTTGTTGTTGCTGGTAGAGGGTTACCAATTCCGTTGCTAACTTAGTGGTTAGTTCTTGATCATTCATCATTGCCGCCTCATTAAGGGCTGCCCGCTTCGCAGCGATCTGCTGATCCAACGGTGCCTCATTAATGATAACACGAATACAATCATTTACCGCATCATCACTGATATTTTCATCAATCGATAATTCAGCCATCTGGGTTAAAATTTGCTGTTGTTCTGGATTATCAATTCGATCCAACATGGCGGCTGTAGAAAACTCTGTATGATCGACAAAGTATTCACTAATCTTTTGGTACAGCTGCTGATATGCAACATCAGCAAAGGCAAAGCCTTCCTGCCCATGCAACCTTTTTCTCACGCCTTCATCTAAAACATAGTATTTTAAGAGACGTTGCTCAGCACTCTGGAGTTTTGACAATAACGGCTGCGTTGTCATTTGCACTGGTGACTGAAAACGACCATCTTCATTTTGTTCTGACCGTGATTGTCGACTTGAAAATTGGTGTGATCGAGCTGGTCTAGCAGGTGGCTGAATCTTGGAAAGTTGATTTCCTAAGCTCGCCTTGTCTATCCCAAATTTAGTAGCTAGTTTTTGTAGATATAAATCCTGCGCAACTGGCTCACTAACTCCGGCGATTACTTGTAAAGCGGCATTCAAATACCCCATTAGTTCATCTTGATTTTTCAGATTAAGCCCCCGTTGAAGGTACTTTAAATGAAATTCAACTGAATTTTCGGTATTTTTACTTAAATAATCAGAAAACTTAATGCCACCATATTTCTGAACGTATTCATCCGGATCAATTCCTGCTGGCAATTGAATAATCTTGACACCTAATTGTGGAGCATTATCTGTGAACATTTGAACTGCCCGATTGATAGCATTTTGACCAGGATCATCACCATCGTAGCAGATGTTGACCTGACTGGTTATCCGCTGAATAATTTGAATCTGCTCTTCGGTGAGGTTAGTTCCCATGGAAGCAATCCCATTTTTCACGCCAACGCCAAAGGCAGCAATTACGTCCATAAACCCTTCAAAGAGAGTTAGTGAACCGGATTGTCGAGCATCCTTTTTAGCAAGATCCAAATTAAAGAGTGTCCGCCGCTTATTAAAAATTGGTGTTTCTGGACTATTCATATATTTGGGTTCGCTCTGGGTCGCTTTCGGTGCTAATATTCGGCCAGAAAAAGCAATGACATGACCATTTTCATTTTTAATCGGGTACATAACTCGACCATGAAAGCGATCATGAAGATTCCCCTCCCGGTCTTCTGTAAAAAGTCCAGATTGACGCAAAAGTTGGTAATCAATGTGCTGCTTTTGGGCGTATTCTAATAGCACTTCTTCATTAGACTGTTCAACAGCATATCCAAGGTCAAATTGATCGATTAGTTCACGACTGACGCCCCGCTTAGTTAAGTAGTGAAGAGCTTTCTCACCTGCTTCCGTATTGACCAAAAGATGGTGATATAATTTGGCTGCCTGATCATGAAGCTTGGTCAATTGTCCCTTCGGACTATTATCGACCGACTGATGATTTTCAATAACATATTGTGTTGGCAACGTAATATTACTCATCTCAGCAACTTGACGAACCGCATCTGGAAACGACAGATTATGCAGCTGCTGTAAAAAGCCAAAGACATTTCCACTTCTGTGACAGCTAAAACAATAAAAGAATTGCTTTTGTTCATTCACCGCAAACGATGGAGTATCATCCCGATGAAATGGACAATGTCCCATTAAATTTTTACCTTGTTTTTTTAATTGAACATCTTGACTGATGACATCAACAATATTCACTGAGTCACGAATTTGGTCAATTAATTCATTTGGAATTCTTGCCATTTTGTGCCCCCTGTCATCAAAGATATAGTTACGAAAGGTCGCTTTCCAAAATGGATTGCGACCTTTCGTAACTAAACACCTAATTTAACTACATAACATAGTATCACATTTTAGATAAAAAGCCAAGTGACTATTTAACAATTAATTGGTTAAGGTCCCCAAATACTTGGGTCATGCGTGCAATTTGTTGTAACTGGGCTAAGCGATTATTTTGCACTTGTGGATCTTTGTCCATAATCATATTTTCATCAAAGTATTCAGTGATGGTTGGCGCCAGTGACCGAAGTTGACGCAGTGCTTCCGTAAGCGATAATTCAGCAAACTTACTTTGGAGCTGTTTGGTAGCTTCATGTAGTTTTGCTTCTGATGGATTTTGGAACAATGCAGAATCAACTTCACTTGAAGTTGGTTGACCCTTTTGAGCAAGCCGAATTACCCGGGTAAGCGCTTCAATATCATCTTTAAATTCAGCGTCACTCTTTTGATCATTTATAGCCGTTGCTGCTTCAATAATATTCACGAGATCCGCTTGGTTGGTTTTCGTCACTGCGTCAACAATGTCATGACGGAGATTTTCACCCGCAAAGAATTGCTTGAGCCGGTCAATAAAGAAGTTGTTGACTTGATCAGCATTCTTCAAATAATCAAACTTGAGTTGCATATCTGATTGTTGAATCTGTTCAGCAATCGTTTTTTGCATAGCAAGCAATGGTAAGTGCCATTGCCGATCAGCAACAATCCGAACAATTCCATAAGCTTGCCGACGCAATGCATACGGGTCATTCGAACCGGAAGGGATCATTCCAGCCCCAAAGAAGCTAAAAATACTATCCAGCTTGTCGGCGATCGCCAAAATAGCACCAATCTTAGTTTGAGGGAGCGCACCTTCGGCAGAAATTGGCATGTAATGTTCACGCACTGCAGCAGCAACATCTGCTTTTTCACCAAACAATTTAGCGTAAATCTCACCCATAATTCCTTGCAATTCAGCAAATTCACCAACCATTTGAGTAGTTAGGTCAAATTTATAAATCTGTGCGGCTCGTTGTAAATCAGCTTGTTCTTGATCAGTTAAGTTTAGCTTTTCACCTAACAGTTTAGCGATAATTGCCGTCCGGGCCATCTTATCAGCCATCGAACTAATTTGATCATGGAAGCTGACTTTCTTGAGGCGCTCGACGTACTGATCGATTGTTAATTTTTGATCTTCATCATAGAAGAATTGAGCATCCTCAAGTCGTGGTACTAATACCCGTTCATTCCCCTTAATAACATTTTCTAGATGTTTACGATTACCATTCCGAACTGAAATAAAATGAGGTAAAAGCTTGCCATCTTGATCACGTAAGCAGAAGAAGCGTTGGTTGTCTTTCATTGAGGTAATGAGGACTGGTTCTGGAAGCGCCAGATACTTTTCATCAAAGGAGCCTGCAAAAGCCGTTGGCCATTCTACCAAATTATTAACTTCTTCCAGCAAGTCGGCATCCCAATCAATTTGCCATTGGTGTTGGTCAATAATTTCGGTGATCTGCTTCTTAATTAAATCTTTGCGCTTCGCCTGATCAGCAATTACAAAATCATCGTGAAGGGTTTGTTCATAGTCATCTGCTGTATCGATATCAACAGGATGGCCAAGAAAACGATGTCCACGGGTTTGGCGACCAGCGGTTACATCTAAAATGCTAAATGGTACCACTTCATCATTCAGCAATGAAACTAACCAGCGAATTGGCCGGATAAATTGAAGGTTGTGATATCCCCATTTCATCAAAGTTGGGAAATTCATTGAAGTGATTACATCTGGCAAGCCCTTCAATACTTCTGCTACCGGTTTACCAGCAATGTGCTTTTCTACAAACACATATTCAGTTCCTTTAACTTCTTTGAATTCAATGTCATCAACGGTTGCTCCCTGACCACGAGTAAAACCGATCGCAGCCTTTGTCCAATTACCGTCTTGGTCCTGAGCAATCTTCTTTGCCGGTCCTTTTACGGATTCATCAATATCTGGTTGCTGATCGCTAAGTCCATGAATCAATAGCGCTAATCGACGCGGTGTTGCGTATTCTTGAATTTCTGCAAAGTCAATTCGTTGATCTTTTAAATACTTAGCTACCCGATCGTGCAATTGATGGATACTAGGTGTAACCACGTGAGCTGGCATTTCTTCAACCCCAACTTCAAGTAAGTATGAATTTGCCATCTTATTTGTCCCCCTTTGCTGCCTTCTTGGCTTGCTTAGCCGCTTGTTTAGCTGCCCGTTCTTTAGCCTTCTCTGCTTTTTTCGTATATTCTGCAACGGTCGCTTGCCGTTTCTTTTCATCATGAATTAATGGGAAACCACGCTTCCGCCGTTCCTCAACAAATGCCTTAGCAATCGACTTTGCCATAATCCGAATTCGATGCAGGTAACCAGCTCGTTCAGTGACTGAAACTGCTCCCCGGGCATCAAGTAAGTTAAAGGTGTGGCTACACTTCAAAACGTAGTCGTAGGCTGGATGCACTAGCCCTAACTTAATTAAGCGTTTTGCTTCCCGTTCGTAATCGTTAAATTCATTGAGCAGCATGTCCTGGTTACTTTCTTCAAATGAATATTTGGAGTGTTCATATTCTGGTTCTTTGAAAATGTCACCATAAAGCACGCCATCAGCCCATTCCAAATCATAAACCGAGTCAACGTTTTGAATGTATTCAGCTAACCGTTCCAAACCATAAGTAACTTCAGCAGCAACGGGGTTCATTGTTAATTCACCAACAACTTGGAAGTAAGTAAATTGGGTAACTTCCATTCCGTCAAGCCAAACTTCCCAACCAACACCGGCACATCCCATCGAAGGGTTTTCCCAGTTATCTTCAACAAATCGAATGTCATGTTCTAATGGTTCAATTCCTAACTTTTTTAAACTACCCAAATATAGTTCTTGAATATTATCTGGAGATGGCTTCATCAACACTTGAAATTGGTGGTGTTGGTATAACCGATTAGGGTTCTCACCATAACGACCATCTGCTGGCCGCCGTGATGGTTCAACATAGGCAACGTTCCATGGCTCTGGGCCAATTGCTCGCAAGAAGGTATATGGACTCATTGTCCCAGCACCCTTTTCATTATCATAAGCCTGCATCAGCATGCAGCCTTGCTCTGTCCAATATTCTTCCAGTGTAAAAATAATCTTTTGCACCGTTAATTTCTCTGTCATCATCCTAACCCCTTTCAATACAAAAAGTCCCTGCAATGGCTCTACACCATCACAGGGACGAAATAAATCGCGGTTCCACCCTGCTTTTCCGTACTAAATACGGAACAGCTTAATTTAAATTCACTGCTAGAGCGCCACTTGACAAGGTTGTTTGTGAAGCTTCCACCATTCTTCACTCGCTGGATAAACATCACTCATCAGTCTCTCCGTCATCGTTAAATTCATTTAATTACACTTGTTAATGATACAACCAAGATCTAAAAAGTCAATAATTTATTGACGCCATTTCTTCAATTCATCGGTCCACTCGCTCATTTGATCAATAAATCGTTTACTCTTCAACCGTAACCCAACTTGGTCACCATAAATTTTATCCAATGCCCACCGTAGATTACGCTTCACTAACTGATCTACCTGCACTTGATCGACCTTTTGTAAATTTAAGGTTGCAAAAAAGCGCAAATAATTAACTGTTTTGTTATCTAAATGAAGGCGATGTGGATCATGGTCCCAATGGTTAACACATAATAAACCACCATAGGCTTCAGAATAATCCATCAGCTTTTGGTTTTGACCACATATTACGCAGTGTCGCCACTCTGGCATAACACCAAAACGACCTAACAGTTGAACTTCAAGCACATTGGCAATCACCTGTGGATCCTGACCATTATTAATCAAATGAAGGGCCGCTAGAATTTGACCATACCAAGCACCAATATCATGGCCGTCTTCAAATGCTCGGTCAACTAATTCTAAAATAAATGTGGCATAAGCGTTGGCAGTAATATCACCGCCAATATTACGGAACTGGTGCGTTTCTTGGGCAGCAACAATGTAATTTAAGCGGTCATTAGAAAGCCAGCCAACGTACCGGCCATGAGTAAATGGCAAAATATCGGCTGCCATTTTGAAGTTTTTCCGCCGTGCTCCCCGCACCAAAAACATTGATGGCCCTTGCTTATCAGTTAAAATTTTAACAAGCTGATCATGTTCTCGATAATCACGGCGATTCATAATAATCCCATTAAAAGGTTCATTAATGTGCGCCAATCAGCTCACCCCATCTAATCAATAATCTGTTTTTCGGTAACCATAATCTTTCAGCATCGCTGATTTATCACGCCAACCTGGCACAACCTTAACCCATAATTGCAAGTAAACATGATCACCTAATAAATGCTCAATGTCACGGCGAGCCATTTGTCCAATTTTCTTTAACATCTGGCCCTTTTTACCGATAATAATTCCCTTTTGACCAGGGCGCTCCACGATGATATTAGCATTGATATGCACAGTTTCGTTATCTTCCCGCTTAATAGAGGCTACATCAATCGCAACTGAGTGTGGTACTTCCTCCCGGGTCAATTGGAAGACTTTTTCACGAATCATTTCCGCAATTACAAACCGTTCCGGATGGTCAGAAATCTGATCACTAGGATAATATTGTGGACCGACTGGCAACTCTTGGACCAATTCATTCATAAGGGTATTGACGTTGTTTCCTTGTAATGCAGAAACCGGCACAATGTCCTTGAAAGGCAGTGCATCCTTATATTGATCAACAATTGTTGGCAATTCATTTGGGTGAACCGTATCAATTTTATTCACTACCAAATAAATTGGTTGTTTAACATCTTTCAAGTGATTGATGATGTAATCATCACCTGGCCCGCGCTTTTCGTCCGCGGCTACAACGTAGAGCACCGCATCAATTTCCGCAAGTGCAGACATTGTTGAGCGTTCCATAAAATCACCAAGCTTAGTTCTTGGCTTATGAACACCTGGCGTATCAATAAAGACAATTTGTGCATCATCGGTGGTATAAATCCCCTGAATTTTATTACGGGTGGTTTGCGCCACATTGCTCATAATGGCCACTTTTTGTCCAACAATGTAATTTAAGAGTGTGGATTTACCAACATTCGGTCGCCCAATCAATGCGACAAATCCTGAATGAAATTCTTTATTCTCCATTTTTTACCTCCCAATCAGCGCCAGCAGACGGGGTCCGAAGATAATTAACCCAACTACGACGGCAAAAAGTGCAGCAATTAATACTGCTCCCGCTGAAACATCTTTTATTTTTTTAACATTTAAATCAAACCGGTGACCAACCATTAAATCGCAAAAAGTCTCTGCAACTGTATTCATAAATTCAGCAGAAAAAACCGTAAAAATGGCTAAAAATAACCATAACCATTCCCACGGTAATAACCCTAGCCAGAGTCCTGCAATAACAACCAAGATACTCGCTGCAATATGATAACGCATATTGCGTTCTTGGGATACCACCATCCAGATTCCATGAACAGAATGGCGCATTGCCTGACAGAGGCGATGATTTTTGCTAGTCTGTTTATCTGGCGAGCCCATAGTCATCTAAGATCTTCTCCTGTAAGCTGAACATTTTCTTCTCTTCATCAGGTTGCTCGTGATCATAACCGTTCAGATGCAAAAAGCCATGCACAACTAAAAAGCCTAGTTCACGATCTGCTGAATGCCCTAAAAACAACGCCTGTTCCTTAACCTTATCAACAGAGATAAATAAATCACCTAAGTCATGCGGTAATTCAGCAGCCATCGCGTCATCCATCACAATTCCTTCATCACCATCACTCATCGCAAATGAAATCACATCAGTAGCGCGATCGACACCCCGATATTTCGCATTGAGCGCTTTAATTTCTGGATTACGAACGAAAGTTAATGACATTTCATCGTTTTCTCTCAATCCCAATTGGTGGGCAGAAAATACCAGTAGCTCTTCCGCCAATTGTTTTTGATGAACTGTCAACTGACCATCGGTATGATCATATATTTCTAATTCCATGATTACTTCTCCTGATCAGCGTGTTCTTCATATGCAGTAATAATTTTGGCAACGACTGGATGGCGGACGACATCTTCCGCACTAAAACGAACAAACTCAATGGAAGGAACATCTGCTAAAATTTTTTGTGCACTAATAAGTCCACTGCGTGAGCCATGTGGTAAGTCAATTTGCGAAACATCACCATTCACGACCATCTTAGAACCAAATCCAAGTCGAGTCAGAAACATTTTCATTTGGGCATTGGTGGTATTTTGGGCTTCATCTAAGATTACAAAAGCGTTATCAAGGGTTCGACCACGCATGTACGCAAGCGGAGCAATTTCAATGACATCGCGTTCCATTAACCGTTCAGTATGGTCAGCGCCAAAAATGCTATTTAAGGCATCATAAATTGGGCGGAGATAAGGATCGACTTTCTCTTTTAAATCACCCGGTAAGAATCCTAAGCTTTCACCCGCTTCAACTGCGGGCCGCGTCAAAACAATCCGTTCGACCTCACCACGTTTTAATGCTGCAATTGCCATCGCCACTGCCAAGTAGGTCTTCCCCGTCCCTGCAGGGCCAATTCCAAAGGTAATATCGTTATCCTTCATCGCATGGACATACTGCCGTTGGCCGAAGTTTTTTACCCGAATGGGACGACCTTTACGATCATTAATAATCTTTTCGTTATAAAGGTCACCAAAATACTGAAGCGTGCCACGATGAGCCATTTTCATTGCACTCACGATATCTGCACTACTAATCATGATCCCTTGGGTTAACAAATCAACTAATTCTTGAAGGACCTGAATCGTAAGGTGAACATCTTCCTGCTCACCAGAGATCTTTAATTCGTTGCCAAAAGGATTGACGGTGACATTCATTCCTTCTTCAAAGAGGGCAACATACTTATCCTGGGTTCCTAATAATCCTACTTCTACTTGAGGATTTTCAATTTGAAAACTCATTGTAATTTTCTTTGCATCCGCTGCCAAAAACATTGCTCCTTTACTTTTTTTCTAATTATATCATCATTATTTGAAAAATAGTAAAGGGCGGGTAAAATCCCCGCCCCATGATAAATCTGATGATCTGATTACTTGCTCTGTAAGACTTTCTTAACAGTTTCGTTAACAACCTTACCATCAGCCTTGCCTTTAACCTTCGGCATAATTGCGCCCATAACCTTACCGAAGTCCTTCATGCTCGTTGCATTGACTTCAGCAATCGTTTCTTCAACAACTTTTTCAACTTCATCCGCACTCATTTGTTTAGGCATATACTTAGCAACAACCGCCATCTCTTTCTTGGTAGCATCAACTAGATCTTGACGGCCCCCTTTTTCGAATTCAGCCATTGAATCTTTCCGTTGCTTATATTCCTTTGCCATTAATGCATTCTCTTCATCTGGGGTAAGATCATGGCCGAGATTAATCTGTTCATTTTGAACAGCGGCCTTTAGCATCCGCACAACGCTCAAAGTATCTTTATCCTTGGCCTTCATGGCAGTAATCATATCTTTTTTTAAATTATCCAATAAACTCATCTTATAATCTCCTTTAACAAAAAGCTCCCTGGCCGCATGACCGGGAGCTTTACATTTTTTAGTGACGACGCTTGTTCTTACGCTTACGTGCCGCTTCAGATTTCAACTTACGTTTAACGCTAGGCTTTTCATAAAACTCACGCTTACGGTATTCTTGAAGAGTTCCGTTCCGTGAAACCGTACGCTTAAAGCGCCGAAGAGCATCATCTAAAGATTCATTCTTACGAACGACTGTCTTTGACATTTTAAATTCCCCTCCCTCCGAGCTTAAAATCGTACTGTGTTTCGACTAATTAATACTTGTCTTTACACTACGCAACTAATTATAGACAACCGTACTTTCAACGTCAACATAAAAGTCGGTTTTTTCTAATTATTTTCTGAATCATCCTTGACATCGATGTGTAGTTCATCAAGTTGCTCTTGATCGACCATTCCTGGGGCCGCGGTCATTGGTTCAATGCCCTTTGAGTTCTTCGGGAATGGAATGACGTCACGAATATTATCTGCCCCAGCTAGTAACATTACCCACCGGTCGAAGCCAAAGGCTAAACCACCTTCTGGCGGCATTCCGTTTTCTAATCCCTTAATTAAGAAGTTGAAACGTGCCCGAGCCTCTTCTTTGGTGTATCCTAACGCCTTAAATACCTTCTCTTGAATTTTTGGATCATGGATCCGGATGGAACCACCACCAATTTCATTTCCGTTTAAGATGATATCGTAACTCTGCGCATGGGCCTTATGTGGATCTTCACCATCATCCAAGTAATGTAGATCTTCTTCATTCAACATCGTAAATGGGTGGTGCGCAGCAATCCACTTACCAAAACCTTCATCGTATTCGAACATTGGCCAGTTAACTACCCACAGATAATTCCATTGACCAGGCTTAATCATGTCCATTTCGTGGGCAATTTTTTCTCGTAAATAACCTAGTGAATCGGCAACAACGTGAAAACTATCAGCAACGAAGAGAATTAAATCCCCTTCCTTGGCGTCTAAACGTTTATTAATTGGTACTGCTAAATCATTAATAAACTTAGCAATTGGTCCATTGTACCCATCAGCAGTCACCTTAACCCAGGCCAGTCCCTTGGCACCATAACGCTTAATGTAATCTTCCTTTTTGGTGATATCTTTTCTTGAGTAGTGCTCAGCACCACCTGGTACACAGATTGCCCGAACAAATTTACCATCAGCAACTGTGCCTGAAAAGACCTTAAAGCTACTGTCCTTCACGATATCTGACAGGTCAGTAATTAACATTCCAAACCGGGTATCTGGCTTATCGGAACCATAACGATCCATGGATTCTTGCCATTCCATCCGGGGGAATGGAGTTTTAACGTCAACATTTAACGCTTCTTTCATGACCCGCTTAATCAAGCCTTCAGTCATGTCTTGAATATCTTCAGCAGTCGCAAAACTCATTTCCGTATCCACTTGGGTAAATTCCGGTTGCCGATCACCACGTAAGTCTTCGTCACGGAAACACCGTGCCATTTGGTAATAACGATCTACGCCGGCTGCCATTAATAATTGCTTAAAAAGTTGTGGAGATTGTGGCAAGGCATAGAAATGACCAGGATATAGCCGTGATGGAACTAAGAAGTCACGTGCCCCTTCAGGAGTTGAACGAGTTAGGTCAGGTGTTTCTACATCCATAAAATCATTATTGTCATAGTAATTATGAATAATGGAAGCAACCTTGCTCCGTAACTTCATGTTCTTCATCATTTCCGGACGCCGTAAGTCAATATAACGATATTGCAAACGCAAATCTTCACTGGCATCAACGTGATCCTTAACTTCAAATGGCGGCGTTTGTGATTTTGCTAAAATATTGGCTTCTTTGACTTCAACTTCGATTTTCCCAGTCGGTAAGTCCGGATTGATTTCTGCCCGTTCGCGAACCAATCCCCGAACTTCGAGAATATATTCATTCCGGCATTCATTGGCAACCTTAAATGCTGCTGGATCTTGTTTTTCATCGAAAACTAATTGAACAATTCCTTCCCGATCTCGTAAATCAATGAAAATTAAGCCACCAAGGTTACGACGCTTGGCAACCCAGCCCTTTAAAACGACTTCTTCGCCAATTTGGCTTTCATTTGTACGTCCAGCATAATTTGTTCTCTTCATTTCGCTTACCCCTCAATATGTTCTTCAAAAACGTTGGCAAAATCATTTAATAAATCAGCTAATTTGACGGAGACTTCCTTACCAGTAGCCATTACTTTAAGATGAACATTTCCTTCTTCTAGTTCACGCTTACCAATCGTTAAAACAACCCGCGCATGCATTCGGTCAGCAGTTCTAAACTGGGCCTTTGGTTTCCGTCCCAGAAAATCTCGATCAGCAATTAAGCCGGCGTGACGCGCTGCTTGCACTAATTGTAAGCTTTCGAGATTTGTATCATCACCAATACCGACAACGTAAACGTCTAAATGTTCATCAGTTGGCAGTTGAATACCTTCATCATTTAACAATAGTAATAGGCGTTCCTCACCAATCCCAAAACCAACTCCAGAAAGATCAGGACCACCAAGTTGTTCAACCAGGCCACTGTAACGTCCACCACCACAAATTGTCGTGTAGCCATTTCCTAATGACTTTGCTTTAACCATCACTTCGAAAATGGTGTGATTGTAGTAGTCCAAGCCCCGGACCATATCTGGGTCAACTACATAGTCAATCCCTAAAGCATCCAGCATCTGCTTAACCTGCTCAAAACGAGCATTGGCTTCTGGAGTTAAATAGTCCAGAATTGATGGCGCATCGGCAACAAATTTTTGATCGCGCGGATCTTTGCTATCCAATACCCGCAGCGGGTTCTTTTCTAACCGTTCTTGAGAATCTTCACTTAATTCATCATAATGTGGTTTCAAATAATTAATAAGGGCGGTTCGATAATCATCCCGACTCTTTTGATCACCTAACGTATTAACAGCGACCCGCAAATCAGTTAATCCTAACTTCGTGAATAACTGAAGAGCCATCGCAATCACTTCAACATCTGTGGCCGGATTGTCACTGCCAAAAGCTTCTACCCCAATTTGGTGGAATTCACGTTGTCGACCAGATTGCGGACGTTCATACCGAAACATTGGTCCAACGTAGTAAACCTTGTATGGTTTTGGATATTCTGGACCGTAAAGCTTATTCTCATTAAAAGCTCGAACGACCCCCGCAGTTCCTTCCGGACGCAAAGCGATGTGACGATCCCCCTTGTCATGGAAATCATACATTTCCTTCGTAACCACATCTGATGTATCCCCAGCAGAACGGGCAAAAATATCATAACTTTCAAATAATGGTGTCCGAATTCCTTGATAACCATATTGATGGAAGATTTTTCGAGCCAACTTTTCTACATACTCCCACTTTGCAGAATCGCCGGGTAGAATGTCGGCCGTTCCTTTTGGTCGTTGATAGCGCATCTTGCTTCCTCCTCTGATTTGAACCAACAAAATAAAAAAGCACCCCTGCTAAACAAGGGTGCAAATGCACGGTACCACCTTGGTATCACTCATGGATAACGTCGTATTAACGACGGGCATTGCCGGGCCTCAAAAGTGTCACTTAATGATTCGATAACGGGACTTCCACTATCTCCCGCTCGCTGAATACGAATCCATTAATCACTCTTTTTTCATCGGTCATTAATTGTTTATTTACGTTTTTAAGATTACTCGCGATTATCTTAATAGTCAATGTTTTTCAGTAAATCAGAGCGATTTTCTTGCTTTTCATTTATAAGATTTTTAAACTATTAAATGAAAAAACCTTGGAGGTGGAATGCATCAAACAAGTCGTCAGTAAATCCTTTATCGTTGGGATTAGTTTTATTGTGCTGGCCATTATTTTACTTACCGCACTAATTTATCAACGAACTGTCGCCATTGACCCAGCCACAATGCCAATCCAAAGTGGCCCGGGAATTAGTTATCGCCACATCAGAATCACTAAGCGCAAACGTGTCCTTATTACTGGCGAACAGCGCAATTGGTACCGGGTTCGTCTGAATGATCACGAAAGCGCTTGGGTCCCAAGTTGGCTCATTAATTCCAAAACACCATTAAAAAAATCTAATCACCTTGCGGGAGCTATCATTGCGATTGACCCAGGACACGGCGGATCAGATAGCGGTGCGGAATATAAAAATAATTCTGGACAAGCAAAATATATGGAAAAAACATATACTTTAGCAATTGCCAAACGCCTCGCAAAACAATTACAGGCTTCTGGAGCCCAGGTAGTAATGACTAGATCAAAAGATCGGGCAGTCGGCTTACGGGAACGGGTGCGAATTGCTGAAAATGCCCATGCAGATTGTTTTATTAGCTTACACTTAAACTCATCACCAGATAAAAATGAGGGATCAGGAATAACGAGTTATTATTACCACCGCGGAAGGTCCAAGAAGCTTGCCCGTAACGTTAGTCATCAGTTTAGCAATTTACCATTAACCAACCGTGGGATTGACTTTGGTGACTTTTTAGTTATTCGTGATACCTCTTTGCCATCAATTCTTTGTGAAACTGGTTACGTTAACACCCATAAAGATTTTCATCAAATCAAAAAAGCCACCTTCCAAAAACGGGTGGCGCTTGATATTCGTAAGGGAATTAATCATTACCTAGCAAATTATTAGAAAGAAGCGATTATTATGCAAACAAATGCTTGGTTTGAATCTTTACCCATCGCGCCAATTGGTTCCTGGGAACCAGTCAGTGGCGGTGACATTAATGAAGCATACCGCGTGATTGCAGACGGAATTCCATACTTCATTAAGGTTCAACCCCATCAATCTGCTCAATACTTTGCCCATGAACAAGCGGGACTCAAAGCCTTGGGGGCTGTGATTAACACTCCAAGCCCAATCTCTTCCGGTGAACTAGATGGTAATGCCTACTTAATTCTAAACTGGATTAACGAAGGCCCAGAAAATCAAACAGCGCTTGGCCGGGCAGTCGCCAAACTACATCAGCAACATGCTGACCAATTTGGTTTCCCAACTAATCACCGTACTAAGGTTCTTTTAAAAGATAACCACTGGAACAACGATTGGCGTGATTTCTACGTTAATCAACGTCTCCAACCTGAAATTCAGACTGCACAAAAGCTTGGGCGTTGGAACGACTGGCGTGATCAGCATTTTCAAAATATGATCAACGCTTTTGACCAGTATTATGCAAACCATCAGGTCACACCGAGTCTACTTCACGGTGATTTGTGGTCTGGTAACTACATGTTTGATCAAAATGGTACCCCCACTTTAATTGATCCCGATGCCCTCTATGGCGATCGTGAATATGACCTTGCCATGACGACAATCTTTGGCGGATTCTCACAAGCATTCTACCAAGCTTATAATGAAGTTTCACCACTTAGAAGTGGCTTTGAGAAACGGTTACCTTGGTATCAATTCTATTATTTGTGCATGCACCTAATTCTTTTTGGCGAAACTTACGGTTCAGCAGTCGATAACATCTTAGCTCGATATTAAACTAATACTTAAAAAATCCCCCGTTCGTTACTCATGATCTGAACGGGGGATTTTAAGTTAGTAGTAATTACTACTTATTATTAGAAGTAATAATAATATCGGATGGCTTAACATCCTTGCTAAAGTAAGGCTTTAGTTCATTGTTGTAATCCTTAGTAAAGAAGTCCTGCTTATTCAACTTAGTAATTTCTTGGTTACTCCAGTTCAATAATGACTTATTACCCTTCTTGACAGCCGGTGCAATGTATTGCTTTGGACCAATACTCTTAATACCAACCGTATACTTTGGATTATTCTTTACCCAGGCATAAAGGTAGGAATTATCATCAGCTAATGCAGCACCACGGTTATTCTTAAGAGCATTAAATTGTTGCGTCTTCGAATCAAATTTCAGAAGGGAAACGCCCTTTTGCTTGCTAGTAAAGTAATTTTCGGCAGTTGTTCCTTTAGTGACAATTACTTTCTTACCTTTGAGTTGACTAACCTTGGTAATTGCTTTCTTCTTTGGTGAAACAACCCCAACGGAAACCTTCATATATGGCTTAGCAAAGTCGACCACTTGCTTACGTTCGGAAGTGACCGTAAAGTTAGCTAAAACAATGTCGGCCTTATTGGAATTTAAAGTGTCCACCCGATTATTCGCGTTCACTTGGACAAACTTCACCTTTACGCCAAGATCCTTAGCCATTTGTCGCGCTAAAGCAACATCATAGCCGACCCGTTTACCATCCTTATTTACCCAACCGTATGGTGGCAAGTCGCCAAATACCGCTACTTTTAAGACCCCACGCTTTTTAATTGCGCTCACTGAGCTTGGGTTAGAAGCTGCATTCACGGTGGTTGGCCGGACTGCAGCAGTTGCTGCCAATGCAGCGATACTAATGGTTGCTAATGCACCCGCAATCAACTTTTTCCAATTAAATTTCATTTTTATAATCTCCTTATATTAAAATTCCATACTTGATAAGAATTCAGCAGCCCGCTTGGTTTGCGGATGATCAAAAAATTCTTTACCAGCCGTTTCTTCAAGAATACGGCCGTTTTCTAAAAATAAGACTTTATCAGCAATCTTAGCCGCAAAATTCATTTCATGAGTCACAATGATCATTGTCATGTGGTCGCGATCAGCTAACTCTTTAATGATTTCAAGAACACCACGAACCATCTCTGGATCCAGCGATGCCGTTACTTCATCAAAAAGCATTAGCTCCGGATGCATCGCTAATGCACGAACAATTGCGATCCGCTGCTTTTGACCACCAGACAATTCACGCGGATAAGCATTGGCTTGCTCCGTTAAGTGAACCCTCTCTAGCAATTCTAGGGCTTCCTTTTTCACCTCCTCTCGCGGTCGTTTTTGAACCTTGGTTGGCGCTAACAAAATGTTTTCGAGAACTGTTAAGTTCGGAAAAAGATCGTAACTTTGAAAAACCATGCCAATCTTTTGCCGCAGTTCTTGCCACTCTTTTGGTGATGGTTCCACCTTTTTGCCGTGGAAATAAATCTCACCGCTCCGGAACGGTTCCAAACCGTTTAAAGTCCGAATTAACGTACTTTTCCCGGATCCCGACGGACCCAATAAGGTCACAACCTCCCCTTTATTCAGACTAAAATTAATATCGTGAAGAGCTTGCCAATCACCGTAATACTTATTTAAATGGTCAACTTTTAAAATTTCTTCTGCCATTTTTTCACCCACTTTTTATTAATAATTTTGCTTAGCAGTCAGTCGCTTTGCCCATAACGACAACGGATAATCAACTACAAAGTAAAGAATAAAGATCAAACCATAAACCCAGAACACTCCTGTTGGATGCGTCTGATTATTAGCTTCAATAATCTGTTGACCAACATTGATCACATCCATGATGCTAATCGTCATTAATAAGGAAGTAGTTTTAATCACCCGGGTTGCCAAGTTGATTGTTGCTGGTAGTTCTAACTGAAATGCTTGAGGAAGCAAAACATACCGGAATAATTGCCAAGATGATAAACCCAATGCTAATCCAGATTCTCGCTGATGTTTAGGTACTGACTCCAAAGCTCCACGAACAATATCACTAAACTCAGCAGCTACCCAGAGTGCGAAAGCTAACACTGCCATCCAAGTGGCTGGTAAGTCAATCTTAAACTGCCGCGGCAAAATATAGTAAACCAAGAATAAAAGGACAATCGTGGGTACAATTCGGAAGAATTCTAGATACAGCCATAGTATGAAACGGATTAATCGGTTTTTCATCGTTCGTAATAAACCAAGAACAGTCCCGAGAACCAATCCAATTAACAATGAAACTACCGCAATCCAAACGGAAGTCCAAAGGCCACCCATCAACCTTGAAAAATTACTCCCTTCAAGGAGAACGCTAATTCCCGAATGAGCCATAACGAACCCTCCTTTCTAACCAGTCTAAGAATAGGATCAACGGAATTAAAATAATCGCATATGCAATTACTAACACTAACAAGTATTCATTTGATCGATAGTACATTCCGATCAAATCAAGCGCTGTATTGGTTAATTCCGGAATGGCGATGACAGAAAAGATTGACGTTTCCTTGATTAGAAAGATCACATTTGCTGATAGTGCTGGAACACTTAGCGCCAACCCCTGGGGAAGAACTACATACCGAGCTAATTCCCATTGGTTCATTCCTAACGCTAATCCAGCATCAATTTGTGATTTATTAATACCATTAAAGCCACCAGCAAATCCTTCAGCCATGTATGCACCACCCAGAAATATCAAACCAATAATTCCACTCGCTTCCGCGGATAGTTTCATCCCGAGGACAGGGAAACCATAATAGAGAAAAAACAACTGAATTAGTAATGGTGTATTTCTACCAACTTCTACATATGCTCCTAAAATTTTACTAATGATTGGTATTTTAAAATACCGAACTAAACTTACTAGGACCCCAACAACCAGTGAACCAACAATGCCAACGAAGGAAAGCCATAACGTCAGTTGAAATCCCTTAACGAAACTGGGGATGCTTTGTTGGATAACTTCCCAATTCATAAACCTCCATCCTTTCTGAACGCAAAATAAAAGGTCGCTAACCACTGTCATGGTTAACGACCTAAAATTTTATTAGGAAATGAGAACTCTTTAATTTAGTACTATTCATGCACCCTAAAAGAGCCCAACTGTTACCATGTCAGTTCGACTATTCATTTGAGTACAAGTACAACAAACTAATTGATGTAAAGCCAACATGGTAATTCCCCCTCGTTCTTAAAGTATGCTTATACTATAAAAGCGCACTTACTAAATGTCAATACTAAAATTAGATTTTTTTAATATTATTTTTCGTACCAGATTGTAACCGGACCGTCATTTTCTAAATCAACTTTCATATCCGCGCCAAATTGTCCCGTAGCGACAGGAATTCCGGTCGCCGCTAGTTTCTGATTAAATTGATCGTAGAGCGGTTCCGCCAAGCTTGGCTTAGCAGCCTTTGAAAATCCCGGACGATTACCATGCTTCACGTCCGCATACAGCGTGAATTGAGAAATTGATAAAATCTCCCCATCGACATCACGTAGTCCTAAATTCATTTTACCCGGTTCACTTTCAAAAACCCGCAAGTTTGTAATCTTGTGCACCATATAGTCGAGGGTTTCTTCGGTATCGTTAGGACCGAATCCAACTAACAGCATGTAACCCTTGCCTATTTTTCCGATTACTTTGCCATCAACACTTACTTGAGCATGATTAACCCGCTGTAATACAACTCGCATCCTTTTTCACTCCTAATGAATTACTCGTTTAACAACATAAACATCCGGAATATTCTTGAGGGCATCCATAATAATCCGTAGTTGTGCTAAGTTACGTACGCCAACCGACGCCGAAATAGTTGCTAAACGGTTATTATCAACTTTTCCATTAACGGAAGTTAGGAACCGAGTGTTGTTATTGATAGAATGTAGTACATCATTTAGCATCCCATTACGGTTATATCCTTGAACTTCAATATCCGCATTATAGTTGGTTTTATCACCCTCTGGATTACTCCAATAAACCTGGACAATCCGCTGGCCACTTTGCTCAGCAGATTTAATGTTTGGACAATCAACCCGGTGAACAGAAACTCCCCGCCCCTTTGTAATGTAGCCAACAATTTCATCACCCGGAATCGGGCTACAACAATGACTAAGACGGGTAAGGAGATTATCCACTCCTTCTACAACCACACCGCCATTGCCCTTGGCAATCTTTTTCTTATCACTAGCGGAACTTTCCAACGTTTTATGTTCTTCTAGTAACGCCCGTTCTTCCTCACGCTGTTTATCGTCTTTGGCCTTTTGGCGTAGATCGGCTGTAAACCGGTTTTTAACACCTACTGGCGGCACATCGCCAAAACCAACTGCCGCAAAGAGGTCGTCCGCATCCTTAAAGTGCATTTCATTCGCAACCTTTAAGGTTTGGTCAGCCGTGATAAATTCTGATGGTTCTAAGCCATCATTTCGCAGCTGTTCCTCAATAATTCGTTGTCCTTCAACAATGTTCTTTTCACGATCATGGGCTCGGAAAAATTGGCGAATCTTATTTCTAGCACGGCGGGTCGATACTAAATCAACCCAATCCCGGCTTGGTCCTGCAGATGATGTGGATGTAAGAATATCAACAATATCACCATTCTTGATTTCATAATCAAGTGGCACAATCCGACCATTGACCTTGGCCCCTGTCGTGTGATTTCCAACCTCGGTATGAATTTGGTATGCCATGTCCAGCGGACCAGCGCCCTTCGGCATTTCAATCACATCACCCTTCGGAGTAAAAGCGTAGACCTTATCCGTAAAGACATCACTTTGGACCCCTTGCATAAATTCATCGGTACCGTGACTCTCACTCCGCATTTCCAAAATTTCTTTGACAACGTTTAGCTTTCGACTATCCAGCGTTGCTTGAACCCCATCCGTCTTACCTTCTTTATAAGCCCAGTGAGCAGCAACCCCGAATTCCGCCACTTCATGCATGTGATGAGTTCGAATTTGGATTTCTAGTGGCCGACCTTCTGGACCAATCACTGTCGTATGTAGAGATTGATAACCATTGGCTTTCGGCATCGCAATATAATCTTTAAAACGTCCCGGCATTGGCGTCCACGTAGTATGAATTGCTCCCAAAACGGCATAGCAATCTCGAATAGAGTCAACGACCACCCGGACTGCTAACAAATCATAAATTTCACTGAATTGTTTATGCTGGGTAACCATTTTCCGATAAACAGAATAAATGTGCTTTGGTCGTCCATAAATTTCAACATTCGAGCCCAAGTTAAGGTCAGCCGTGGCTTTTTTCACTTCTTTAATTGCCTCATCAATGTATGCAACTCGTTGATCACGACGAGAGTGCATTAAATGAACAATCCGGTAGTACTGCTGTGGATTAAGGTAGCGTAAAGAGAGATCTTCCAGCTCCCACTTAATCGTGCTAATCCCCAAACGATCAGCAATTGGGGCATAAATTTCCAGCGTTTCGTTGGAAATCCGTCGTTGCTTATCAGGGCGAAGATGGTTAAGCGTTCGCATGTTATGAAGCCGATCAGCGAGCTTTACAATCATCACCCGAATATCCTTACTCATCGCCAAGAGTAATTTACGGTGAGTTTCAGCCATTTGTTCCTTATTCGACTTGTAATGAATTTTACTAATCTTGGTATCACCATCAACAATCATCGCAATCGTTGGACCAAAGATTTCTTTAATATCATCAAGCGTGGCTCCAGTATCTTCCACAATATCGTGCATATATCCCGCACAAACCGTTTCTGGATCCATTCTTAATTCAGCAAGAATTCCCGCTACCTGAATGGGGTGAATAATATACGGTTCACCAGACTTTCTGACTTGATCATGGTGAGCCACTTCAGCAAAATGATAGGCACGTTCACATAATGCGACATGCTCCTCATTCATATAAGAAGAAATCATTTTCTTAACATCTTCATGCGTTAATTCTTTAACTTTCGACATTCTCACCCCTCCTGACTTTACGATTACTTATTATCGCTACGTCCCATTGACCACGCAAGATAGGAAACTCCAAGATAAATAATTACGAAGTACCACATGTAATGGGGAGCAAAAAAGTAACTGCCAATTAAATACATGATCGGAAAGCACAATAATCCCCAAGGCCGGGAATGTTGCACATAATGATGACCTATCCATAAACAATAACCACCATTGATCACAATCAAGTCTAACCACATCATCGTGACCCGTGATATAAACGATAATTTGGCAAAACCTGCTGTTAAAATAATTCCGAAAACGACACTACTAATTACAACTTGCCAATCAATTTTCTTTTGCAGTACTTTCATACTTCTCTCTTCATTCCTTACTGATTTAATGGATTAATTTTAGCACATCTTTGCTATTGGTAGAGTTTCAACTTAACTCCGTAGCAAAAGAAATCGCACTTAGCATATACAAAGGCGCTGTTTCCGTCCGTAAAATTCGCGGTCCTAAACCAACTGGTACCACTCCAGCTGCTTGCATTTGTGTAATTTCATCTTCTGTTAATCCACCTTCAGGCCCAAAAATTGCTAGCATCCGATCGTCTGGTTTTGTT
>DWZS01000087.1 GCA_019117445.1 Candidatus Limosilactobacillus excrementigallinarum | reverse complement strand
TTCGGCCTGCGTAACTTCAATCATTTACTAGCTAGAATTAACTTAAGAAGCATGAAAACAAAAAAGTACCAAGCTTAACGCTTGATACTGTTCGATTATCAGCTCGCATCAACAGGATTTGACACAGAGCCGTATTTATTGACATTTTGATGGAATAAAAAAGGCTGGGAACTCAATAAGTTCTCGGCCTTTTTGAAAATCAAAATATTATTTTATTCACCCTGTTCTTTCCGGGCTTTATCACGTTTATTTTGACCAGTGATGAAGTAGAATGGCAAGATAATGAATAATGCACCGAATCCGGCAATCAGCTGGAATGGCTTAGCATGAGCAAGCAGCCATACAGAAACGATCACCGCAAGAATTGGAATAATCCATCCACCAGGAATCGTAAATGATGACTTCTTGTCCTTCATTGTCTTTCGGAAGACCATGACCGCAATACAAGTTGGAATGTATTGGGCAAACCGTGATACAACGGAAATGTTAACTAAGGTGAGGTAAGAACCAGACCATGCGATTGCCATTGCTAATAAAGTGTGAATAACGATCGCAACGTATGGCGCACCTTTACTGTTTTCTGCACCCAACTTCTTTGGCATTTGGTGGTTATCAGCTAATGACGCAGCTAACCGTGGGGAAATGAAGGAGGAGTTCAGTGCCAAACCACCCATTGATAGGAAGGTTCCAACAATGATGACCGCTTCACCGGCACGACCAGCGACCGCTTGAGCAGCATCTTGAAGTGGAACAGAACTCTTGGCTAAGCCACTACCTAAAATCCCAACACATGAAACAACAACTAGGACATAAATCAACGCAACCGCAATGATTACCAAGAGAAGCGCCCGTGGTAAGTTTTTCGATGCGTCCTTCATGTTTCCGGCAGTAATCACCAGTGATTCAATCCCGGTAAAGACCATGAACAAAGTGATCGTGGCGTTGGCAAAGCCATTCGCTGAACTTCCTGGGAGGAAGAACGGCGTAAAGTTAGCCGGATGTAAGAAGAATAATCCAACAATTGCAACTAAGAGAATTGGGACTAACTTGGCGACCGTTACCACGTTGTTAAAGATTGCTGAAGTCTTAACCCCAGTCATGTTAATACAAATCAGGATAATACCGATAATGGTTACAATGATGTTTTTAGCAGTCGTGGTTGCCCATGGTTTGTAAACACCACCAATCGCAGTGGCAATGGCTACGTATAGTGTCCCTTCGGCGATAATCCGAATGGCCCAGGTAACCACCCCAACTTCGTATCCAATGAAAGGACCAAAGGCTTTTTTAGCGTACAGGTAAGCGCCCCCGGTTTCCTTAAACCGTCCTGCACATTCGGCAAAACAAAGACCGATCATGAACACGAGGACGGCATCGGCAAGTAATGCTAAGATACTAGCCGGACCGAATAGGTTATATCCTTGTCCAGGAAGTAGGAAGATTCCGGATCCCAGGATCCCGTTGACCCCAAAGAGTACGATACTCCAAAAGCCCATTTGTCTTTCGACAGAGCTACTTTTTACACTCATATTATGTCACCTCTCAAATTTTGGAGAATCTAACTACTACTTTATTATCACATTTTATGGGAGCAACCGCAAATTAGGAAGTTGATTATATGCATTTGTAAGGCATTCGTGCAAAATTGCCTTACAATTTACGGTTTTCCAACCCTTATAATTGATTTCATTAAATAAAGGAGGTTGGGATAATTCCCAACCTCCTTTATGATTTGGATAGAATTTACTTGTTCAAACGGTAAACCCATTGCCGACCATCGCGTTCTAGCAGCTCGTCTGCGGCAACTGGACCCATTGATCCAGGAACGTAATTCGGGAATTGAGGTTCTTCAATGTCCCAAAGCTTCCGTGCCACATCAACGAACTTCCAGGCATAGGCAATTTCTGACCATGAAGCAAAGTTAGTGTGGTTACCTTCCAAAGCATCATGGAAGAGTCGTTCGTATGGTTCTGGTGATTCAGCCTTCGTCGAGTCATCTTGCATGAACTTCAAGTCAACTGGTTCGGTATTGAACCCTTGACCAGCGCTCTTGGCGTTAACCCGGAGTGAGAACCCAGCATCTGGTTCAACAAAGATTGTCAGAACATTGCTCTTCAATGATTGTTCTGACTTCATCCGTGGGTTAGCGAAGATATCAATTAACGGCTTCTTGAAGACCACGTCGATCCGGGTAAACTTGTCAGCTAACTTCTTACCAGTCCGGACGTAGAATGGTACCCCTGACCAACGGTAGTTGTCGAATAGCAGCTTGGCTGCAACGAAAGTTTCGGTGTTGGATTCTGGATCAACACCATCTTCGTGGCGGTAAGCATTCGTATCTTGACCGGCGTCGTATTGACCACGAACAAAGTTTGAAGCGGCTTCTGATGGGGTGTAAACCCGTAGTGACCGTAATGCCTTGATCTTTTCAACCCGCACATCGCTATCGGTAAATGATACTGGTTGTTCCATGGCAAGTTGGGCAACCACCTGCATAATGTGGTTTTGCATCATGTCACGAAGGGCACCGGAATTGTCATAGTAGCCAGCCCGTTCTTCGACCCCGAGCTTTTCACTTAATGTGACTTGGATATTGTCGATGTAACGGTTGTTCCAGAGAGATTCGATAATGGTGTTACCAAAGCGCAGAGCTTCGATATTTTGAATCATTTCTTTTCCGAGGTAGTGATCAATTCGGAAAATTTGGTTTTCATTAAACGTTTCAGAAAGTTCATCGTTTAATTTCTTGGCAGATTCAAAGTCCCGACCGAATGGCTTTTCGATCACGAGCCGGTTGTAACCATCATCGGAAAGGAGGCCTTGCTTCTTTAAGTTCAGGGCAATTGTCCCGAAGAATTGGGGAGCCATTGACATGTAGAAGAGGCGGTTGTCATCAGTACCAAACTTCTTACCTAATTCTTCAATCCGTTCCTTTAAAGCAACGTAGTGTTCAGGCTTGGTAACATCATGTGATTGGAAGAAGAAGTGCTGAACAAAGTTCTTTGCTTGATCTTTTTCCGTTTCTTTGATGCCGCTGATGGATTTAGCAACCATTTCTTGGAATTCTTCATCGCTCTTTTGTCGACGAGAAGTCCCCAAAAGGGCAAAGTGGTCGCCAATGTAACCCTTTTGATATAACTTGAATAGTGACGGGTAGAGCTTCCGTTGTGCCAAATCACCGGCAGCTCCAAATAATGTGATAACAGCTTTATTTTCCTTAGCCAAAATGTTCACTCCTCTTGAATACTAATTATATTCACTCATCGAGTATGATTATATACTTTCAAACAACCGATTGCATTAAAAAGGGAGCGTTTTCTTGACCCGTTAAATTTGTAACAAAATGGCTCAAATCATAGACGGGTAGTGGGGTTGCGATTTGTCAAACGTTTGTCAAAAATTGGTCTAGGTCAAATTTTTTTAAATTAAATTTCAATCAACGCCTCTTTTTCGGCTAATAACCCGAAAATTGTGCAGATCACCACTACTAAAAATGAAATGATGAGGCTGAAACTCCAGTTATTAGTAGCAGCCTTGAGCCATCCTGTGGTGACTGGACCGAGAGCAGCAATGATATAACCGAGTGATTGAACCATTCCTGATAAATCACGGGTGGTGTTGGCATCGGTAGTTTTCAAACCAAAGAGGGTCATGATGAGTGAGTAACTGGCCGCCGTTCCTAAACCTAAGCACAGCGTGATGAACGTAAAATAAGCAAAATTTGCGGTATGGACGAGCAGGCCAAGAAAACCAACGGCAGTGAGTAGCGATGAGCCGATAATTAATGATTGGCGGTGAGCGAGTCGACTTGCCCACAAGGGGATAACAAAAGCTGCCGGCATTGAAAATAATTGCAAAAATCCAGCGATAATCCCAGCGGCGTTGCTTGACATTCCATAATTACGGGCGATGGTCGGTAACCAGGTTACAGTAATATAGAACGACATTGATGATCCTGCCATATAAAATAGGAGGCACCAGGCTTGCCAACTTTGCCAAATTGAATGGTGCTGGCGCTTAGCAGTGATGGGACGGGGCGTTGATTGAGTTGACTTGGCATTTGGCAGCCAAACGATGAGGGTGACGACAACTAATGCTGAAATAACCATCACGGCGATTTGCCAATTCCATAGTAAGGTGAGTGGCGTGATGATATACGCGAAAATGGCACTAAACATGTCTAGTGAAACACCATAGAGACTGGTCATCAAACCGACCTGACGTGGCAGTTGTTCCGTAATGATTGCTGGGAGGAGGACATTAATAAACGTGATGGCGAGTCCTACTAAGAATGTTCCAAATAACAAGCTGGAGTAAGTAAAGACCCGTAAGTAGGCGCCAATGGTTAGAACGATCAGCGCCCACAAGATGGCGAAGTTATTGCCTAAACGTCGACAAATGATGGGTACGACTGATGAAAAAAGCCCAAAACATAGTAACGGAATGGTAGTCAGGATTCCCAGATTAGTGACTGGAACATGAAAGCTGGTAGCGATTTCCGTAATGACCGATGGTAAAGCAGTGAATGGTGCTCGCATACAAGCACCGAGCAGGATAATTCCGGAAATTAAAAGGGCTTTTTGACGTGACTGTAATTGTTGCATGGTTCTTCTCCCATCTTGCTTAATTAACTTTATAGTAGCATAATTGGCGACCTGAATTTGACTAAGGGTGGTGAAAAAACTATACTATAAGAAGATTTTTTACGGAGGAAAACGATGGCGGCAGATATATACCCCTTTTTAACTTTCGAAAACAGCAAAGAAGCGATGGACTATTACGTCCAAGAATTTGGCGCAGAAATTATCGAAAGAACCCCGTTCACAGCGGAACAAATTCAAACGCTGGGACTCGATACAGATAATTTGGCAGATACAACGGCCCTTGGCCAATTTGAGGTGGCTGGACACCGGATTTTGTGCGGTGATGCGACAATGACGATGCCGCAGGCTTCATCATTAGTTTCATTATTCTTGGATTTTGGTGGCGATGTGGCAGCTGCTAAGGAACTATTCGACCACTTAGCATCGTCGGACCAACAACGGGTAACTTTACCGTTTGCTGATCACTTAGTTGGTCGTCAGCTCGGTCAGATTGTCGATAAGTACGGAGTGACGTGGTACATTTCCAGTGGTGAGAAGGAAAACAATTAACCCTAAATAAAAAGGAGCGTTGCAGCGCAACGCTCCTTTTTGAATACTCTAAGCTTATTCTTCAACTGCTTTCCAGCGCTTTTGTAAGATTGAGTAAACATTATCGATATCTTCATCGGTTCCCCGTAACTCATAGTCTGCTAAGAATGGGGCATCAAACATATCACTGTATTTACGGGCGGTTAAGCAGTATTGTTCATTAAAATTCTTGTTTCCGCTCCCGACAACCCCGATACATTTTTGAGCATTATCATTAGAAGCAATGTATTCACCAAGAGAATTTGTCATTAATTCGTGAAAACCAGAATCGAACCCATTCCCACCATCGAGGTAAGTTGGCACAAATGCGAAAAAGTCTTGTTCTTCAGCAGCTGGTAATGTCTGATCAGAGATCTCTTTAAGGTTGATTTCGAGATCTTGACTATTGATACTATGCTGTTGCTTAGCGAATGCTTGCAGACGCTTGAGAAATGAGCGGGTATTACCTTCGATTGAGATGTATAAGATATTCATTTTTTCCATTGTTGCTTATCTCCAATATTATGATTTATTTTGTGATGATGAATTCCGGTTGGCAGTCGCAGCTTGACGAACTTCGAACCAGTCAATATACGAATTTTCGTAATCACGAATTGTTAACTCAAGATTACCAATTTTAACGGTGTCATTCGACTTAACGTGGGGAAAATTGTCGAGAACGTAACCAGACAAGGTCACCGCGTCGTCATCATCGAATTCTTTGATGTCCTCATGGAAGAAGCGTTCAAAGTCATAAGTGGTTGTCTTACCGTCCACTTTATAGTGACCATTTGGCAACTTGCTAATCATGTTGTCAGCGACATTATCAATTTCATCACGAACGGTGCCAAAGAGCTCCTCATAGATATCCTTATCAGTAATGATCCCAGAAGTGCCACCGTATTCATCTACGACGACTACCATTGGCACCCGGGTGCGAATCATTTGTTCTAAGACTTCGGTAATTGCGGTGTTCTCAGGGGTGGTTGGTAAGTGACGGAGCACCTTGGAAACTGCTAAGTTACCATTAATCCGTGATTGTTTAATCAGGTCGTAGTTAAAAACATAACCAACGATTTTATCCTTATCATTATCTGCAACCACGGGTAACCGGCTATACTTAGTACGGATATATTCGGTCAGTGCCTCGTTCACCGTTTTGGTGATGTCAACAACGGTCAGTTGGGTACGGTCAATCATAATGTCTTTGGCGACTTTATCATTGAATTCAAAAGCCCGCTCCATATAAAGGAGGTCACCACGTTCGAGTGCCCCTCCCTTAACGGAGTTTCGGGTTAAACTAATAATTTCACCCTGGGAGAGCACTTCGTCATTTTCATCTGCGGGTTTCATGCCGAGCAAACGGACGATCCCGTTGGCGGATGAATTAAGTAACCAAACAAATGGATAAAAGATGATATGAAAGTAGTGCAAGGGAGTGACCGTTGCCATCATCATTTTGACTGGAATGTCAATGGCGATGTTCTTAGGAACGATCTCTGTTAAAACCACTTCTAGATAGGTCAGCAGTAAGACTCCGACAACTGCACTAATAACATGGACGACACTTGAATTTAATGACCAGTGGGGAAGCTGAAGGGCATCCACTAATAATTCTTCGAGGGTTTGTTCACCAATCCAACCGAGAATAATTCCACAGACAGAAGTACCAACTTGAGTGGTGGAGAGGTATTCGGTCAAATTAGAGACCATCTTAATAGCACGTTTGATTTTAATGGAAGGCTTTTTGCGAGCAGCTTGTTTTTCCTGGAGAGCGGTTATTCGAACCTGAACAAGGGCGAATTCAGCTGCGACGAAAAAGGCCGCGAAGATAAAGGTGACGATGATGATCAAAATGTTGATCATTATCTGACTCTGATCCACTGTTAAAGACTCCTCATGATAAATGTTTAACACAACGTTACAAAGTGATAATTAAGTTAATATTGCATAACGTGTTTTATTATACCATGGTAAACTAAAGACGAAATAGGCAAAACGTTGGTAATGACAAAAATAAGCCGCTTTCAGAGGAGAGAAAAATGAATCGGATTGTGATTATAAACCAGGGACAAACTGAACTTTGTCGGGCATTAAGTCAAGAATTAGATCATTGTCTAGTATTAGACGACTTTCATTGGTCACTTGAACCGTCTGATATCATTTGTTGGTTACCAGCTGATAATTCACGAGTTGATTTAGCAGTGGGTGATTTAGTTGCATTATTAGATCATAGTGCAGCTCAACCAGCCAAGATTATCATGAAATCGATCGCTGGCACGGCGGATGACGCAAGTGACCAGCAATTAACCAGTTGGTATGGGGAAAATGCACAGCAGATGGTGATGGACCACCTGTATGCCATCAAAATGATTGATGAATTAGAGTATCCATACACCGTTATTCGAACTTTGCCGTTAGTAGAGCAACCAATTGACCGTTCGGTGATGAAAGAGGGGCAGCAATTTTCTGGAAAAAATAGTAGCCTTCAGATCACTAGCCAATTAATGAAGAAAGCAATTATGACGGATGAATTTCAAAATCAGTCTGTTGGTATCTAGTTTTCAAGACTAAGTTATAGTATATTATTTACTATATAAAGAAACGGGAGGGTGCAAACAATGATTGAACAAGCATTCAAAGAGTGGCGTCAAGGACTTCGCAAAATGCATTTAGCTGCTTGGGATGAACTGCCGGAGATGAATCTGTACGTGGATCAGGTAGTTTCCTACGTTAATGACCATTTAGCAGGCTTGCAGGTGGAACCGTTAACGAAGTCGATGGTTAATAACTACGTAAAAAAAGGCGCCATTATGGCACCCGTCAAGAAAAAATATACTGCTTACCAAATTGCATCGCTCTTTGGAATTGCACTTCTAAAAAACATTTACTCGCTGGATCAAATCAAAGCTGGCATTGATCAGTTAACCATTAATAACTATCCGAAGGTCATTTATAATCGCTTTGTTGAGTTATTCAATAGCCACCTTCAAGAAACGACGGCTCCTGCTAACCACCTGCTTACGCCAACCAACGAAAAAATGTTGCAATTAGTGGTGGACACCGCTTTTCAAAGGATTTTAACGGTTCAATTACTAAAGGAAATGCAAAAAACGGCTACGCCGGTGACTCCCAAAAAGAAATAGTTAGTGATTTAGTGAAATCAGATAACGGTGACTCTCCAGTTGTTCTTGGCAGTCATCGTTATTTTTTAGATTAATTTCATAAATGCTGGTAGCGTTTTGGTTTAATAGCGGCAATACCCCACGCCAATCAATTTTTCCCTTTCCGAGGGGCAGACTGTCATGGGTTTCGCCCATGGAGTCAACCAAGTGATAGTGAACGACTGATTCTCGTAAGTGACTTAGTGAAGCCTGTAGTTGCCGGTTATCACCGTGACAATAGATAAAACAGTGGGAAGTATCAAAAGCCAGGCGATACTGGTGGCTAAGAATCTCAGCTTCCATTGTCGGATTGCCATAGCTAAAGATTGGTGAAATTGAGTTTTCAAACATGATGTGATTGCCACCCATGTCTTTGAAACGGTCAAGTCGTTGGAACACAACCTGTTGGGCGGCTTCAAGTGAAGAATATTCCTGGATGAATAATTGTGTCTCTTTAGCATAAGCACCATGGACTAAGCATTGCACATCAAGGTCAGTCGCCAGACGGATTAACTGTTCAGTCGAAGTTTCGATGAAACGGTAGAGTTCTGGAAACTTACTTTCAGGGGCAACGAGGTCCGTATGCAGTTCACCGAAGGTCATTGGGTGGTGGAGTACAATGTTTTTCACCCCACGACTTTGGACAAATTGAACCGCATCATAAAGCCGCTGATAACCATCATGAGTAAAATCATTTTGGTCAGTATAAAATTCGTATGTAGTGGGGGAATATTGCAGTCGATCGTTAATTTGCTGGGGAGCTCGACTGCCCTTTAAACCAAGCTGAGGAAGCATTTTGACCATCCTTTCTGTTTAAAAAATGGCTGAGTAATCCCAGCCATTTAGTCTAATTCTTGAAGATACTTTTCGATTGTACTAAGCACGCCGTTTTCATCATTAGTTGGTGCTAAATGCTTAGCCAGTTTAATGACCCGTGGGTCTCCGTTGGCCATGGCGTAACTTTCACCAGCAAGTTCAAGCATGGTCATATCATTTTGGCCGTCGCCAAAGGCCATGATTTCACTTGAGTGCCAGCCATGCTTTTTCATCAGCGCCTTGAGACCAGTTGCTTTGTGCAGCCCGCTGACAATTAAGTCCATGTTGCCATAACCGCTGGAAACGGCCGTTAATTGTCCAGCAAAATCGTGGTTGATTTTTTCTTGCATTTCTTGGGTGCGTTCACCGGGGACGTCCATCTGTAGTTTGACAATCTTATCATCAATCTCAGCTAGGGAGTCAATCATGATCATGCGGGGATAGTGGAGCCGCACCCGGTTGATGAATTCAGGATCTTCATCTTTAAATGCGAAGGCATGATGCAGCCCTGATAACAGGAAGGTGCTCCCGGGAGTATTATGGTGCAGTTCGAGGATGCCGTTAATCGCTTCTGGCGCCACTTCACCACAGTAAAGCATGGTGCCATGGTCAAAACATTCAACCCCATTTTCAGCAACAAAGCAAAGGTCGTTAACGTAGTCAGGAAACGCCATGTGTAATTGGTAAATGGGATTGCCGCTAGCAACAACAAATTGGATGTTGTGCTTTTGAAGTTGACGAAAAACTTTAGCAAAACGCTGGTGGTCGTATGTGCTTTGTGAATTTAAGAAGGTGCCGTCCATATCAACGGCGATTGCTTTAATCATGATTAATCCTTTCCTAAACTAACGAAGGTATTGAAACGCATATATTGATGGTGAATTCGCATGTTGGAAACTTCAAAGGGTGTACCGTCATCAAGGAAGAAAACCCCTTCCATAATGCCAACTGGTTCATTGGGAGTGAGGTTGAGGAGCTTTTGGTCCACAGCATTTGATGGAGACACGGTTAATGTCAGATAAGAACGGGTCACCGTTTTGCCCTTTTCCGTTTCCAGATAGTTAAAAATAGAATTTTCCAGAATTTCAGGAGAGAGCGTTGGTAAAATTTTAATTGGGATGTAGCCGGTCTCAATCATGAAGGGTTGATCATCGATGAGCCGGAGCCGTTCAATTTTATAAACATATTCGTTAGCTTCTAAAAAGAGGTCCTGCTGAATTTCTTCGGGAGCGGGAATGGCCCGGTAGTTGAGTAGCTTAATACTTTGCTTTTTACCATCAAATTGGAAACTGTCGGTGATTCCCAAGTTGCTACCTTCATAGCGGAACATGGCCCGATTTTTTAGGTAAAGGGGATTAATGAATGTTCCAGATCCGCGTTTTTTGAAGATGATCCCCTGCTGAACGAGGACGTCGAGCGCGCGTTTGATTGAGCTGCGACTGACTTGATACATTTCACTCAAGCTGCGTTCGTCCGGCAATTTCATTCCTGGATATTCATTTTCTAAAATTTTTCCTTTTATATCTCTCATCACTGAGCGGTATACTAAATCTGACATAATTAATTGCTCCAAACTCCCAACGGTTGGGAAAGTTAATTGTGTTGGTTATAATCTATAATTAGTATACCAAACTTTCTTGAAGTGGTAATCACTTTTACAAAATTGGACCGTTCCATAAACGATAATTTTTCGAAAAAAGGAGACCAATTCATTATGAGTAAAAAGAAGAAAAAGGGTCAATTGAAGAAAACCCAAGTTGAACAGATTCTAGATAAGAATAAAATTGCGTACCATCAAATGGAATTTCCAACTCATCAGGATGGAGATGTGCGCTCGATGAGTGTTGACCATCTGGGAATTGATGAGCACCGTATTTACAAGACCTTAGTGCTGGAAGGACCAACCACTGGTCCACTAGTGGGGGTTGTTCCAGTGGACTCGCACTTAGATGAGAAAGCATTGGCCCGTGTATCCGGTAATAAAAAGGTGGAAATGATTCCTTTGAAGAAATTAGTTAAGACAACGGGATACGTCCATGGCGCCAACACTCCGGTGGGGATCTATGAAAAGAGCCATTTTCCAATTTTTATTGATCAGGATGCTCAAAAGGAATCCACTATATTTGTTTCCTCCGGACAAATTGGTCGTTCGGTGGAGCTCAATGCGGATGATTTGGCAAAATTAGTTCATGCTGAATTTGCTGATTTACAACAAAAATAATGGACAATAATTTTTTACAAATTCTTTGGTCGCTCGTGAGGATCATCGTGATTGGTCCAGTTATTGCGGGGATCCTGGTCGTTGAAATCAGCCGAGCCAACAAACGGTTATCGATTGTTCTGGGTGGCTTTTATGGTCAGGTGATTCTCGGTGGCATTGGAGTGATCATTCATGAATTAAGCCATCTGGTTGTAGCGTTATTGTTTGGCCATCGGGTTGACCGGGTCAGTTTGCTCCATATTCCTGATGCTCATGATCCTAATGATCGGGGTTTAGGCTATGTGAGTCATGTCTGGAATGATGATAGTCTGTACCAAAAAATAGGCAATGTTTTTATTGGCATTGCGCCGGTCGTTGGCTGCTCATTAGCGATGGTAATTAGCTCCCGTTTCTTGGTACCAACGCTTTATGACCATTGGTTGGCAGCAATTGACGGCGGCTCATTCGTTAGTCAATCGCTCTCGTGGTGGCACTTTATAATTTGGCTGGTATTAATGATCAATATTAGTGTTGGCGGTTTTGACCTCAGTGGGGCGGATTTACAAAATAGTCGTCAGGGATTAATCGCCCTCGGTGTGGTATTGATCATATTGGCTTTTTTACTGAGCTTGGTCACAGATTATCGAACCATTTCAGGGCAATTGTTCCATTTAATTCGTCCGTTAATCATGATGATGGTCTTCGCAATCGTGGTGAATGCCGTTTTATGGGTGCTTCTCCGGCTAATTGTCGTCTTAAAGAAGCGCTAATGAATAATTGACCGTTTTTTTGTTCAGGACTAAAATTAAAGAGACCAGTTATATTTTAAATTAAATAAAGAAGGGATTTATCCATGAGAAAAAAGCTTACTGCATGTACAACCATCTTGGTTGGGAAGAATGCTACGGTTGACGGTTCGACACTTGCTGGGCGGAATGACGATACACCAGCAGCAATCACGCCACAACGGTTTGTTGTCTATCCTGCCTACCATGACAACCCAAATCAAGTTCATGCATATTTGAACAAGTTCGTCGGTGATCGTCCAGCAGACGGTTACCGTTACCAAGGGGTACCAAACGTTGATTTGAAGAAGGAAGGTACCTTTGACGAAAACGGCTTTAATGAAAAGAACATTGCAATGTCCGCAACTGAAAGCTTCTATGCGAATGAACGGGTATTGGCTGCGGACCCAATGAATACTGAATCAGGGATTAACGAAGATGCCATGATGGCAATGGTTTTGCCATTTATCAATAGTGCCCGTGAAGGGGTTGAATACCTTGGCAAGTTAGTTGCTAAGTATGGTTCTGCTGAAGGTAATGGTGTAATCTTCTCTGATAAGGACGATATTTGGTACATGGAAATCGCTACAGGTCACCACTGGGTTGCTCAACGGATTCCAGACGACTGCTATGCCGTAACCGGGAACCGGGCAGCTATTCAAGACGTTGACTTCAACGATCCAGATAACTTTATGTGGTCCGATGGTATCCAAGAATTTGTTGAGAAGAACCACTTGAATCCAGACATTGACGAATGGAACTTCCGGCATATCTTTGGGACTGCGGATGTCTTTGACCTGCATTACAACACACCACGGCAATGGTATGGTCACTTCCTGTTCAGTCCAGACAAGAAGATGGATCCAGAAGACTTTGATCTGCCATTCATTATGAAGGCCCAACATAAGTTTACGGTTGAAGATCTAGAAAAGTACTTGAGTTCTCACTATGACAACACGCCATATGATCCAATGGGCCACATGGGCACGCCACAACAAAAGTTGCTATACCGGCCAATTTCATTGAACCGGACGCAGAACTCACACATTATGCAAATTCGGCCAAACGTTCCGGAAGCTGCATCAGCGATTATGTGGATGACCTTTGGGGGCATTCCTTCATTCTCACCATACATGCCATTCTTTGCGCAAGTTGATGATAATGATGCGCGGCTGCGGAATACGCCAATGAAGATGGACTTAGATTCTGATAGTACGTACTGGCTATTCCGTCAACTTTCCATGATTGTTGAATCCCACATGTCAGAATTTGCAAAGCCTGACTTGGACTACTTAAAGAGTATTCGGCAATACTTCCACAGTTGGGTGGCTGAAAATACGGATAAGCTAGATGGGTTGTCTGATAAGGAAGCCACTGCTTATCTGAATGACCGGACAAAGGGTATGTTAGATGAAGTTCACCAACGGACTAAGACCCTGATGGCCGAATTAATGACTAAGGGTGTCGAAATGTCCAAGTTGACTTTTGACATGGATCCAAACCTATAATTACCAATCTAATTTAAAAGCGCGACAGAAAATTTTCTGTCACGCTTTTTCAGTATGGAGAAACTTTTAGGGGATTTTTCGATAATTTTCAGTATGGAGAAAATTATAAGGAATAATGCTATAATTTTCAGTACAGAGAAAATCTGGAGGAAAATTATGAAAATCATTCAACGACCTTTGTACATGAAAAAAATACTACCGATGATTAATACTGAGTTTATTAAAATCATTACTGGAGTTCGTCGTTCTGGCAAGAGTTATCTTTTATTAATGATTAAAGACGAATTATTAAAACACGGTGTTGAACCTGAACAAATTATTTATCTAAACTTTGAAAATCCTGAATACTTTAATATTTTGAGTTTTGATAAGCTATATCAATATTTGAAGGAAAAAGTAAATAGTAATAAAAAAGTCTATTTCTTATTTGATGAAATTCAAGAAGTCAGTCAATGGCAAAAATTAATTAACGGATTACGGGTGGCGTATGATTCAGATATTTATATTACGGGTTCCAATGCGTCAATTTTGTCGGGTGAATTAGCAACCTATTTGACAGGACGATATGTGGAAATTAAAGTTCAACCATTAACCATGAATGAATATTTAAATTTCAAAGATTATTCTGATTCAGCAGAGAAACATTTTAATGATTACTTAGAGTATGGTGGCTTTCCAGCAGTGGTTTTACAAACGGATAATCAGTTAAAAAATGATGTATTAAAGGGGATTTTTAATAGTATCTTGCTTCGTGATGTCACTCAACGGGCAACAATCAAAAATCCGGAAGCCTTAGAGAGAATCACATTATTCTTACTTAGTAATATTGGCCAGTTAGTAAATGTTAATCGAATTGCCAATACTCTACGTTCAAGTGGACTAAAGATTAGCAATAATACAATTGAAGGATATTTAAAATTGCTTGAGGAAGCTTACTTATTTTATAAGGTGCCACGGTACGATATTTGTGGAAAAGAATATTTACGTGGACAGGGAAAATACTATGTGGTTGATTTAGGCTTTGTGCGTTCTCAGTTAAGACGTCAGGGAACTAACCGCGGGGCAATGATTGAAAATTTGGTATTTTTGAAATTACTGAGTGAAGGTTATGAAGTGTTTGTCGGAAAATATGATAATAAAGAGATTGATTTTGTGGCGGTTAATAACAATGAAACGGTTTATTTACAAGTTACGGATCATATTCCAGAAAATAGTAAACGGGAAACGGATAACTTATTGCATCTGGCAACAGGCTATCGAAAAATATTAATTACCAATTCTTGGAACGATGTCGGCGAAATTGATGGAATTCCGGTTATCCATCTAATTGATTTTTTAACTAACTTTAATGGTAAATAACCGGCCAATTTAATGCTAAAATAGGTTTGCAAAAGAAGATTGACTGTGGCTGACTTTTAAAAGGAGAAAACCATGATTTTAAATTACTTTTTTGATTTTGATAAAACGTTAGCCAGTTCTGGTGATGCATCAGTGAAGGCGACTAAACAAGCCTTCCAAGATAATGGATTAACGGTGCCAACGACTGATGAGATCTTAGACGCAATGGGAATTCCTGCCGAAGTCTCCTTCCCTCAAATGGCAAAGGAAGCTTTGACCACTTACCAAGTGACTAAGCTTGTGGCGCGGTTTCGGGAAGTCTATAGTGATTATGAATTGGCATCGACCAAGCTTTATCCGGGAATTCAGGAGATGCTTGATCAGCTTACTCAACGGCATAAGAACTTATTTATTGTATCCAGTAAGCGAACGGATGCTGTGGATCGGAATTTAAATAATCTGAACATTCGTCACTACTTTAAAGATGTGGTTGGTTGTGATCAGGTTGATCATTACAAACCAGCACCAGATGGAATTTTGCTGCTTATCGATAAATATCAATTGCAAAAAGATGATTGTATGATGATCGGTGATGCTCGCTATGATCTACAGATGGGTAAGGCCGCTGGGGTGCATACATGTGGGGTAACCTGGGATGCGTTTGATATTGACAGTCTAAAACGTGAAAAGCCAACGTACTTAATTGATGCGCCAATGAAATTAATTTCATTGGGACAGGATTAGATAAATTCGGGTGGGGAATTGTTAAAATTCCGCATCCTTTTTATGTCTAAAAAGTGAAGATGAACTCTCAAAGGTTGATATACCGGCAAAAACTGGTCCTGGAAATTGGACCGTATCAATTTCTAAAAAGGTTGACTTTTCGTCAAAATGCTTTATCATTAAAGTCGTAAATTGAATAGATTTACGATGCGTTACTTTAGTCGAATACGTAGTTATTTCTTTATAGAAGGAGTGTTATATTACAATGACAGTAGATTACGATTCCAAGCAATACTTGGAAAATGTTGATGCTTACTGGCGTGCTGCCAACTACCTTTCAGTTGGTACACTGTTCTTAATGCACAACCCACTGTTACGTCGTGAATTAGAGGCTAAGGATGTTAAGCCTAAGCCAATTGGTCACTGGGGTACGATTGTTCCTCAAAACTTCATTTATGCACACTTAAACCGTGTCATCAAGAAGTACGACCTGGACATGTTCTACATTGAAGGTTCCGGTCACGGTGGCCAAGTTATGGTTAACAACTCATACTTGGATGGTTCATACACTGAAATTTACCCTGACTACACTCAAGATGTTAAGGGTATGGCTAAGCTGTTCAAGCACTTCTCATTCCCAGGTGGTACTGCTTCACACGCTGCCCCTGAAACTCCAGGTTCCATCCACGAAGGTGGGGAATTAGGTTACTCACTTTCACACGGTGTTGGTGCAATCTTAGATAACCCAGACGTTATCGCTGCTGTTGAAATTGGTGACGGGGAAGCTGAAACTGGCCCATTGGCTGCTTCATGGTTCTCAGACAAGTTCATCAACCCAATCAAGGATGGTGCCGTATTACCAATCCTTCAAATTAACGGTTTCAAGATTTCTAACCCAACCATTGTTTCTCGGATGACCAACGAAGAACTTACTAAGTACTTCGAAGGAATGGGCTGGAAGCCATACTTCGTATCAGCTTACACTGATGGCGAATTTGATGGTTTGAAGCCACACATGGAAGTCCACGAAGAAATGGCTAAGGTTATGGACAAGGCCATTGAAGAAATCAAGGCTATCCAAAAGAACGCTCGTGAAAACAACGATGACTCGCTGCCACAATGGCCAATGATCATCTTCCGTGTTCCTAAGGGTTGGACTGGTCCTAAGAAGGATCTTGATGGTAACCCAATCGAAAACTCATTCCGTGCTCACCAAATTCCTATTCCGGTATCACAAGATGATATGGAACACAAGGACATGCTTGTTGACTGG
>DWZS01000086.1 GCA_019117445.1 Candidatus Limosilactobacillus excrementigallinarum | reverse complement strand
ATTTCATATAATCGTAGTTTTATTTATGATTTAGTTATCAAGTGGTTCTTATCGTTTGTTAATTAATTGTAATATTAAATAATTGGCAATAATTCTTAACATTTCGTAAGTAAAGTTATAAAATTAGAAATAGTTAAGCAGAAGATAGGTCATTTGTTAAATTAATTGGCGTATTGATGAGTTTGATTAATATTGCTAAATTATCGTAGGATAATTTTAATATTTTAATGTTAGAAGGGGATCGTATGAAATTAAAGGGAGAGAAGCTACGTAATATTCGGCGGAAGCGGGGGCTTTCACAAACTGCGCTTTCAGTAGGAATTTGCACTCAGGCTACGATTAGCTTGATGGAAAAACAAGATCGAATTCCGAAGATGAATATTTTGACCGCAATTTGTGGCCGACTGGATATTGACGTAAGTGAAATCGTTGAAGATGACAATAATTCGATGACACTATTATTCGATCAAATTGAAAATGCTGTCGTTCACGAAAATTACGCCGATGCTAAGAAAATGCTGACAAAGATCAAAGTCAAAAACTTGGAAAATGAATTTGATAAGCAGCGTTATTACTACTTGGTTGGGATGTACCAAGTTGAAACAGATCAAGTTGATGATGCAATCTTTAACTTTGAATTGATTTTGACGCAATTTTCAACCATGAGTGCCAATATCTACTGGGCTTTAACGACAGTCGGAATGGCAATCGCCTACGAAAAGTTAAATAACCAAGCACGAGCACTCAAATTCGTCCAAAGGGCAGTTAGTTTAATCGACGAAAAACAAATGACCGGTGGACAACGTCAATGGCAAGTAATTTACCGTAACATCGCTGAATTATATATTAGTTTGAAGCAATGGAAAGATGCTATTAAAATGGCTCAGCGGGGGATTAAGATTTGTCGGGAAAATGAATCATTCTTCCTATTAGATAATTATTATTATCTGATTGCTCAAGCCCAGATGGTGGGTGGACAACGGCAAGCGGCCAAGGATTCAATGGTGATTGCTAAAAATGTTGCCTTAGCAGCAGATGATCAGGATCTCGTTAAAAAGATTGGTTAAGACTAAAAAATGAGGATAACGAAATCACTTGATGTGAAATCGTTATCCTCATTTTTAATTATGTAGTTTACTTTTTAGGAACTGCTACTGGCTTGTTGTCTAAATTAGTCCGAATGACCATAACATCACAAACCGCGGTCCGTGTAACGAATTCAGTTACTGAACCGATTAAGATTCGTTCAACGGCATTTAAACCAGTAGCTCCAATCATAATCAAATCAGCATTTAATTTTTGGGGAACATCACGAGCAATGATTGTCTTTGGTGCCCCATATTCGATGGTGTAGCTAACTTTAGCAACGCCTTGCTTCTTTGCATAATCTACATATTCATCAAGGGTCTTCTTAGCAGTCTTAGTTACCTGTTCAACCATTGAACTGTCAAAACTTGAAATATTTTGGAAAGCCCGCGTATCGATAACGTGAAGCAAGTGGAGTTCGGTTTCATCACCATTTCGCTTGGCAACGGCAACTGACTTCTTGAAAGCTAATTCAGCTTCTTCGGATCCATCAACTGGAACTAAAATACGCCGATATTGTTGTACAACCATGATAACAACCTCCTGTACATTTGTTACCATTATTTTACACCATTTTTGTAATCTTCGTAAAGAAACGCTCAAACAAAAAGAGGCTGATATATATCAGCCCCTCTATGTACGGAGAACTCCGTTTATGCCGTTATCTGTTCGACAGTGTTGACCTGTAGTTAAGACAGGTGGGATCTGGTGCACAATTTTCAACTACCGAATGAAAGGGCATGTTGGCCACTGTGTTAACGCTGATCCCGATACAAAATGGTTGTAAGGCAAACCTGTGAAATGAACAAAGCGTACACAATAGAATTCCCTTACTCAAATCCTAGCATATTATTTAGGGATGTGCAATTAAGACTGTTTTCCCTGAGCGTTGCGCAACGCCTGGTATTGTTTTGCGTATGCCGTTTCAAAGCGCCCATTGTACTTTGGATGATAATATTGATCATCTTTAATGGCCGTCGGTAAGTATTGTTGGCGAACCCAATCTTCAGGGTAGTCATGCGGATATTTATAATCTGTTCCGTGACCAAGCTTGGCAGCACCTTTATAATGAGCATCTTTGAGGTGATCTGGAATACTACCGTAGTGACCCTGATGAAGCCGTGACAGAGCAGCATCAATGGCCGTGATAGCAGAATTTGATTTGGGAGACAAGCAAAGTTCAATGACCGCATTTGCGAGTGGAATCCGTCCTTCAGGGAACCCTAATCTTTCCGCCGCTTGAATAGCAAGGATGGTTCGCTCACAAGCAGGAGGATTTGCTAACCCAACATCTTCATAGGCAATCACACTGAGCCGTCGAGCAATACTTGGCAAATCACCCGCTTCAATAAGACGTGCAAGGTAGTGAAGGGCAGCGTCGACATCACTTCCGCGAATCGACTTTTGAAACGCAGAAACGGTATCATAATGGCCATCACCATTTTTATCAGCAACGAGGCTCCGTTTCTGAACGCTTTCTTCGATGATGGGCAGGGTTAAATGGATTTGACCCGCATCATTCGGTGAGGTTGATTTAGCAGCTAACTCAAGGCCATTAAGAGCACTCCGTAAATCACCGTTGGTGGCAGTTAATAATTGCGTTTCCGCATCATCATCAATTTGAATGGGTAATTTACCTAGGCCACGTTTTGGATCATGAAGAGCACGCTCAACGGCCACGCGCATTTCACTAGTTTTAAGGGGGTGGACTTCAAAAATTTGCGTCCGACTCCGGATAGCTGGGTTGATATTAATATATGGATTTTCAGTTGTCGCACCGATGAGGACGATTTTACCACTCTCTAAATGGGGCAAGAGGAAATCTTGTTTAGCCTTGTCCAACCGGTGAATTTCATCCAGTAGTAAGATCACAGTTCCACTCATCTTTGCTTCTTCTGCCACAATTTGGAGATCCTTCTTGGTATCAGTAGCGGCATTCAAGGTGCGGAAAGCATACTTGGTAGAGCCGGCAATGGCGCTGGCAATACTAGTTTTACCAGTGCCAGGTGGTCCGTAGAGAATCATCGACGAAAGCATCTTAGCTTGGACCATTCGCCAAATGATTTTTCCAGGACCCACCAGGTGTTGTTGACCAACCACTTCTTCAATTGTTCGTGGGCGCATTCGATAGGCTAACGGTTCCACATGAAAGCCTCCTTTCTAGAGATGAAAAATTCTTTTTAAAAGTGATGGGTGGGGTTTAGTTTGATGATCATCTTGAGGTGATTGCTTACCATACTTTTTGCTGACATCTACCGGCGATTGGTAAACTGCTTTATGATCCGTCACAATTACGGCCAGATCATCATTACCAGTTTTAGTGTCGGTCCCGGTCTTAATCGTAAATTGCACATTTGCGTTATTGGCGACCGTTAGGTAGTTACGGGTAAGCGAGTCGTCAATATTACCATTAATGATAACCAAACTGTCAGGATGAATAGTAAGTTCCTGGCGAAGGGCGTCAGACCAGTCTTGTTGTTTAACCTCAGCAACGGAAATCGTCAACCACACTCGTTCACGAAACGTACCTAGATATCGACGCTGTTCATCGGGTTTAATTTTCGGGGAACCATAGATTCCATTTTGAAGTCGTTGTTCCACGTTTGAATGTTCTTCAGTCATATTACCAGCGCTCCTTTATAATAAGGCTATTGTAACAAAAAAAGACCGGGAATGAATCCCGATCTTTTTGATATGGATAATGATGATTAAAGCTTGTTGTAGAATTCAACGATCAGAGCTTCATCAATATCAGCGTTCATATCTTCACGTGCTGGAAGACGAACTAACTTACCTTCGAGCTTGTCAGCATCAAATTCAACATATGAAGGACGAGCAACCACTGCGTCAACCGCGTTCTTAATAATGTCTAAGTCCTTAGACTTTTCGCGAACACCAATTACTTGGTCAACTGAAACTTCATATGAAGGAATGTCAACGCGCTTGCCATCAACGGTAATGTGACCGTGGTTAACCAATTGACGTGCTTGACGACGGGTAGTAGCCAAACCTAAACGGTAAACCATGTTGTCCAGCCGACGTTCCAAAAGAACCATGAAGTTAGTACCGTGAGTACCTTCCTTGATCTTACCGGCACGCTTGAAGAGGTTCCGGAATTGACGTTCAGTCAAACCATACATGAAACGAAGCTTTTGCTTTTCACGTAAT
>DWZS01000085.1 GCA_019117445.1 Candidatus Limosilactobacillus excrementigallinarum | reverse complement strand
GATAAGAGGATTCGAACCTCCACGCCATAAAGACACAAGAACCTAAATCTTGCGCGTCTGCCAGTTCCGCCATATCCGCATCAATGGAGGATACAGGGCTCGAACCTGTGACCCTCTGCTTGTAAGGCAGATGCTCTCCCAACTGAGCTAATCCTCCAAAACCAAAGTAACTTTAATTAGTTTAAGCTACTTCACTTTTCTCGTCAAGCATTATTTAAGATTCAACTCTTCGAGCTTATGGTCGATTAATTGTAAAACTTCATCTGCTGCTG
Organism: Candidatus Limosilactobacillus excrementigallinarum; assembly: GCA_019117445.1. GTDB lineage: Bacteria > Bacillota > Bacilli > Lactobacillales > Lactobacillaceae > Limosilactobacillus > Limosilactobacillus excrementigallinarum. Next base: position 9,303 of record DWZS01000085.1, on the reverse strand, counting down.
TTGAATCTTCAACAAAGTCATACTGATCGCCATTAATTACCATCTTCGGACTTAGGTCATACTCGTCATACCACTTTTGGTAACGTGCATTAAGTTCCTTATAATAATTAAATAGGCTGGGATCCGTATCAACCTGTTCAAATGAACGACCACGCTTTTTAATTCGATCCAGCATCGTTTCAAACGACACTTGAATATGAATTAAAAGATTGGGCGCCTTTTGATGACGCTCATCGGGTAACTCTTCCATCATATTATCAAGCAATGAAGTATAAATGTCCGATTCCGTATGTGTGGCTCGGCCCAAATCAGCATTCAACCTAAATAGTAAAGAATCTTCAAAAATGGAACGGTCTAATACATTTAAGTCATTATCAAAGGAACCCTTAATTTCGTCTAAGCGGCGGTTTAAAAAGTAAATCTGTAAAAGAAAGCCATACTTTTGTGGATCTTTATAAAACAATGGCAAAATTGGATTATCATCAACCGATTCAAAGAATGGCTGACTATTTAAATGTTGGGAAAGTAGCTTAGTTAAGCTTGTTTTACCTGCACCAATTGTTCCAGCTAAGACGATCATAATGAATAGCTCCTCCATTTGAATTCTATAAAACGACAAGCACCATTGTATCATTAATTTATGCGCTGCGCTGAAAAATATTTACTTATTAATCACACGATGCTTTATCAAAAAGCCATCCTTATTCCAGGTTCGCCTATAAAATAAAGAGGTTGAAAATAAAATTTTCAACCTCTTTATTTATCTTCCGTTTCATAGCTTTCACCCTTTGTCTTCCGTGAAAGATCCACTTCTTCTAACGGGATCAAATGGCTGCCATACTTTAGTTTGTAGTACAAATAAAGAACGATAAATACTGGAATTGTCATGTAAGTAACCGCAATGCTTTGCCAATCAAACTTGACAAAGGCATCTAAATTTTGGCACAGAATGACAACAATACATAATCCAAAAGCAAAAAGTGGCCCAAACGGGAATAATGCAGCATGATAAGTTAATTCACTCACGTTGTGACCTTGCTTAATAAACGCCCGTCGGAAACGGAAATGACTAATGGCAATCCCGAGCCAAGCAATAAAACCAGATAACCCAGAAGCACCAATCAAGTAGTTATAAGCTTGTGGGCCAATAAATTGAGTAAACCAAATCAGTAAACCAATCACAGTCGTTCCAACTAAGCCATAAATTGGAATTCCGCGCTTATTGACATAACCAAACATCCGCCATGCAAAACCTTCACGTGCTTGAGAGAACAACATCCGTGTTGAAGCATACATCCATGAATTGGCGGATGAAAGTACAGCGACTAAAATAACCGTGTTCATAACACTAGCTGCCGCAGCTAATCCCGCCCGCTTAAAGACTAACGTAAATGGACTGGTTACAATATCAGTCACATCTGAACTGAGCAGATTTTTATCAGTATAGGGCAGGATACATGCAATTACAAAAATTGTACAGATATAGAATAATAAGATCCGCCAAAACGTTGATTTAATTGCTTCAGGAACACTCTTTTCTGGATTTTCCGATTCCCCAGCAGCAATTCCAATCATTTCTGTTCCTTGGAAAGAAAAACCAGCAACCAGAAAAACATTCACAATTCCAGAAATGCCATGGACAAACGGCGCCTTTTTATACGTAAAGTTTTGCAAATCTACAGGGCCGCGGCCACCCATAATTCCAAGAATTACTAATACCCCTACAATTAGGAAAACCACTACCGTGATAACCTTAACTAACGCAAGCCAAAACTCTGTTTCGCCATACGACTTAACTGATAAATAATTAATCAAAAAGATTAATGCAAATGTGATTCCACTAAACACCCATGAGGGAATATGAGGAAACCAAAAGTTCATTACCAAGCCAACCGTTGTCGCCTCGACGGGAACAGTAATGGCACAATTCAGCCAATAATTCCAGCCCAGTGCAAAACCTAATGCCGGACTTACAAACTTGCTTGCATAAGCAGCAAATGAACCCGTTAAGGGAATATACGTCGCCATTTCTGCCAAACTAGTCATTAAGAAGTACACCATGATTCCCATAATGGTGTACGCAATTAAAGCCCCACCAGGGCCAGCAGAAGTAATCGCCGACCCACTTGCAATAAAAAGTCCGGTCCCAATTGAACCTCCCAACGCAATCATGGATAGGTGACGCGTCTTTAATGAACGGTGAACTTGACCAGTTGATTGTTGATCTTTTGCCACAATAATCCTCCAAATAAAAAAGTCTTCCCTGAGTACGCTCAAAAGAAGACCATATTTAACTGGAATTCTTGAAGCGCCCCGTAAGTTTTCTTACGACAGTCCGCAAGCTTTCGCATTACGTCCCAACCTTTAACTAGGACAAACTAGTTATGGTTTCGGCAGTCGCCCCTTTCACCCATCGTCACTGTTTGCCCAATATTAACGATGATTACTCATGACAGCTGCATCCTCTTCTACATTTAACATTCATATTATACATGAATTTACTTTTCTAGCAACCCTTAGTCATTTATCCATCGATACTGAACCGATGTTAATTCAACGTTTTCTTTTTGGAAATGATTATTCTCTAATACTCGTTGGGAGGCTCGATTATCAATCGTTGTTTGAGCAAAGAGCGTTTGGTAGTCTGTCCGCTGCAGCACCTTACTTAGCATTCTCGTCATAATATGGCGATTTTGGTAATCCGGTTCAATGAAGTAACCCAATTCTCCGTCATTATCATTACCAAAAATTGCAATAATTCCAATTAATTTTTGATCATCAAAAATACCATAGAGTTCATCATCAGTTAACCAATTGTTTAATGCCCATCGTTGAACGGTAGAATTTCCCATTAACTTTAACCCAGCATTTTTTGCTGCATCGCTAGTATTAAGGAGGTTCAATACCTCAGGTATGTCTTTAGCCGTTAATCGTTTCGCATGGATAATCAATTTTAAATTCTGTTGTTTTTCCATTATAATTACCTGTAATTATCAAACTGTGAAAGGTCAATTTTTATGAAAATAACCCAATATCAACTGAATAATCCTAATTATTCCACAAAAGCAACTTTAACTGCTTATCTGCAAACACCCACTCCTGGTAGTCAGCTTCAAGAGTTTCCCGCTCTTATTATCGTCCCTGGCGGATCAATGACCCACATTCCAGTTGCAGAATCCGAAAAAACTGCGATTGCCTTTGCTGCACACGGTTACCAAGTCTTTATCCTCCGCTATACCTTTTTGAATGAAGCCGAACCACTTTATCCAAAGCCATTATTAGATCTTGCGACTGCTGTGCAGCTAGTCAAGCATCATCGTATTGAATGGTCCATCGACAAACGACTTTTCATCCTTGGTTTCTCAGCTGGCGGTCATATTACTGCCCTATATAATGATTATTGGTCAACGCCTTGGTTAAGTCAGCTTAGCGGAATTACCAATGAAGAAATGCGACCTACTAAGATTGTTCTTGGCTATCCGGTCATTGACCTCGATGCTGGTTTCCCTGATGAAAAGGTCATCCCGCAATGGACTGATAATCCCAGAAAATACTCGGCTAGTTATCATGTAAACACGGCAAACGTCCCGACTTTTATCTGGCACACATTGGACGACCCATTCGTTCCCGTTCAAAATACGTTCAATTACTCTATGATGCTGCAAAAAAATAATATTTCCCAGGAAATACATATTTTTACGCATGGTCCCCATGGAATGGATATTGCAAACCAATTGGTAGCTCACCATCCAGATGGTGATCAACCCCATGTTGCCCATTGGGTCACGCTAGCCAACGAATGGCTACTAAATTATTAAAAAAGTCGGGATGATCCCGACTTTTTTAATAATATGAATGATGAACAATCCGCCAATTACTAATTCGCGGTGCAAACGCAACATACAGGTATTCAGCGATTTGTAACCAAGTGTAACCTAGCAGCATCGCTCCAATCGTATCAAATGGATAATGAGCCAATAAATACACCCGTGATACAGCCAATAATGCTACAAAAATAATTAATAGCAATTGACAAATCACCCGTAAGGCTGCACTCCGGAATAGCGGAATCACAACTAAGAAAAGAACTGCGGCAACTAAGAAGAATCCTAAAACATGTCCACTAGGGAAACTGTACCCATCGTCTTTAGCCATGTGTTGCGCAGGACGTGCCCGCTTAACGATGTGTTTCACGATGAACCCTAATACATCACCGCCGATGACGGTACAAATGGCCCATAGAGCCGGAATTTTATACTTAAATCCCCATAAGAAAAAGGCAATAATAAAAGTCCAAACCAAGTCCATCTTGGGGCTCCCTAAGAAGCTAATCAATACCATTAAAGAACGTCCACCACTATGAACGTTTGGATGGGTACTAGCAAACAATGCCTGCAAAACCGTATCAATCGTCCCACTGAGCATTGAATTCTTATAAATCATTGCAGCAACAACGATGAATAATACACCACTAACAACCAGGCGTTTCCATCGTCCGGAATCATTTTCAATTAACATAATTATAACTTCGTCTCCTTTTGAGTTTGTCTTGTTGAGTATACCACAAATCCAATAAAGCTAAGTAGTTCTTAAATAGATCATTACCGATTTTTCCATTTTTTAGGTCGATAATGCAATGCTGCATTAATGACGTCCCCTAATCCAAAGCCGAGTGTGATCGCTCCAGCAATCACAATTACTTGATACAAGTATGACATTGCTGCCCCATTATTTCCCAATACGAAATTTCGTACCACTTGATATGATTGTCCGCCGGGCACAAAAGAAACCAAGGCTGGAACATTGAAAATAATCATCGGTAAACGGAAACGGCGAGCCGCCATTAAACTCAAAATAGAAATAGCAATTGCAGATAGCAAATTGCTCATCGCCAGTCCCAGGTGAAGATGGTAATACATAATAATATAAAAGATCCAAACAGCACCACCAATGATTCCCCCCGGAAGATAGGCTTTTTTAGGGATGTTCATTAATATTCCAAAACAAATCGTCGCTACATCAGCTAAGAGAAATTCTAAAATCAAATGTAAAACCATCACAGACTCCTCCTATGCATAGCGTAAAACGATCACAATCGCGCAGCCAATTGCCATTGCAGTAATAATCGCCTCCAGGGCACGCGTCGGGCCACTAATCAAGTTACCCGATACCAGATCCCGCGCCGCGTTAGTTAACGGTACTCCCGGAACCAATGGCATCACGCTACCAATAATGATGTCGTTTAAATTTCCGGTCCAGCCTAGCTTAGTAGTTAAGACTGCTAGAAAGCCAATCAATAGGGAAGCAACAAATTCACCAATATACTTAATCTTGAATTTACGCAATAGATAAAGGTAGATCCAATAACAGGCACCACCGATTAAAAAGGCCGCCCAACTATCCTTCACATCACCGGTAAAAACAATCATTAGGGTTAAACTTAAAACTGCTGCCCCTAAACATTGGGTCGTAATTGATAACTGAGGAGTTCCTTTATCAACCTTTTTCAATTGAGTATACATTTCACTTAAACTAATTTTTTTGGTGGCAAACAAGCGCGAAATTTCATTTACCCGGGCCACTTTGCTTAAATCATTATGGCGTGCCCGAATATCAACCGTTTGGGCATTTGACTCATGTTCGGCAGAAACTACAATCCCCGTTACAGTTGTAAAAGCTTGAAAAGCGTGTAATCCTGCATTTTCTGCAATTCGATACATTGTATCGTTCACCCGCTCCATGTTTGCACCATTTTCAATTAATAATTGACCTGCCAATAGTGAACAGTTAACCGCCAATTGCTTTGGATTATACGCCATCTTACAACCACCTTTCTTTTAACCACCATTCATTATGCCCGTTTTATTTGTAAAATGATAGCTTTATCTAATAAAAAGGAGCGGAATAATGCCGCCCCTTTCATAATGTTTTATTTTTGATGTACCTACGCTTAGAACCCCATCACTTAACTTCGTTAATAAAAATATTGTGGGAAGCCTTAAATGAAACCATAATTTGGCGTTGATCATTAACCCGTTCCACAACAATGGGTCCTTCGAAAGGCTCATGTTTGATAATTTTCAAATGGTCATGCAAATTCAATCCCAAATCTGCTAAATACGTTAACAACTCATGGTTATCTAAGAAGCGTTCAATCACAACTTCTTCGCCATCTTTACCATCCGCTAACAAGCGGTGACTAACGTCAGAAAAGTCTCCAGCCGCAGACGGAATAACCCCGCCATGCGGACAATTTTCAGGATGTCCCAAGAAATCATCGAGAGCTGTCGCTAAGCGATCACTCGTTTTATGTTCCAAGACCTCCGCTTCAGGATGGACGTCCGCAACATCATAACCCAATTTATTAACCAGGAAGGTTTCCCAAAGGCGATGTTTACGGACTAATTCTGCAGCTAATTGAGTCCCCTTTGGAGTTAACGAAATCCCCGCATAAGGTTCATGTGCTACTAAGCCTTCATCAGACAACTTAGCAATCATTTCGGTAACGGAACCAGCAGCAATCCCTAAACCGAGTGAAATATCTTTGTTGGAGACTTTCTTTTTGCCTCCGCCAAGTTCAAAGATAATTTTGAGATAATCCTCTTTCATTGGCGTCATTTATCGCCATCAGCCTTCTTTCGTTTTAATTTACTTTTTTAGTTGAACACAAAATGATTATATCATATTATTAAGGCAGCAAGTTTGGAGAACCTAACTTTTTTGTTATAAATTTAATTGAAGGAGCAACCATTTATGAATAAACGGGAAATTAATGGTCGCCGGTTCTTAGCTGTGACACTATTAAATGCCACCATTACGGTTGTGGAAATCATTGGGGGAGTCGTTTCCGGTAGTCTTGCGCTGCTATCAGATGCTTTTCATAATCTTGGCGACTCGCTATCCATTGTGATGGGCTATGTAGCCCAAACCATTTCAGGACGGCCGGAAAATAGTCGGCGAACTTTCGGATACCGACGTGCTGAAATTCTCTCGGCGTTTCTCAACGCCCTATTTTTAATTGTAATGTCGATTTTTTTAATCGTTGAAGCGATTCAGCGCTTGGAAAAGCCTACTCACATCAATGGAAGGGTAATGTTAATTGTTGCCGTCGTTGGCCTAATCGCTAACTTATTATCGGCAGTTCTGCTACACGAGGGAAGCCATGATAGCCTCAACATCAAGGCTACTTATCTCCATGTCCTGAGTGATAGTCTTTCCTCTGTCGCCGTCATTATTGGTGCTATTATTTTAATGTATGTCAACGTTCCGTGGCTAGACCCACTACTAACCATTGCCGTGGCCCTCTACATCGCATTTGAAGCATGGCCCATTATTAAAAAAACCATTGAAATTTTAATGCAATCAGCACCAAAGCTTGATTATGCGGCCATTGAAAAAGATATTTTGGCCATCGATGGTGTGGAAAACATTCATCATATTCACGCATGGTCAATGGATGAACACCGAATTATCTTTTCAGCACACATTAATTGTCAAGACATGAAAATTAGTGAATGCGAACAAATCTACCATCAAATTGAAAAATTGCTAACAACTAAATACAATATTAGTCACGTTACCCTGCAAGCGGAATGTAAACGGGGACAAAATGAAGAACTTTTTGATACTAACGATGATGAAATTCATCTATGTCAATAAAGCCAAAAGGCGGCTGTGAGAGCCCTACTCACAGCCGCCTTTACTATTAGAATAATTTACCGACTCCATAGTGGATCGTAATGGTAATCAAACCAATCACAATATTACGAATAACTGCTAATTTAACCAGTCCGTTCCCTAATTTAGAACTGATAAATCCGGTCAGTGCACTCGTTAGTGCCACCGCTAAAATTGTCATGGACCATTTAGCAACTGTCCCTGGAACAAAGGTCATCGCCATTAATGGTAATAATCCTCCTGCAGCAGCTGCAAACAAGGATGCAAAAGCTGCATCCCATGGGTTTAAATAATGTCCTAGTTCAATATCATACTTTACCCGCACCATCGTTTCTAATGGTTTTTTATCCAACAAATCCTTGGCAATCTCTGCAGAAGTTTTTTTCGAAACTCCCTTATTCATGTAATGCCGAGTAACTGCGTCCAATTCATCTTGATAAGCCGTCTTTAACAGTTGGCTTTCTCGATCCACAGCTGAGGTTTCAGTATCCTTTTGAGTACTAACTGAAGCATACTCACCACACGCCATGGAAAAAGCACAGGCTAATAAGTCAGATAAACCCGCAATAAAAATTGTAAACTTGTCAGTCGTCGCTGCCGCCACTGAAACCAGCACCCCAACAACCGTTAAAATACCGTCATTCGAACCTAACACTCCCGCACGAAGGGTATTTAACTTTTCTTGCATGGTTTGCTTTTGTTTCTTCGTTTTTTTAATATCCATTGCTCATCATTCCCCCACTAGCGTTTTAAGAGCATTCCAATCAGGAACGTTACTCCCATTGTCAATAATCCTGAAATGGTATTTCGCACCACCGACTTGGTTCGCCGTGGATTATCACCCAAAACCGCCGCTAAATAACCGGTAATAATCAGGGCAATCGTAACCGCGATCACCGTGGCCACAATTCGTTGCTTGGGTGGAAAGAGTGTGACAGCAAGCATCGGTAAAATTGATCCTAGTGGGAATGAAATAAACGATGAAATCGCTGCCGCATAGGGACTGGTAAATTCTCGCGGGTTAAAACCATAGCGCTCTTGAACGCCAGTGGCTAACGCATCCTTGTCCATTAATTCTTTAGTCGCTTGTTCGGCTAGTTTTGGATCAATATCCTGATCCAGGTATTTTTGCTTGACGTAGTCGTATTCACCAGCGAAGTTCAGCTTCAAACGCTCTTTTTCTTCAGCAATGGCCTTCCTTTGCGAATCCTTTTCACTGCTAACCGAAACATACTCACCCATACACATCGATATTGTTCCCGCAAGGCTTCCTGATAGTCCCGCAATGAGGATTGAATAGCTATTATTAGTAGCGGCTGCCACCCCAATGACAATCGCCGCAACGGAAATAATGCCATCATTGGCGCCCATTACTGTCGCCCGCAGAACGTTAATTTTTTGTGACAATGACATTTTCTTTGCCATTTTGCTAACTCCCTTAAATTATTTTAGAATCATTATAATCTAAATAACCATAAAAATAAAGTTTTTTGAATTGGCAGATTGTAAAATTTAAGTTGAACATTTTAGTGGACAGAAAAACCCATAAAGGTCTTTAATGGTGTCGTCACAACATTCCATTAGAAAGAAGGACCTTTATGGGCACCACTATTTTATCATTTGAAG
>DWZS01000084.1 GCA_019117445.1 Candidatus Limosilactobacillus excrementigallinarum | reverse complement strand
TGACTGGCCCTTAAATTCGGCAAAAACCACTGGATTACCACCTTGATCTTCCCATTTTTCAACATTATTTGCACCGAGCTCACGAAAGGTTCGCACTAAGTAATCACTAGTTTCTTGAATTCCTGTGTTCTGAGCGGAAATGCTCGGGTGCTCTAAATATTCTTTAAAATCAGCCCAATGGTCAAGTGCGTATTGTTCAACTGCTTGTCGTTCTTCAGTCATTTCAATCACCTCCTAAAATTTCCGTTGGCCATGTTGGTACACTTGCTTATCTTCTTGTTGAACGGCTGTCACATCTGCAAGCGGATTTTGGTCTAGCACTAAGAAATCAGCAAATTTACCTGGTTCTAGACTTCCATATTCGTCAGCCACCCCTAGTAAAGTTGCTGAACCCAGCCCAGCTGCTCGTAATGCTTGATAGTTGGTTGCGCCGGCCTTAACCATTAAACTAAGCTCTACTGGCGCATCTTTGAATTCATTAAATGGTGTTCCTGAATCAGTTCCAAAGGCTAATTTTACCCCAGACTTGATTGCATCACCGACATGTAAAAAGAAGTCATCTAGAAATGCTTCTGCCTTGTCCAACATGTATTGCGGTAGCTTGCCCTGACCATATTTAGGAATTGTATATCCCGCAATCAACGTGGGAGTTAGGAAAGTACCTTGTTGTTTCATCAACTCGACATCTTCATGCCGCACGTAGCATCCGTGTTCAACAGAATCTACACCGGCCACGACCGCATTGTGAATGCCTGTCGCACCTTCAGCATGGGCAGCAACCGTCATATGCTTGGAATGGGCCTCTTTGACCGCCATTTGGAGTTCTCCTAGGCTTAGTTCTGTATCGTCAACTTGGTCAGTGGAAGACATTACCCCACCAGTCGCCATCACTTTAATGTTTTTCGCCCCTTCTTTAAACGCACAGCGGACAGCATGCCGCATCTGGTCTGGTGAGTCGACTAAGTATCCCCATGTAGTTTCACCATGTTCCCCTTCAGTAAAGTCACCATGACCACCCGTCATTGACATTGGCCGTCCCGATGGCATAATTTGGGGGCCAACAAACGGATGCACGTCCCGGTACTTTTGCAATTTGACATCGACATCAAACGCTGCTCCACAGTCACGGACATAAGTGAGACCAGCTTTTAACCCCGCTCGTAAGTTTTCCAGTGCTTGCAGGGTCCCCTCAGTTTCCGTTAGATAATACAGTTTATTCGTTAGTGGATTCATGAACATGTGCGTATGGGCGTCCACCAATCCTGGCATAACGTAGCGCCCTTTTAAGTCCACTGTGTTATCTGCAGAACCAGAGTAGTTGCCTTGACCCACGTGGGTTAGTTTACCAGTTTCGTTATTTACCACCATCCAGGCATCGGATTGCACTTGATCGCTTGTTCCTTGAAATAAATTACAATTGAGATAAACAGTAGTTGTCATTTTACTCGCCTTCTTCTTGATTTTTAAGATACTGATTAAACCATTTTAAAACTTCCTTTAAACGCTGAATTCGTTGATCTGGCCTCCCCGTACGTGATAAATCGTGATTTGCACCATGAAAAACTACTAATTTAGTTGGTTGTTGACGCAATTTCAATGCTTGATACATTTGATAACCTTCGACAATTGGGCACCGAAAATCATGATCTGAATGCAAAAATAATGTTGGGGTTTGCACTTGACTGGTGTACCTTAGCGGTGAATGCGTCCAGAACTTTTCCATTCCATTTTGATCACTGAGGTTTACTGACAACTGATCAGGAACAAATTCAGGACCAATATCCGAAACCATCATCGATAACCATGTGGCAATACTCCGTTCGCTGACCGCGGCTTTAAAACGGTGGGTATGACCGACGACCCAATTAGTCATAAAGCCTCCATAACTTCCGCCAGTAATCCCCAGCCTTGTTCGATCAATTGCGGCTGTTTGCTGTAATACCGTATCAGTAAAGGACATTAAGTCAGCATAGTCGACTTGACCATACTTGCCACGGAGGTCAGCATATTCATCCCCTTGACCAGCCGAACCATGCAGATTGGTAAAAAAGACAAAGTAGCCATTAGTAGTTAAGGTCTGCATTTCATGAAAAAAGCTTTTTCCATAAGCAGCCCGTGGACCCCCATGAACTTCTAGGATTGCGGGATACTGTCGTCCTTTTACAAAATTATCCGGAAACATTAGCCAACCAGTTGCTGTTTTCCCAGTGGAGTCTTGGTAATGAACTTCGTGAAGTTTAGCGACCTGGCGTTGATCTAGGAATTGGTTGAAGTCACTTAGTTGGGTAACTGTTCCATTGTGATATCGATACAGTTGTTGCGGTTGTTCGGCCGTAGTGGCAGTGAAGATAAATTGATCGTTTTTAATAACAAATGAATTTACAGCGCCGGACCACGAAAAAAGTCGTGTTGTTTGATGACCATCGAATTGGTAAAACTCATTATGATCTACAACTGTCGTATAAAAGTACAGTTTGTCATCCTGAACTAAGGATGCATTGCCACTAACAACAGTCATATCATTCACTACAATGTTCCCTAAATTACTATCCCAAGGTGCTACTAACTCTAATTGATGATCGTGATAACGATAGAAATTAGGATTTTCTCCCATCCCAAACCTTTGACCATTACTTGCAACCGCAAATAACCGCTGATTTAAAATTGCAATATCGTCAAAGCGATATTGACCGGGACTAATTAGGTCGACTAAATCGTGATGAGAAAAATCATATTCGTAAAGCCCATCCTTAAATGCACGACTATTTTGGTAGGATACGCCCGCGATAAGTAGTCGCCCACCCTGGTACCAAAAGTTCGCAACATCAAAGGTTGGTGGAACGAGATCCGTCAGCAACTGGGTAGCTAAATTAAATATCCAGAGGTGATGACGAACTCCATTAACTTGGCCTTCATCATTCGACCAGTATGGCACCTCCGTAACCTCATGCCACGGTTCAGTAGTTGGTTCATTTAATTGAAAAGCACCAGATAAAAGTAATTCATGAGCGTTTAGTTCCTGCTCAACCTTCAATTCATAACCGTCTACTGTAAACTGCTGCTCTTCGCTTAAATTTGTCAGGTTAAATTGATGAAGGCGTGTTCTTTTCATTCTATGATCCGCAGTGGAGTAATAAAGTTGCTTGGGATCATGATTACTCAAGGCCAAACCAGGATGTTGACTAACCGAAAGTAGTCGTTGTGACTGTTTACCATACTGATCATAAACGCTCCATTGATAATGGTCTAATTGGTTTGCATCCGGTTGGGCAGTTACAAAAACGGTGTGTCGCCCATTTGTTTTTAATTCACCAACGTTGACCAAGTTTACCAAATCGTTAACTGTTACACCATTCATAATTTTCACCAGCTTTCATTAACTAATTAGTAAATCATTTTTGTATAACAATGTCATTTTAAAATCATTGCACTATTCCGCTAAAGCAGCGTAATGACCAGCAGACACTTCGCGTAACTGTAATTTAGCGGAATCGCCATCGTAAGTGAATGGTTGTCGCACCCGTTCGTAAGTTGGATCCGGGACCGGGACTGCCGATAGCAAGCTCTTAGTATATGGATGTAATGGATGGTTGACGATTTCTTCCGCTGTTCCTAATTCAACTAGTTTGCCGTGATACATCACCCCAATTCGGTCAGAAATATACTTAACCATCGAAATGTCATGGGCGATAAATAAATATGTTAATTGCTTTGTAGCTTTGAGATATTCCATTAATTGAACAATTTGAGCCTGAATTGAAACATCCAGAGCAGATAGAGGTTCATCCGCGACCACAAATTCTGGATCCGTAGCTAAAGCACGAGCAATCCCGATCCGTTGCCGTTGTCCACCAGAAAATTCATAGGGATAACGGTTCATTACATCAGGCGTTAGGCCTACTAGTTCCATTGTTTCTGCCACTCGTTGGTCAAGTTCTTGCCGACTACTGGTCTGCTGATGAACTTTTAAACCTTCTGCAATGATATCACGTACCGCCATCCGCGGGTCTAATGATGAATATGGATCTTGAAAAATCATTGCAGTTTCATGATGGAATTTTTTGAAAGCTCGCCCTCTTTTTAATGCCGTCACATCTTGACCGTGATAGAGAATCTGGCCAGCAGTTGGTTGATAAAGGTTGAGGACGCAGCGCCCCGTGGTGGTCTTACCCGATCCCGATTCGCCAACTAAGCCAAATACTTCTCCACGACGAATACTAAAAGTCACGTCATCGACCGCGTGCACTTCATCAGGATGACCTTGGTGAAAATATTTTTTCAAATGCTTAACTTCAACTAGATTATTATTCATTGGCGGACCCCTCCTTGGTTAAACGGTCAGCATAATGTTGCCGGCGTTGCTCAAGTTTTTCTGTCAGGTGTACTTGTGGAGCCCGTTCGTCAAGGAGCCAAGTAGCGGCGTAGTGAGTGCCACTAACCTTAAAGAACGGGGGCATTTGTTGATAATCAATCGCTAGCGCATGTTGATTGCGATTTGCAAACGGATCACCCGCTGGTGGATTAATAAGATTGGGGGGATTACCGGGAATTGATTCTAAGTCACCCTCATTCATATCCATTGTCGGTGTTGATCTAAGCAGTCCAACTGTGTACGGATGCTGTGGATGATAGAAGATATCTTCGACCGTACCAAATTCAAGGATTCGCCCGGCATACATAACAGCAACCCGATCTGCAATTCCAGCAACGACTCCTAAGTCATGAGTAATGAAAATGACTGCTGTTTTGAGTTCATCACGAAGCTGTTTAATCAACGCCAAAATTTGCGATTGAATGGTTACGTCAAGCGCTGTGGTTGGTTCATCTGCAATCAATACTTTCGGGTGACAAACAAGCGCCATTGCGATTACAATTCGTTGTCGCATTCCGCCAGAAAACTGGTATGGAAAATTATTGAAACGCTGCTTAGCATTCACAATGCCCACTTTTTCCATAATGGTGAGTGCCCGTTGTCTAGCGGTTGCCCGATCTAGTTTTTGATGTTTTAATAACGGTTCCATAATCTGCTTGCCCACCCGCATAGTTGGATCAAGAGATGTCATTGGATCTTGAAAGATCTCAGCTAATTCGTTGCCCCGAAGCGCTTGAAGTTCTTTTTCTGGCATCTTTAGAAGATCTTTTCCTTTATACTCAACAGATCCACCCACAACTTTGGCATTGTTAGGGAGAAGTTGCATCACTGCCTTGGTAGTCACTGACTTACCAGAGCCAGATTCACCGACTAATGCAAGAATTTCGCCTGGATGAAGTTTTAGTGTGACATCGCGAATTGCATGGACTTCACCCTCCATTGTGTGGAAGTCAATGGAAAGATGTTTGATTTTTAATACGTCTGTCGCCATTTTATTTCACCCCTTTGTATTCGGATCAAAAGCATCCCGGAGACCATCGCCAAGAAGATTGAAAGCAATCATCATCAGTGAGAGAACAATCACTGGCTCCCAGAGTTGGTATTGGTAAAATTGAAATCCTTTTTCACCAGCGTTTAATAGAGTCCCCAATGATGCATTTGGTGCTTTAACCCCAATGCCAATAAAGGATAGTAAAGCTTCTAGAAAAATTGCCGCTGGAATAGTGAACATTGTTCTGGTAATCACCACGCCCATCGTATTAGGTAGAATGTGTTTTAAGGCAATTTTGACGGGACTTCCCCCCATTGCTTGGGCTGCAAGAACAAAGTCAGCGCTTTTAATTTGCATTGCTGAAGCACGTACCAATCGTGCCATGAGAACCCAAGATCCTAAGGAAATCGCAAATACAATCGAAGTTAATCCCGGTTTAAAGATAATTAACAGAAGCATGATTAATACCAGTTCCGGAATCGAACTAATGATTTCGATAATTCGTTGCATGATGTTATCAACGCGACCCCCGCACCAACCGGAAACAAGGCCGTAAGGTACACCAATAACGATATCAACAACTGTTGCAAAGACAGCAATCATTAGTGAAATCCTGGTGCCATATAATAACCGCGATAACATGTCCCGACCAAGATTATCCGTTCCTAACAAGTAACTTGCGTTTTGAAATGGATGTAAGTTCGATAAACTAACGTTTTGCGCATTCGGATCATGAGGCATCCAAACCAACGAAATTAACGATACGACAACAACGAATGTTAAAAATACTAATGAGACCATTGCCGCAGTATTTTTCTTGAGTTCTCGCCACGCCTTCGTTCGAAAGGAAAGCGAGTGTTCTGCTAATTCTCCCGAGTGATTATGGAGAACATCAGCGTTCACAAACTCAAATGGCTGTGCAGTTTCAGGTTGTTTCATATTAGTGTTCCCCCTTTTCTTCGGAAAGAATTCGCGGATCAACCAGGCCATAAACAATGTCCGTTAATAAAATGATGCTACATAGCAGTAGGCAATAGAACATTGTTAGTCCCATAATGACCGGATAGTCGTTTGACAAGACGGAGTTAATAAATAGCTCCCCAATTCCCGGAACAGAGAAAATATTTTCTACCACCATGGAACCGGTAATGAGGGTCACGGCCAATGGACCAATTAGGGTTAAAGCTGGAATAATGCTATTCTTCAAAGCATGATGAAAAACAACTTCGCGGGTTGAAAGTCCCTTTGCTTTGGCGAGCAGAATATAATCTGAATTCAAAACTTCTACCATTTCAGTCCGGACAAAACGTGAAACCTGGGCCATTGGAACTGCTGATAACGCAATCATTGGTAAAACTGTTGAAGGAAAGCCGTCCCAACTAGCAACTGGAAATAGACCGAGCTTAAATCCGAGATAGTATTGTAACAGGATTGCCAAAATAAAACTGGGAAATGAGATTCCGATTACTGCTAATGTACTGCTCGTTGTATCAACCCAGGTCCCTTTCTTCAGCGCTCCGAGACTACCGAGGATAATGCCAACCACGACGCCTAAAACAAGTGCTTGGAGACTAATGAGAATTGATGGACCAACCCGGCGTCCGATTAATTCAGCAACGGATGTACTGGTGTATTGGTAGGACATTCCAAAATTACCATGAAGTAAACCACCCATATAGGAAAGGTATTGCTGCCACACTGGTCGATTCAATCCATACTGTTTTTCAACCGCTAATTGTTGCGTCTTCGTTAATTTCATAGTATTGCCAAGTGGTGATCCCGGAATCATCTTCATTAAGAAGAAGGTTAATGTGGCCACGATAAAGAGGGTTAAGACCATCATTAATAATCGTTTGCAAATGTATCTTTTCATAAGAACCTCCGTTTCTACAAATAAAGAAGGTCAGACAGAGGAGCAAGTCGACCTTCTTTATTGATCACGTTAATTACTTTTTCCATTGAGCATATTGGTATTGAGCAACTTTATTGAATGGTCCGTAATTTAGACCAGTGACGTGTTTTGAAACTAAGTGGGCTTGTGCTGCCGTGTATAGCGGGACTCCATCAGCATTGGTATGAACTTGTTTGTTTGCTTGTTGCAGGAGCTTGTAACGATCACTAGCGGATTTAGTACCGTCATTAGCTTCATTGAGTAAGTTATCGAGTTTTTCATCAGTGTTATTAGTGAAGTTAACTTTATTGCCAGTCTTCAGGAGGGAAAGGAAGTCGGAGGCATCAGGAACACTAGAGTTCCAGTCAGTTAAGTTCAATTCAAACTTACCGGCAAAATCACGGCTAATGTGTTGGGCATGTGGCAAGGTAGTTACTTCAACTTTGAGACCCTTAAATTGTTTTTGCAGGGTTGATTGAAGATATTCAGCAACTTGCTTTTGGTCATCAGTATTATCAGCTAACAGGTTCAGCGTCATATTATTCTTGCCGAGATCCTTTTGAGCTGCCTTCCAGTAATCTTGTGCCTTTTGCTTATCCTGTTTTTGAAGATGACCCGCTTCTTTAGCAAAATCTTCACCAGTCTTTGGATTTTTCATATCACCTTGAGGAACCCAACCAGTTGCACCCACCGAACCATCTTGCAGAACTTTCTTTGCCAATTGGTTAGTGTTAAACGCATAGTTAACGGCTTGCCGGAAGTTTTCATTTTTGGTCAATTCGTTTTTTCCGTTAAAGTACAAGTAATATTGGGTGGCCATCAGACTCGTATGGAGTTCCTTATTTCCTTTATTCCCCTTAACGTAATCGGCAGTCACGGAAGTTTCTTGAACTTTGCCAGACTTAAAGAGGTTTTGTGCGGTGTTATTATCCTTGGTAACTTGGACATTCACCTTCTTCATATGAACGTTCTTTTTACCGTAGTAGTGCTCGTTCTTAACATAACTCCATTCATCATCACTGCCCCCATTCCAGTTGGTAACTTTAAATGGTCCGTTATAAACAGCCTTGGCTGATGATGAACCATATTTACTGCCTTCCTTAGCCAGGACTTTATGATTAACTGGTTTTAAATCTGCAGCAAAGCTGTTCCGAACGTTGACGGATGGCTGCTTTTTAGCAAAAATAAATTGTACTTTATATTTACCAAGTGCTTTGACACCTAATGATGAAGTTGGTGCTGTTCCCTTAGCAACTTGGTCATAGTTTTCGAGGTTAGAAACCTTATCAGCTGCTTGAGATTTGGTCTTGGGGTCCGCCCAATGCCGCATTGAAGCAACGTAATCTTGAGCAGTAACTTCATCTCCATTGCTCCATTTCAAACCCTTTTTTAAATTAAAGGTCCAAGTCTTGCCATCATTGGTTACGGTTGGCTGTGAAGCCGCTTCGCCAAGGACAACCTTATAATTTTTATCGTACTTATACAGTCCTTCAAATGCTTGATCTTGCATCGAAGTACTTGGTGTGTCGATGGTTTTTGCTGGATCCAGGGTGACTGGATTCGCTTTTAAGGTCACGTTTAAATCTCCACTTGCTTTGTTCTTCCCACTATTGCCACAAGCTGCTAACGACATTGCTGTTAAAGCGACACCAGCTAAAGTCACCACTTTTTTGTTCATCTTCATAATTTTTTCCTCCTGTAAGACGGTGGATTAACCGAAATTCTAATTGCTTTTTAATCTGACTAATGTCCGTAATGTCTGATTCCATGATCCTCACCTCACTCGAAAAGTTATTTGATTGAACAAAAAAAGTCCTAAGCAGCTAATAAATTAGCTACTTAGGACGATCCATTTACCGTGTTACCACCTAATTTTATTTAGTCATTGCTGACTAAGCCTCTTAACGTACGTATTCATACGCTGGCATGATAAAGGATGCATTCCTGGTGACTCTACTCAGTTCAAGTCACATTGCTCAAGGATGATCTTCAATGTTTGCTTAACCTTCCCCTTTCACCACTACGGAGACTCTCTGATCGTCAAGACAACATTTACTGTTCCTCTCGTCGCAAATCTTTGTTCAATTAATTGTTGTCTAAGATATTAATTAGAATTTTCTGATTTGTCAACAGTTATTTCTAATTATTTTCAAACACCAACAATTTAGTAACCGTTTTCTTTGTTATTATAAAACCCTTTCGGAATAATAAAAAAACCGTGAAATATTTTTCCACAGTTTAAAATCATTATGCTTCTTGATGGGCTAATTTACCACAGGCAGCAGCGACAATTGCCCCTAATAAATCATAAATGAATGTATTCACGTGTCCACTGTTAGTGTCAAATTTCTTGATAATCCCTGACTTCACTCGATCAAGATAGCCAAAGTTAGTAACTCCAATTGTGCCATATAGTTCTGCAATCTGCAGTGCCAGTGCCTCATCCACGCCAAACACACCAGCGTCATTTTTAATAATTGCAGCTAAAGGCTCTGCAACTCGATTATCTTCAGTCAAGCGATCCAATTCTAGGCCGACCATCGCATTATTTAAAAATTCACGTTTGTGCATGACATCAATAACTGATTCACGACATTCCTCATGGGTTAGTTTTGGGATGAACTCTTCCTGCATCTTAAAGGTCAAGTTTACAAGATCATCAATAGTTACTCCACGCTCCTGAAGTCGCTCAACAACAAAGTTGAAAGCTTTCGTATCAGGATATTTAAAGTTAGTGTTTTGCATACTTCCTCCTTTTTATTTGTACCAGAGTGTTTTTAAAATATCATTTAGAATCTGCTTTTTTTGGTGCAGTTGGACGTGATTAGTATGTGAATAAACGTGTTCAGCATAGTTAATCCGCTGATTATGCAACAGGGAGCGGAGCATCTCCGACTGAATATGAGGCACTTCACCATCGGTCCGTCCGCCCTTAGCACCCATCCAATTATAAATTTTACCAATGCGAACCAAGGATGTGTGGCGAATTTGACGTTCCATTAATTTAAAGTTACGATCCTTGGATTTCTTAAATAACCACTTTGTAAATTTAGTTCGTTCACCGAAAGTTTCATCAACGGGAGTCCCAAGCAAAATCACCTTGGGAAATCGCATATTTTTCTGAATGTCTGGGGAGCTAATATAAGCATGGAGCCATTCGGTGCCACCATAGGAATGGGCAACTACATTTAAATTGCGGACATGGTACTGATTATGTAATATTCGCATTACCCGGGTTAACTGCTTGGTTTGATCCTGATAACCTGGAGTGTAGTTCCAATCATATAGTAACTGGATAATTGCATTTTTACGATTTATATCACCCTTGATGCGTACGTGACCATTGAGAGCCACCCAAATCGTCATCCTTTTTTGGGCAACGTTCCTTTCCTGAGCAGTGCTGATCAATTTTTGATAAGTCCACGTGTTACCACCCCAGCCCGGAATAAGTAAAGTTGGCGTGGATTGATACCGAACTTGCGGGTTATTGGTTTGAATGGACTGCTCTTTACTACCTCGTAAAAGATACAACTGAACTGCCCCACCAATCAAAATCATGATCAGAATAATTCTGATCATGACTCGACCAACTTTGGCAATCATCTTGCCACCTTCTATCTAACTAATATGTCTGATTTAACCGAATAACCGTGCCCAAAAACTCTTCTTCTTTGGCTTTTCCTCTTCTGGTGTTGCAGATGTTTGAGCTTCTTCTGCCGCCTTTTCTGGATGCAACTGTGGGTTAGCGACCCCAATCCAATCATAAAAGGCTGGCGCCTTTAACTCAACAAACTTACCGTTTTTGCCGTTGATCCCATCAACACATATTTCAACAGGTAATGCATTCCGATATTCTTCAATGGAATCTTTTTCAAAACCATTAAAGGTCGTTAAACGGGTAATGTCGAACAATAAACTGTTCTTTTCTTCATGATAAATAAAATCATCTTTCTGGGTAAGATACAGCTTGGCCCATTTACTACGAGCATTTTCTCCGAAATCATCTCGTAGGCCATCAGAGAAGTAATCCGGGACCGGCTCGTCGATTAATTTATAGTAATCACGGAAAATTTTCCGCGTGGTTGCTAAAAAGTCTAATTCACCAGTTGTGTGGTCAAAGAGGCGCCATGGCGTACTATCGTCTTCTAAATAGTTGGCTAACCGAACTACAAAGTCTTTAAATAGCGTGTTGTTTAAAGACTTGCGAACGCCGTAAATGTACTTAGAAGCAACCCCCTTCTTCTCGCTGTCAATGACCTTATCTAATTGAAGGTAGTAAGTCCGGCGGGCCGTTTCACGACGCATTGTAAAGCCGGAATTATAGTTGGTTGTACCAATTAATGGTGCATATGGCTTTGGACTATTTACTAATTGGTTCATCGTATCAACAATCAGCCGACGACTGTATTGTGGTTGTTGGAAAAAGTATGGTTGGATTTCATCAATTAAAACTGGATAAGAACTACCCTGTTTCATGTACGATTCCAGTGCCTGCATGGTCTTGGCCTTACGTTGATTGGCATCCGTTGGATAGATCGTGCCAAAGTCAATTAATGACTTGTCGGTGTTCCAAGTTAATTGATTAATAATCCGAAGTAGCGTTGTTTTGCCTGAACCAGCGCTAGCCCCTAAAATCAGAAAATTAGGAATATCATTACCATCTTCAGGATTAAGACTGGCCTTTTGACGGATTTCCCAGAGAAATGGCGCAGTGAAAGCATACATAATAGCTTCATAGAAGCGTTTACCATATTCGGGCGTGAAGTCAACTACAAATTGCTGGTAACCTTTAATAATATCTTCGATTTGATGGATCCCGTCACGAATTTGATTAATTGTGGCTAACTTACCAAAAGCAATTGGGAAGGTACCGGCATCATTCGGGGTATAAAGTCCCGTCTTATTATGAGCAATGTTCCGTTCCAGTGGCCGGTCATACAGGAAGGTTGTATACTTCTTCTCTACAGCCATATCTTGAGGTGAAACGGAAGCCTCCATAGCATTTTTAACATTTTCAGCAATTACTGCCCGATTTTTGATTTTTGGCCGCGCAGCCCGTGGCGATACGGATTCTTTTTGTAACATCAAAACAGTATTACGTTGCTTGATCGCACGTTCTTCTTTGTCCTGGTCTTGGGTTCTGTTATTCGTAACATTCCGCATTGCTAAAGTTACACCTGCAGATAAATGCTGTTTATCAATCTGCTGTTGCACATCATCAACAATCAAGTTTGTTAATTCACGTTGAGCAATTTCGTCGGTCTGATCATTAGATAGAATGATGATATTATCATTGTCTTTATCAGCAGCTTTGATGGCCTTTAATTGTTTTTCAGCAACTTTGAGCAGTTCATTTGTAAAGTATGATTGTAATACAGGACGGAAATCATTCTTAAACCGGTTGAGTAAAACTTGATATAATGGGTCGTTATCGAACACCATGACTTCCTCAAAGCGGTTACCGTTGCTATCAAATGATGGCTCATTTAAATCAACCGACCCCAGTACGACCCGGGTTTGTTTAGTAACCGGATTTGCCATCAAGTAAAATCTTGAATGAATTACCTGGGTAGGAGATACTTCTAACTTTAGCACTCCAGCAATTGCTGCTAATTGTAATTGAGAACTCAAACTTTGAAAAAGTTTAATCGGAGTTTTATTAGCCGTACTAAGCATTGCATTTGCTAACGCATCTTTAGTCACGTTCTCCATTGAAGTATAGTGATGCTTATTAGGCGCACTACCAATTGCTAATTCTACTTGAACAAAACTTGCTAAGTATTTGTTCAAAAATTCCGGACTTACTTGTCCTGTTACCCCAATTAGCTGAGGGTATTTTTCCGCGTCAAAAATATCTTTAATCGACATTTGAGCTGCTTTATGATTATGAATAATATTGATCCGGTTGGTATTTAAATTGTTGCCGGTCGTTTTGATTTCATCTGCCATTCTTTAATCTCCAATAATTAATGGAATACATACTTATTTTCTGCTATTTAACGCGATTTTTCAAGTAAATTAACTCTCTCATCACTATGTTCATTACTGTTCAAGATTTCATACAAAAAAGTTAAAATTTGTTGGAACAGTATTCAGCAAATTTGAAGCTATCATCTTAGATTAAATTTATCTGGTTCCTGTTCCCCAATAATATCTCTGTTAAAGAATAATTGGATTACCAGCAAATTTTTGGGCTGCCTGTTGATCGGAAATGCCTTCAATTACGAAATCAAGTTGATGCTTTTGAGCGAAGGTCAACCAAGCATGAATAAAATTCATGACAGTTTCTTTATCTTCGTCTTTGAAAATCAGCAAAGATAGTTTAATTGGTTGAATGGCTGGCAATTGGCGCTTGATAAAGGCATAACTATTACTGCCTGCACAAACATCATCAATCGCAATTTCAAATCCTAAGTCGCGCAACCTATTAATTTCTTGGTCTAAATAGTTATACTATGAACGTGTTCGTGACGTTCAGTTATTTCAACGGCAACCTGGTTTTTGTAGGTTGTCCGAAGTTGCTTTAGAAACTGCCACATGCTGTTAAATTGCATCTGGCACGGTTCAATGTTGATATATACTTTTCGATTTTGATGAGCACCAAGGGCACTTTGTAATGATTGTTCACTAATTGCGATCCATTGCTTATTACCGTCTGCGGTAGCTAATCCTTTTATAAAACCAATTTCTGGGAAATGCCCTTCTTCATTTCGAATCAGCATCTCATAGGAATCGATTTTAGTATTTAATGATTTATTAACGTTAATAATTGGTTGAAAAATACTGTACATTTTACTCCCTAACTTTATTTATTCACTGGTCATGTTTAATGGTGAAGTAGTTCCGTTTTCTATCTTTTGATCACTATAACGATCAGAATTTATCCATCCGCGACCATTCTCTTTTACAAGATATAACATTTTGTCAGCCCGTTTCAATGTTTCATAGAGCGACTCGTCTTTAAAATGATTAGTAATACTGCATGAAAAACTAATTGATAGTTTAAAACCGTCTTTCGATTTAAATGGTTGCTCACTGAGCATCCGCTCTACTTGATGCAGGAGTTTATCAACCTCTTTGATCGAATAGTTCGACACCACAATGGTGAATTCTTCGCCACCAAAACGGTAAACAAACCCGTGTTGTGGGAAGACAGTATGAATTTGTTTCCTTAAAAATGTCGAAAAGTAGTTGAGCACTTCATTACCCACAAAATGACCGTAAGTATCATTAATTGTTTTAAAATGATCAATATTTAGTGCTCCAATGAGAATATTATTAGTTTCATTTTTATTAGCTAGTTTACTAATTTCGTGATCTAACGCCCGATAATTCAGCAAACCGGTTAAATCGTCACGCTGACTTTCTCTTTGAAGTAACTTGATTTTTTCATCGTTACGTTGTTCCACTTTGACCCGTTGTTCTTCAAAGACTGCAATTAAAAATAATCCTAGTGTACATGCTGCAATGCTGACCAATGAATAATTACGATTAATAGCCAGTGTAATTAATTCGATGATCCCTAATGAAGCAATTGCCATAAAAAATCGAGCTCTTTTCGAGCAACCATGCAACTTAACTAGGAATAAACTAATTGAAGTAAAAACAATGGATTCAACGATCCAATACCACCAGTTAGTTAACGGTAGTAATCCCAAAAGGTACTCCGCTAAATTAGCAAAAAACGGTGTTAATACTAATAATGGCCACCAGATTTTATAAACTCGGTTACGAAATACCATTACTGTGGCAATTACTTGCATGAAGACCACTTGGTTAATGTTTACTACTAATATTTGTAATAGAAAAAACTCTTGAATAAAGTACGTAATGATAATTACTAAGCCAATCATCCAACTATTAAAGGATGAACTCTTTGATGAAATCCAATATCTTTCGAAATATATCTGACTAATAATCATACAAACCACAATTATTGGTAAATAGATTATCGCGTCGAACAATTTATGACTAACCGTTTTGGCGATGCAAAAGTTCGAACAGGAGTTAAATATACCACCATCTCTCCAGAACAAAACTTAACTAAAAACCAACTAAAGGAAGTTATCGAAAACAGAACGGGTGATCAACATTATGGTTTCTAATATTTTTACTGATATTTTTCATTCTGGCTCACCACTATCAATGGTATTAATCCACTATCAGCAGTACTATTTATTTTGTGTATTTACCCAATTTTAGGTTCACTCGTCTGGTTCTTTGGTGCAGTATCTTACGTGATTTTTCAACGCAAAGATGAATTGCCTCACCAGCATCAACTGAAACATGAACCATTTATCACGATCATGATTCCAGCTCATAATGACGAAGTAGTGATTCAAAGTACCCTTGAGTATCTTTTAACCCAACTCAACTACCACAACTACGAAGTTTTGGTAATGGACGATGGTAGTACCGATTCAACTCCGGATATACTACAAGCAATGCAGCAACAATATTCCCGCTTGCGTGTGATTTGGATTAAGCAGAACTAGGGAAAAGCCCATGCTTTTAATATTGGGTTATTCTATGCCAAAGGAAAATACATTCTGAGCAATGACGCTGATACCATTCCGGAAAAAGATGCCCTCGTCAAGTATATGCGTTACTTTACCAGTCCCCAAGGGATTAACTACGCGGCCATTACAGCTAACATGGATGCTTATAATCGTTCATCTCTTTTGGGGAAATCCCAAACGGTTAAATTTTCCAGTATTGTAGGGATTATTAAGCGGAGCTAAACAGCTCTTAACGATATTATGTACGCTTATAGTGGTGCAAATACCATGTACCGTCGCAATTTCCTGATTAATGTTGGTGGCTTTCGCCAAGATCGTGCAACTGAAGATATCAGTATTGCCTGGTATCACACGTTTATGAACGTTACACCGAAATTTGCACCTGATATCGTGTTTCATATGAATGTTCCAGAAACGTTTCGGGATTTGTACCGTCAGTGCAAGCGTTGGGCTCAAGGTGGTACAGAAGTATGGTTAACTAATTTCTTAAAGGTCTTTCGTCACCCTTAGCAATATCGTTTTGTCATGCCAATGCTAATTGATACGACCTTTTCAATTATCTGGTCATTCTTTTTCTGGATAACTTCGGTATTTTTTATGATTGTAATGCTCTACTATGCCATGCATGGTAATTACGAACGCGTTTGGCATGG
>DWZS01000083.1 GCA_019117445.1 Candidatus Limosilactobacillus excrementigallinarum | reverse complement strand
TCACTGCTCCGTAATTATTTAAAATCGTTGTCATCACAGGCTTTGTAGCTATCGATGTTTAATCATCAGTCAGGAATTAAGGTAATCGAACTTGAGTTTAAGTTTTTATTAAGGGCCTTAATTATTTTTATCAATTGATTTAGTAATTGCAGAATTAGTTTGCCAAATGTTACAAGGGACGCTTTCCATTGTGACGTCTACAAAGCGGTTACCTAATTCAATGCCGTCCTTTTGAACAAACTCAAGCGAAGAAGTCGTGTAGTGGAACTGTTTAGCGGTTATAAAGTGAGCCCACCTGGATTTTGTAATATGGCCCGTTACGAGGAGACAGAGAGTCCAGAAGGTCAGAAGCCAGTTTCGTCGTTCAATAATTAGTAAGGAGAGTTCTGGCTTCAATAATGATTGATAGCGTTGTTGCAGGGAACCTTCGGGTAAGAAATTGAAGCAGGTTGAAATGAAGGTGTTAGCGAAAAGCAAATGGCGCTGCTTTTCCTGAACCATTAATGAATATGGCTGCTGATTGTAGAGAATTGATCCCGCATTACGCATGAATGATAGGGGGCCCATTTTACGCTGACCTTTTTTCAAACCATTCCGGTGACTGAGGAGTGCCGCATCGAATCCTAACCCCCAAGTATTAATGAAGTAGCCATCCTCATCTTTAATGCTTTCATGATAATGACTAATATTGATGGTCGTGGGTTCACTTGCAACGCGAATTTGCTGAAATGCATCCACTGGTTGAGCCTGAATACCAAGTGCTTTTGCAAATTGGTTTTGCCAGCCAGCTGGGATAATGGCGACGGGGATTTGGTTAACATTTTTCGGACGCTCATGATTATATAAACCATTAATGACTTCGTCAACGGTACCATCGCCACCGACTGCTATAATAACCATATCTTGAGTTGGTTGATTGGCAAATTGGCTAGCAATCTCGGTAGCGTGGCCAGGGTAACGAGTGAAATCACTATGGTATTCAATATTGTTGGTATCGAGATAATTTTTTAATTGGGACCAGGTTTCCTGAGCCTGTCCGCTATGGGCATGCGGATTAATAATGAATGAATACTGCATTGCTTATCTTCCCTTCAAAAATGAAAAACCGGGGCGAGTAAAACGTCCCGGTTATCCAGAAAAAGATCTTACTAGAATTTGGTGATCTTAAAATCGGCGTTTTGCTTTTCATATTCTAGCGATTTTTCATCTAATAATTCGATATATTCAATATTGTATTCAGTATTATTTTCAACTAATTGCCGAGCTTCCGCCTCAGATGCCGCTTCTAAATATAGGGAACGAGTGTTTTCCCGACGTGGAGTAGTCTTTTGGCTAGGCTGGAAATAAACTTTGAAAGTCATAAATGTATAAGTCTCCTTTAAGTTATTTGAATAACGTTTAAATACCAATTTATTTTAGCACAAAATCTAAGAGCTGTCGCCCGAGTGTGGTATCCTGATAATAAATAATTAATTGAGGGAGAATTTGGATGTCTTTAGTATGGATCATTATTATTGCTGTGATCATTGTTGGTGTACTTTATGAAGTTGTTCATCGCTTTTTGATTCGACGAGCGACCCTGATTGTTCGGCAGCGAGCACAGAAGATTACTGATGCGGTGGTATTTAAGGTGTTGGACGAAGAAGTTGGCCTGAATTATTGTGATCGTACGTCTAAATTAGTTTCAGATATTTGGGGGAAAGGGGTCTTTTCCTTTGAGTATAATGTTAATTTGACATCAGAAAAACAATTGGGGGAAAAAATAATTTCCCGTGACGGATTGGAACGCCGAATAAATGAAGTTGCCCACCAACGTGCCATCGAATATTATTCGCAAGCTCAACAGGCTTTTAAAATTACGGATTGGTGGCAAGGAAAAAAGCAGTTTCATATGGATGTAACTTACTTAATGAATGAAGCATCCTATGAATATGTTCATGACCTGCGTAAGTTGCAGGAATCATAAAAGGGATTGGCGAATGCCAATCCCTTTTAGCCAAATAGCACCGTATCTTTTGGCGCTTCAAATGGATGTTCTTTGTTAATATGGTCATAGAAAAGAACCCCGTGGAGGTGATCGATTTCATGTTGACAAACAATTGCTGGATAGTGTTTTAAACGGATTTGATGTGTTTCACCATCCACATCTTGATATTTCAGTGTAATTCGATCATGACGAGGCACGTAACCAGGAATATCTTTATCCACAGAAAGGCATCCTTCACCTTCGGTTAGTGCACCATATTGGACGGATTCACTTACAATGACCGGATTAATGATGACATCTTTAAATTGTGGTTTGCCGCCTTCCTCATCTGCCGGAACAAGGACTGAAGCCATTTGCTTTGAAACCCCAACTTGTGGTGCTGCTAAACCAACACCAGCCCGGAGCCCATATTTTTTACATAATTCAGGGTCTTGACTAACTTCAAGATATTCCATTAACTGATGGGCAAATTCGCGTTCCTCATCGGTTAATGGAAATGAAACTTTAGCGGCACGTTGGCGAAGAACAGGGTCACCATCACGCACAATATCTTTCATTAAAAACAATTCTTTTACCTCCAAACTTCTTTAATATATAAGTCTATCACAAAATATTTCATGGTTGCATTAAAACTAGGACGTCATTTCAAAAGAAGAATGGTAAAATAATAAAAAATAGAGGTGGATAACATGGCAAATGGTAATTATTCATATCCAATTGACCCGAGTTGGACAACTACTGAGCTGGAGACGGTGATTGGATTATTAAATAGTGTTGAGGCTGCCTATGAAAGCGGAGTGACGCGTTCGGCTATTTTAAAATCATATCGTGAATTTAAAAAGATCGTGCCAGCCAAATCAGAGGAAAAGCAACTGGGGCGAAATTTTTATGCGGCAAGTGGTTATCAATTGTATGATGTAATCAAAGCTGCACAAAATAGCAAGCAAAATATTATTAAGCTATCACGGGGGTAGGATGATGCTATCAGAAATTGACCAACGAGTTCAAAATTTAATGTGGGATATTCAAAAGCGCACTCTGCAGCGGATGAAAGAATCCTATGATGTTGATCTGAAAACCAGCTATAAAGATTTGGTGACGACTGTTGATAGGGAAAATGAACAGTATCTAAACCAACAATTACGAAAAATTGACCCAACCGCCCAGATTATTAGTGAAGAGGGTTACGGTGACCGAGTTAAATCGTTAAATGGTCATGTTTTTATCGTCGATCCGATTGATGGAACAATGAATTTTGTTATGCAACATCGTAATTTTGCCATTATGGTGGCACTATATGTTGATGGGAAGCCTACCTATGGATACATTATGGATGTTATGAATAGCGAATTGTATCATGGTGGTAATGGTACGGGAGTATTTGTTAACGATCAGAAAATTAATGCTCCAGCTAATAATAATCTTCATGATAGCTTAATGGTTGTCAATGCCGGATTAACTATTGATGGCGGTCACAACGTTCGCGAAGTTGAACGCCAAGCGCGTGGTTTACGAATGTATGGAAGTGCCGGTATTGAAATGATTTACGTTGTAACTGGACGAATTGGCGGTTACCTTTCATATTTAAAGCCGTGGGATTTAGCGGCTGGAATGGTTCTGGCAAAAGAACTAGGATTAGTTGTGAAAGGAATTGACGAGCAGAGCGTCGATGTGCTATCATCTAACCTTGTATTGGTAGCGACAAAGCAGGTTACAGACGATGTTTTGGAACTTGTGAATTAGCCGTTGATACTGTGACGAAGGTCACAGTTTTTTTATGAAATCATATTAAATTATTAAGATTCGAAAGGAAGATTAAGCATGAAATCACGTGATGATATTCGTAATATTGCGATCATTGCACACGTTGACCACGGGAAGACCACTTTGCTAAATGAAATGCTGAAGCAATCTGATACTTTACCAGAACACTTTGATATTCAGGATCGGGCAATGGATACTAACGCCATTGAACGTGAACGGGGAATTACGATTCTTTCAAAGAATACTGCAGTTAAGTATGGTAAGTATCAATTTAACATCTTGGATACCCCAGGTCACGCCGACTTCGGTGGTGAAGTTGAACGGGTTATGAAGATGGTTGACGGGGTTCTTCTGGTCGTTGATGCCTTTGAAGGGACAATGCCTCAAACGCGGTTTGTTTTAAAGAAGGCTTTGGAACAACACTTGACACCAATTGTTGTTATTAACAAGGTTGACCGGAAGGGTGCTCGTCCAGAAGAAGTAGTTGATGAAGTTCTTGACCTCTTTATTGAATTAGGGGCAGATGAAGATCAACTTGATTTCCCTGTTATTTACACTTCTGCAATGAATGGGACGTCAAGTTATGACTCCGATGTTTCTACTCAAGAACATACCATGAAGCCATTATTTGACACCATTGTCAAGACAATTCCGGCTCCAGTTGACAATTCAGATGAGCCTCTTCAGTTCCAAGTGGCAATTCTCGATTACAACGACTTTGTTGGTCGGATTGGGATTGGTCGAGTCTTTCGTGGTAAGATCAAGATCGGTGATAATGTTACACTGATGAAGCTCGATGGTTCTAAAAAGAATTTCCGGGTTACTAAATTATTTGGGTTCTTTGGTTTGAAGCGTGAAGAAATTCAAGAAGCTGAAGCTGGAGATTTGATTGCCGTTTCAGGGATGGAAGACATCAACGTTGGTGAAACGGTTACTGATCCTAACCATCCGGAAGCAATTACTCCATTACGGATTGATCCACCGACATTGCGGATGACTTTCCGGACTAATGATTCACCATTTGCGGGTCGCGAAGGTAAGTTCGTGACTGCTCGTCAATTGGAAGATCGTTTGAAGCGTGAAATGCAAACTGATGTTTCGCTGAAGGTTGAAAATACGGATGATCCTGGTGCTTGGACAGTATCTGGTCGTGGTGAATTGCACCTCTCTATTCTGATTGAAACTTTACGACGGGAAGGTTACGAATTATCAGTATCTCGTCCAGAAGTTATCTATCGTGAAATTGATGGTGTAATGTGTGAACCATTTGAAGAAGTTATTGTTGATACTCCTGATGAATACACTGGTTCAATTATTGATAGCTTAAACAAGCGTAAGGGTGAAATGAAGAACATGGAACCTGACAATAATGGTCAAACCCGTTTGACTTACCTCGTTCCTTCACGGGGGTTAATTGGGTACTCAACTGAATTCATGTCAATTACGCGTGGATATGGGATTATGAGTCATACTTTTGAAAAGTATGCTCCGGTAATTAAAAACTGGAACCCTGGTCGACAAAAAGGAACTCTGGTTTCCATGAATGCTGGTAAGGCAACCACTTATGCAATGATGGGAATTGAAAGCCGTGGGACCTTGTTAATTGATCCAGGTACGGAAGTATACGAAGGAATGATTGTTGGTGAAAACAGTCGAGAAAATGATATTACTGTAAACATCACAAAGGGTAAGAACTTAACGAACGTGCGGGCCGCTGGTTCTGATGAAATGGCACGGATTAAGACACCAACTCACTTCACCTTGGAAGAATCTCTAGAATTCTTAAATGAAGATGAGTACTGTGAAGTCACTCCAGAAAATATTCGTTTGCGGAAGCAAATTTTGAATACGAATGCACGTGAAAAAGCTGCTAAGCGTCGCAAAGCGGCATCACGAAAGTAAACTATTTTAATGAGGCTGGGATTTGCTCAGCCTCATTTATTTTAGAAACCAACTTTGAAGAAATAAGTGGTGTATAATATTTTTTGTTAATTTCTTTGTGAGTGAGGACTACAATGCAAAAAGTGTTAAGAAAAATCAAACAACTCGATCCCTGGATTGCGTTTCCCTATTTAGGGTTATGTATTATCGGTATTATTATGGTGTACTCAGCGAGTGCTGGTATTGAGATGCAAAACGGAGGGTCACCAACTGGTTACTTAATTCGCCAAACTATTTTTGTTGTCATGGGGATTGTGATTGCCATGGTGGTGGCAATGATGCGGTTAGCAATTCTCCGCCACCCGCGTTTATTAATGATTTTTTTCGCTGCTCTATTAGTAATGTTATTATATGTAAAAATATTTGGGGCAGCTGTGAATGGGGCTCAAGGATGGATTAACCTTGGTTTCTTTAGTATTCAACCAGCAGAAATTGCTAAATTGTTCTTGATAGTTTATTTAGCGAATCAGTTTGCCCACTATAATGAACAGGCTGGGGTTTATAATATTTGGAGTACACGCTACCCATTAATTATTACGGCGTTGCTCTTAGTTTTAATTTTAATTCAACCAGATTTTGGTGGCTTTGCGATCAATAGTGCTATTGTGATTGTGATGTTTCTTGGTAGTGAGATTAATTGGCGCAAAGGGGTTCAACTTTTGCTAGCATTTTTGGCCGCCATTGTAATTGGATTACCACTTTTTGCTCGCTTTATTGTTAATCACTTTCATGGTTACCAAGTAAACCGTTTTGTTGCCTATATTAATCCATTTGGTAACAATAGTGGGGTTGGTAATCAACTGGTCAACTCCTACTATGCAATTTCAAATGGTGGATTAACTGGTGTTGGTTTGGGAAATAGTATTCAGAAGATGGGGTACCTTCCGGAACCTAATACTGACTTTATTTTAGCGATCATTAGTGAAGAAATGGGTTGGCTGATGGTTGCAGTAATTTTAATTTTAATGATGATTATCGTTTGTCGAACGATTCAATTAGGTGTGCGGGTTAACTCGTTATATCAGGCACTACTGTGTTATGGTGTTGCCACTTTTATTGCTGTGGAAACTTTCTTCAATGTTGGTGGTGTTTCAGGACTGTTACCGATTACTGGGGTGACGTTACCATTTATTTCTTATGGTGGTTCGAGTATGTTAGTGTTGAGTGCGGCGATTGGCTTAGTTCTCAATGTAAGTCGGTTATATCGTCAACATAACTAGGGAGTGAAAGATGGAAACGAAAAAATTATTCAAGATTACAGATCGTCAAGGGTTAGTTATCTATATTAATAATGCACACGTTCTCCGTCGCCTTCGTCGTTATGGTCATATTATGTATTACTCTAGACGATTACATTACGTAATTCTATATGTTGACCAATCAAAGATTGAAGAACTGAAGGAGAAAATTTTAGCTCTCCACAATGTGACAGGAGTGAAACTCTCAGAGTGGCCAAATATTGATCCAACTGTTTTTCGTTTAACAAATACCGGCGTGTACAAAAAGAACGATGAGGATGATTAGGAATGCGGGTAGTTTCAGGTAAATTTCGTGGTCGACGGCTCAATGCGGTTCCAGGGATGGCGACCCGACCGACGACTGATAAGGTTAAAGAATCATTATTTAATATTATCGGACCATATTTTGATGGTGGTCAAAGCTTAGATTTATATGGAGGCAGTGGCGGACTCAGTATTGAAGCTGTTTCAAGGGGGATTGAGCATGCGATCATTGTTGATCGCCAATATGCGGCGATTAAAACAATTAAGCAGAATGTTGCGTTTACACATTGTGAACAACAATTTACTGTATTAAAACAGGACGCGCATAAAGCACTCCATGTATTTGCCGAACAAGAGAAACAGTTTGATCTCGTTTTCTTAGATCCGCCATATGCAAAGCAGCAGATCATTAAGGATATTCAAATGATGGTTGCCCAGAAGCTATTGAAGCCGGATGCTCTAGTGGTATGCGAGACAAATCAGGAGGCTGGTTTACCAACCGATTTGACTGGGTTCCAGCTCTTTCGTCAACATGAATATGGAATTACAGTTCTGACAATTTACCAATATCAGGGGGCACATGAATAATGAAAGTTGCAGTTTTTCCAGGAAGTTTTGATCCATTAACCCTTGGTCACCTTGACCTAATTAAGCGGGGAAGTGCATTATTTGATCAGTTGGCGGTTGCAGTGATGGCGAATGAAAGTAAGCACCCATTATTTACACTTGATGAACGGCTAAAACAGGTTAAAGAGGCAGTGGCAGGCCTAGATAATGTCTCAGTGATTACAAGCCAAGGCCTCACGGTTGATTTAATGAATAAGATTGGTGCTGACTATTTGATGCGCGGATTGCGTAATTCGAAAGATTTTGAATACGAACGAGATATTGCGACAATGAACCAGTTTTTGGATGATCAGGTTGAAACAGTCTTTTTCTTAGCTGATCCTAAGTACCAACACCTTTCAAGTAGTTTACTCAAGGAGGTCACGATGGCGGGTGGCGATATTTCAGCCTATCTGCCCGCAAACATTAATGCTGCTCTAGAAAAGCGACTTGATGAGCGACAAATGAGACAGGTGAAGAAACATAATGAAAAAAGAAGATAAACAAATATTGCGTCGAGTTTTTGTGGCGGTCGCCGTCGTACTCTTCTTGGGATGGTTTATTTTTTGGCCGCTAAATAAGTATATTGAAAGTCCTGGTAGTGCTGACAATTTAAAATCGTACGTCACAATTCAGGGGCATCCAGACAAGCGGAAGGGAAGTTTTATGATTACCTCCGTCTACTTACAACAGGCGCGGCCGGTGACGTATTTATGGGCTAAATTAACCCCTAACACAACGATTGAAAGTGCCCAAGATGTTACTGGCGGGCAAAGCGGTAAAACATTTGATCGAGTTCAAGATTTTTATATGAAAAGCGCAGTTAATCAAGCCATTGCGGTTGCTTTTAAAGCGGATCACCGTCCCGTCAAAACTGATTATTTAGGAATTTATGTTCTTCAAGTACAAAAGAATTCTAAATTTAAGGGGAAAATTAAAGTTGGGGATACGATTACCAAAGTTAATGGTCATCATTTTGATACGGCTTACGGATATCAAAAATATATTGGTAAACAAAAGCTCGGGAGCTCTTTAACCGTCACTTATTTGCATAATAATAAACAACGGACAGCGACGGCACCATTGGTGAAGATTACTAACTCACGCGTAGGAATTGGCATTATCCTAACTGATAATACAAAGGTACATACTACGCCAAAAGTAAATGTTGATCCGGGAAGGCTTGGTGGTCCATCTGGTGGATTGATGTTTGCTTTACAAATCTATCAGCAAATTAGTGGACGTGACTTACGACATGGCCAGAAAATAGCAGGTACTGGGACAATTAATCGTGATGGTACGGTTGGTGAAATTGGTGGAATTGATAAAAAGGTCGTGGCTGCTCACCGCGCTGGTGCGAAGATTTTCTTTGCTCCTTATGTTAAGCCTTCCAAGCTATTACTGAAGTATGAAGAGGGACACCAAACGAATTATCAAATGGCCAAAGCAACAGCCAAAAAATATGCTCCGGGGATGAAAGTTATTCCAGTAACGAGTTTTAAAGATGCTGTCAATTATCTTGAAAATCATACTAAGTGATGAATCCATAATTCATCACTTTTTTTAATGGAAAAAAACTTTTTTTTCGTCTCTATATTATAGGGGGTGATTAAAATAGAAAAAATAAAAGAATTTTGTTGGTTGCATTGGCGATTGTTAATCGTTGGCGGATTAGTGGTAACTTTAATTTTACTTATGTTGACGCATTCTGTTGGTTTCACGAAACAGCCAACCGATCGGTTACCAGTTCAACGAGAGTTGGCAAAGAAAAGGGCGGTGGCCAGTACCCAAGCGGAAAAGGGCAGTAAGGTGTGTATTGACATTAAAGGCGCTGTTAACCGCCCAGGTGTTTATCATTTGTTGAAAGGCTCACGTGTGGAAGAAGCGATTGCCGCAGCTGGTGGCAGTACAAGTCAGGCTGACTTAAATCAGGTTAATTTAGCTAAGGAATTATTAGACCAACAGGTTATTCAAATTCCACGATTGGGTGAACAAGTACTTCCGTTGGGTGACCCACTAGGAAGTATTAATAATTCATCTTCATCCACAAAAGTTAATTTAAATACCGCCACTAAAGAAGAACTAACTAAAATTGATGGGGTTGGTGATAAAAAAGCAGATAAGATTTTAGAATATCGAAATCAACATGGTGGCTTTAAAACACCAGATGATTTAAAGAATATTACTGGATTTGGTGAGAAAACCGTTGCAAAATTAAAAGATCAATTAGCAGTCTAATCTGATGGATAATTAAGAATTTGGTATACTTAACAACAAAAAAGGGGGATGGAGAATGAAAAAGCGAATTGATTGGGACCAATACTTCATGGTTCAAGCCGGTCTTGTTGCGTCACGAGGAACTTGTCGTCGGCTGTCGGTAGGTGCAATCTTGGTGCGTGATAAGCGAATTATTGGTAGTGGTTATAATGGGGCCGTTGCAGGTGATGACCATTGTATTGATGTTGGTTGTTACATGCGAGATGGTCATTGTGTCCGTACTATTCATGCAGAAATGAATGCATTATTACAATGTGCTAAGTTTGGAACTCCAACTGATGGGGCCGTTTTATATGTTACAGATTTTCCTTGTTTGCAATGTACAAAAAGTCTTCTTCAGGCAGGTATTAAGCAAATTAATTATTTACGTAATTATCATAATGATGAATACGCAATGAAACTTATCCGTCTTAAAAATGTTAAATTACATCAAATTAGGTTAGATTCAAATATTCTTGAGGAAGTTAATCTGGATCAGTATATTTATCCAGATGACCGAGACTAATCAGAAATTCTATTTTCTATGCAGCGATTGCTGGAAGCCTGTGCAGTGCAATCTTATTAGCACAATTAATATGGTGTAATGTACTGTTATTAATTTTATTATTGGAAATTTTATATCGTCGCGCTTGGAAAACGTTCTGTTTAACGGTAATTGTTTTGCTGATGGTTGGTGGAAATTGCGCTCGAATAATAAAGATTGTTAATCACCAAAGGGTGCAATCAGCGTTTGAAACCGAACGGCTTATTAAGGTTTTACCAGACCAAATAAGAGTTAATGGTAATCGAATGCGGGTAGTTACTAGAGCAGATGATGGTCAGCGATATATTGTAACAGTGGCATTTTCGTCTCGTCATCAACTGGATTGTTTAAAATCTGCCAGTACTCCTATTCAATTAAAGGTTCGCGGCACTGTTGAACCACTCAAACCAGCGACAAATGAAAATCAATTTGATCCGCAAGGATTTTACTACTCGCAAGCAGTTGTTAAAAGTTTGCGGGGAGACTGTGTGAGCATCAGGATTCTCCCAATGAGGAATATAGATTATTTACATTACTGGCGGTGTTGTTTATTACATTATTTCAGGTCTTTTCCCCAGCCGTTAGGGTTGTTCTGTAATCGCCTATTACTGGGAATTAATGATGAAGAATTTGGTGAAACGCTCCGTCAAGTTAAAGTTTTGGGGATTATCCATTTGTTTTGTTTATCGGGATTGCATGTTACCGTTTTATGCAATTTAGTTCGGCGCTTTTTGAACACATTAAATATCCCCAAAGAATGGATAACCGGTTGCCAGATAATAATTCTTCCAATTTATTGGATTATAGGTGGTAGTTCAATTAGTTTAACACGGGCCGTGTTAATGATGGAATTGGGATTATTTGCTCAATTATTTCCTAAACTACGCCAATTAGACAGTTGGTCAATCAGTTTAATAATTCAGCTTGTAATTGCTCCCGGGATATTATTGAATTTAGGTGGACGATTAAGCTATTTGCTATCGTTTACACTTCAGCGTATTAATTGGCAGAGTAAATTGCATCAAACCATTGGGCTGACCATTGTTAGCTTACCAGTTATTTTAAATGCAACTTATCAAATTCATTTGCTGACAATTGTGTTTAATTGGTTAATGATTCCGTTATTTTCATTGGTTATTATTCCGTTGGTGTTGATCTGCGCCTTAATGGGTAAGGTGTGTCCTCTAGTAGTTTTACTCGGTAACGGGGGGCTGCTATATTTTCAACGTGTTATTCAGTGGTTAGCAAATTTGCCTGGCACATTGGTATTTGGCAAATTGAATAGTGCACTGACATTGTGGCTAGTAATTTCAAGTATTCTTGCAGTTGCGGGTGTAAAGCGACAGAAGTTATTAAGGTTGATTATTATTCTGACGTATGTCATAACCTTTATTTGGTATTATTACCCTTTAACAGGTGAAGTTACCTTTTTTGATATTGGGCAAGGTGACTCGATTTTAATTCGTGAACCGTTTAATCGGCGGATCATGATGATTGATACTGGTGGTCGACCACAATTTAAGGTTCCCCACTGGAAACGAGCTCTCTATCAGGATGACGATGCTCAACGGATTAGTGTTAATTATTTAAAAAGTAAGGGTATCCATCGTGTGGACCTGCTCTTCTTAAGTCATCGTGATGCTGATCATATTGGTAATATCGGGACAATTTGTCGGGAATTAACGGTTAAGAAAATTGTAGTGCCAGCTGGAATGGAAAGGTTACCGAAACTAACAAATCAAATCCCAGATGATATTAAAATTTTGCCCATGACTAATCAGTTCAGATTATTTGATACAAAACTCCAAATTCTCCACCCATTTGGAGTAGGGGAAGGAAAAAATGAAGACTCATTAGTCTTATATGGACGATTTGGCGGTCGGTCATTTATTTTTAGCGGTGATTTAGGTAAAGCAGGTGAACGTCAAATTATTAAAGAGTATCCAAAAATCAAAGCAGATGTCGTTAAACTTGGTCATCATGGGAGTAAAACTTCTAGTGATGAATACTATTTGCGGCAATTGGATCCAAAGTTAGCGATTATTTCTGCAGGCCGACGAAACCGCTATGGTCATCCTAATCCAGAAACGATTACGACGTTGAATCAGCTGAAAATTCCATTTTGGTCCACGCAAGATTATGGAATGATAAAATATAGTTACTATCATCAAAAAGGAAAATTTCAAACGACATTAAAAGGAGATGAATTTGCTTGGATGCATTGACCCTTAAAAAACAACTAAAAACTGCTTCAGCAGCCCCTGTTTACCTTGTATTAGGTACGCAATCTGTAATGATGGCAGAGGCTAAAAAAGCATTTTTAAATTTAGTTCCCAAGGAGGAGCGTGTGATGAATGTGGGCTCTTATGATTTGGAAGAAGAATCGCTTTCCACAGCTTTGGATGACGCAATGTCAGCGCCTTTTTTTGGTGAAAGACGATTAGTTTTTTTAAATAAGCCAGCTTTTTTAACCACTGGTGGAGAAAAGGGAAAGATGAAACAAAACCCTGAATTATTAAAAAACTATTTAACTCATCCTCAATTGTCCACAATCTTGGTCATTATGGCACCGTATGAGAAACTTGATGGGCGTAAGGGAGTTGTTAAAGAATTAAAGAAGGGAGCAGTCACCGTTGAAGTTCAGCCGCTAAACGAACAATCAGCACGCAAAAATATTCAAACACAGGTTTCAGCTGCTGGTTTTCGGTTTACGCCGGGGGCTTTAGACGAACTGGTAAAAAGAACTAACGCCGATTACAGTTTGATGGTTACTAATTTGAAAAAGTTAATGATCCTTTGTTACCAAGATCAAGAGATCACGGTGGCATCGGTTAAGAAGTTAGTTCCACAGTCATTAGATAGCAATGTTTTTGATTTGGTAACGGCGGTGTTAAATCATCAGCAAACGCAGTCACTAGATTTATACCGTCAATTGCTAGATAGTGAGCAACAACCACTGCAAATTAATGCAGTTTTGGTTAGTCAATTCCGGTTGTTATTACAGCTGAAGATTTTAAGTGCCCGTGGTCTTAGCCAAGGCACTTTAGCAAAGCGGTTAAACGTTCATCCATACCGCGTCAAATTAGGGTTACAAATGGTTCGAAAATTTTCATTAACAGATTTAATGAATGCGTATCTAGGGCTGATTCGTTGCGAGCGAGCATTAAAGACGACGAGTCGTTCACCAGAACTATTATTCCAGTTATTCATGCTCCAGTATTCTCAGCAGGTGAGGAAATAATAAAAAGAACCGGGTAAGAATATTCTTACCCGGTTCTTTTTATTTGATCGTTATGAGATTAATTATTTAGCGTAACGTGCAGAAAGACGTGACTTATCACGAGCTGCCTTGTTTGCCTTGATTAATCCTTTAGCGTGAGCGTGGTCAATAGCTGAAATAGCATCCTTGTAAAGCTTGTCAAGGTCACCTTCACCAGCTAACTTAGCCTTATCAAACTTCTTGATTGCAGTCCGCATTGCGCTCATTTGTGAAGCGTTACGGGCAGCAGCCTTTTCATTTACACGTACACGTTCAATGGCTGACTTGATAATTGGCATGAATTTCACCTCCGTCCACCTTTAGGTATTAGTTGACCTGAATTTTCAACAGTTGTCATTATACAGAATCATCCGGTGCATTGCAACTTTCTTCAGGAAAAGCTCCAATAAATTCATTAGGTTACCTTGCGTTTAGATCAAATTTCAGTTATATTGACTAAGGCGAGTCTGCCAAACCCTTTCTCAGTTTAACGATCCTCACCGACGTTTTACTTAGAGACGGGCAATTTATTTATGAAAGGTGGGAAAATAGCAATGGCTATTTCAAAAGAAAAGAAGGACGCACTCATTAAGCAATATGCAACTCATGAAGGGGACACTGGTTCTACTCAAGTGCAAGTTGCTGTTTTGACTGCAGAAATTAACGAATTAAACGCACACTTGAAGGAACACAAGCATGATTACAGTTCCCAACGTGGGTTAATGAAGAAAATTGGTCACCGTCGTAATCTGCTTGGCTACTTACGTCGGACTGATTTGCCAGCTTACCGTGAACTAATCAAGAGCTTAGGCCTTCGTCGTTAATTTATTTTCTAGAACGGACATTAGTGTTCGTTCTTTTTTTATTTATTGTGTTATTTTTCACCTTTGCGATAAATTATGTTATCATTAAATTTAATAGATTAAGAGTTGAATATTTAGCGGTTAACATCCGGTTAACTGCCATAAAAATTGAATATTCTAAATATGAAAATGAAGGAGTTTAAATTGAGTAATATTAGTGTAATTCCATTTGGTGGCGTTCGCGAAAATGGAAAAAATATGTATGCAGTAGAAATCAACGAGCAAATCTTTATTCTAGATTGCGGTTTAAAATATCCAGAAAATGAATTAATGGGGATTGATTTTGTAATTCCTGATTGGTCATATTTGTTGGATCATAAGGATCAAATTGCGGGTGTCTTCTTGACACAAGGGCATGCAGATTCAATTGGAGCGTTACCATACTTTTTGATGGATTTTCGCGTACCGGTTTTTGGTAGTGAGTTAACAATTGAACTTGCCAAGTTGGCAGTGAAAAATAACAAGCAAGTTAAAAAATTTAATGATTTCCATGTGGTCGATCCCGATACAGAGATTGATTTTGATGGAGTTGTTGTTACATTCTTTAGTACTACGCATACTATCCCTCAAACGTTGGGAATTGTTTTACATACTGATGAAGGGAATATTGTTTACACAGGAGACTTTAAATTTGATCAAACTGCCCGTGGTGATTACCGGACTGATCTTTCTCAATTAGCTAAGATCGGCGATGAGGGAGTACTACTTCTAATGAGTGATTCAGCAGGTGCTGGCATTACTGGAGCAAGTACAAAGGAAAAAGACATTGCTGAATATATTCGAGATACCTTTGATAATTACGCAGGCCGGATTGTTGTGGGAAGTGTGGCTTCAAATATTATGCGGGTTCAGCAAATCTTGGATGCCGCTGAAAAAACTGGTAGGAAAGTAGTTCTTTCTGGAAGTGACATTGAACAAATTATTGATACGGCGATGAAGCTTGGCGAGATTCAAGTGCCGGATAATACTTTAATTTCAATGGATGAAGCTACTGATCTAGAACCCAATGAAATTGTGATTCTTGTAACCGGACGGATGGGTGAACCCCTCAAAGCGCTGAATGACATTGCTAACGGTGATGACCCTGATGTGCAACTTGGTGAAAATGATCTTGCATTTATTACGACAACCCCGTCTTATGCAATGGAAACGATGGAACAAAAGGTTACGGATGCGTTATATCGTGCTGGCGCAGATGTTAAGTTCATCTCACAAGACCTTAATCCATCAGGACATGCTAACCAAAATGATGAACAATTAATGCTTAATTTCATGCGTCCTAAGTATTTAATGCCAATCCAAGGTGAATATCGTTTGCTGGACCAACATGCACTCCTGGCTGAGGAAGTGGGGATTCCACGTGAAAACGTATTTATTGTCAATAAGGGGGATGTATTATCCCTAAAAGATGGCGAATTTTACCTCGGTGATCACGTTGAAGTTGGGAATACTATGATTGATGGTACTGGTATCGGTGATATTGGTAATATTGTTTTACGTGATCGGCGAATCCTATCTGAAGATGGAATTTTTGTCGTTGTAGCAACCATTGATCGCAAGAATAAAAAAATTGTAACTCGGCCGCAAATTACGTCCCGTGGATTTGTGTTTGTGAAAACTAACCGTGAACTAATGAAGCAGAGTGCGGATTTAGTAGAGAAGGTTATTCAAGAAGACCTAGACCAAAAGGAATTTGATTGGAGTCATTTAAAGCAGAATGTTCGGGATAAACTTAACCGATTCCTATTCAATCAGACTAAACGTCACCCAGTGATTTTACCGGTTATTATGGAGATTAATCAACATCCGAAAAAGAAGAATCATTCAAAGAAGAAGGATGAAAATTCAGAAAAGACTAAGCTAAAGCAACGGTCT
Source organism: Candidatus Limosilactobacillus excrementigallinarum (assembly GCA_019117445.1). Taxonomy (GTDB): domain Bacteria; phylum Bacillota; class Bacilli; order Lactobacillales; family Lactobacillaceae; genus Limosilactobacillus; species Limosilactobacillus excrementigallinarum. Next base: position 1,494 of record DWZS01000083.1, on the reverse strand, counting down.
GGTCGAGGCCGGGGACGAAAAAATGATCGTCAAACAAAGTAAGCAAAAAAGCATTTTGACTAAAATGTGATCATCGCAGCATACAATGGGTTTCAGTGTTCGGTAAGTCGAACTCTGAGACCCTTGTTTGTACTTATTGGGATCATATTTCACAGAATTCTGTCACGCACTATTTTGAGGAATAAGATATGAAACATGATAATAGGAAAATAATTCTGGAAGCTGAACAGTTATTTAAAGAACAAAAAGACGATGAAGTGATTGACAGATTAGCGTCGATCTGTCAGGAAAAGGTACCATGGAAAGTCAATTTACTGTATGTTAGAGCTTTGTATCGGAATGGACAAGCTGTTCGAGCTTATCAAGAAGCACTACCGTATGAAGAGGATTATTTAACAAAAGAACTTGCTTTTTGGATAAAACTATTGTTAGCTAATCAGTTATTTATCCCAGCGAGAATTACACTTACTATGAAGGGTGTAAAGGAACCGTTTTTGACCCAAATCGTGAACGCGGAAAAAAATTTTGAAATAGAGCAAGTTCATACACTCCAAAAACGTTTTAAGAATTTTTATCATTTGGGAGATCAACCGGATTGGAAACAACAAGAAATTATTCATGATGCTGATCACTTACCATTAAATAAGTATGTCCAGGGAGCAAAATTCATATTAAGGGATCCTTTTGTTGAGATAGTTATTCGTAATACTATTTTAAAAACACTAGCGGCCCTTCGATATTCTCAATCAGTCACTTACATTGGCGTCGATGGAAAGGATCATGGTACTGTACCTGCAAAAATAGAAACAAGAAGTTACCAGAAAATAATTGATGAAGTCGATCAGTTAATTTGTGATTACTTTAAAGATAATCCGATTGATCAGAAGAACTTTTTACAACAGTTTCATTTACAAGTGTTCTGCCTATATCCGATGACTGAAGAAGTAATAACTGATCCCGCAGCTTGGGTGGCTGTGCTAATTGATAATCACGATCATGAGAGACAAGTGGCCTTTAAAAAGGCAATTAGGTGGCAAAAGATAATTCAAAAAAGTTTGATTAATCTCCATTAATTTAGAAAAAAAGCGGTAAAGACGTTTACAAATTAAAAATGAGCTGATATTATGATTAAGAATTCTTCTAGGGCGTAATTTAATGCTTTAAATAAAATCCTAGAAGTAGTACAATTGTAGCAAGGGTGTGTCGGAGTTACTCCGGCATGATACTTGTATATTATTTCAGGAGGGTTTCATTAATGGCAGAAAAAGAACATTATGAACGTACTAAACCCCATGTTAACATTGGTACTATTGGCCACGTTGACCATGGGAAGACTACTTTAACGGCCGCTATCACTAAGGTATTGGCTGAAAAGGGTCTGGCTAAGCAAGAAAAGTTTGAAGATATTGATGCTGCGCCAGAAGAAAAGGAACGTGGTATCACTATCAACACAGCCCACGTTGAATACGAAACTGAAAAGCGTCACTACGCTCA
>DWZS01000082.1 GCA_019117445.1 Candidatus Limosilactobacillus excrementigallinarum | reverse complement strand
GATAATTGCCTTATCCCAGTCAATCGCTATATCGTCACGTTGCTTAAACTCTTCAATTTCAGATTTGTAAGTTTGAATTTTTAATTCATCTGTCGTTGTTTCCTTCGTCTTGCGTCCTAAACGGCGCTCGTATTTTTCAATGCTTAACCGACAGAAGCCCACGCTCTGCTCATAAGGATAATGTCCTGTTTCCATACCCCAGAAAATATCTAAGCCTTTGCGATTTTTATAATAATTTGGTCTTAAATCTTGCATTAAGTTAACCCCCGTTTCGGTTTTTATTCAGCCAATAGGCATAGTCGGAGAATCTGTTTTGTTGACATAACCGTCGCCAATTTTTACAGCATATCCAATTAACTTCATTTGTCTCCATGTTCCTTATTAATATCGTCGATCATATCTTGTAATTCACCAACCCTACGCCGATAACTAATCCACGCCGCTTCGTTGATTGCGTCTAAGATGCTCGGAATAGGCTTATTAGCTTGGTAAAAGCACTGCTTCTTAGCAGCTTTCTTCAACAGGTCGATCGTCTTATAATCACGTTCGATCTTGTCTTGCATGATCTGCATACTGCCACGTAAGCGCCACAATAGATCATCGTTCATTTAGATCACTCACCTTCACATCTTTGCCAATTGGCCCTTGCGCTATTGTTACTGTGTTATTCAGTTTATTGATCCCGATTACCTTGTATGAATTGCCGTGATAGATTACTGACTTATCATTGTCCATACATTTCTGAATCTTATCTATCTCCATCGCTCCAGTCGTAATCCTCCTCTGCTATGATTTTGCTCAATGGTACGTTCAGCACTAGCCACTCATACGGCAAGCTAATCAGCGTACATTTGTCTTTAGCTTCATCAACATGTCGAATGTTGTATAGATGCTTATGGTAAACAACACCGCCGCTATTAACCGCTGTCCATACCGCTTGTCGTCTATTCATTGTTATGCTCCAAATTTCGGATATATCGAATGTTGTCTGTCCGGAAGATATGGTCTCCCAATTGAACAAACTGTGGATTACCTAACAGGCGAGGTAATACCCACGTGTAATCAACAGTTGGTAAACAGACCCTGGTTTGATCTTTCAAAATGACTTCGATTCCGTGATCACTTGGTTGAGAAAAATAATCACTTAGTTTCATGGTTATCACCAGCTTTCGATAAATCTAAATGAGTGCCGTGTAGTTTGGCTAACTGCTCTCCTTGATAATACGTAACAGTTAACAGGATCTCAGTAACTAGCGGATGGTCATGATAACGATGCTTAATCGTCAGCATTGTTTCTAATAACCACTGCCAATATTCGTCCTGATCAAGGCCAAAATGTTGTACTGCTGCGTTAGACGCTTGCATCCATTTTTGCAAGTCATAAAAGAAACGTTCCCAATTCATAATGGCCACTCCTCAATCGGTTCAATTTTTTGCAACTCGATATAAATTCCCGGGATCTTCGCCCAAAACTTTTCAGTGACCAGTGATACGATATATCGGTCATCATCAAAGAAATCCAAGCTGTTCATGCAGTCTTGCAGTAGCTTCATCAAGTTATCCAGGTCGGGCTTGGTATGCTTAAATTCACCATCTTGTGATCCTTCAATTAACGGGAAGCACCATTTGACGACCAACTGTATATCACCATGCAATGGTTCTTGTGGTTTGAATTGTGCTAAGTGATCAGTCAAATCCGCTCGGGCTTGTTGCAAGTCAGCCGGTTCATAAAAAATTGGTTTCCCTTTGACCACCCGAACTTGTTTTTGTTGATGAGTGGTTGTTGGAATTTTCATCGGCATGAAAAAGTGCATTAATCTTTTCACCTTCTTTTTTACTTACTTTTTATAAGAGACTTTAACATTTAACTTTCTTTTAACATTTTTCGTTAAAGAGTTCCTGCGACCCATTCACGGCCAGCGATTCATTAACGGAACGACCGTTATTAACAACCAACCCCTCAAGGGGGTTGTTAATAGGTCGCGTTAAAGCCCGGTGTTACTAAGGCTGTTAAGGATGTTAAAAACCTTTTAACAGCCAATTAACAGCCAAGTTGGCTGTTACGTAAGCAGATTCTTTAACAGCCAATTAACGTTAAGGCTGTTAAAACTATTAAATTTTAATGAGAACGCCGTCTTGAATTTCAAAATTTGGATTTCTTTTTGCACGCATATAAATTGCCTGAGCGGATTTTTCCAAATAATTAGCAACCTGCGTTACTGGTACTGAACCAGAATTTTTATCATCCAAAACGTTAAACGCTTCTTCTAATTCGTTAGCTGTTTTTTGGCTTTTCTTTTGATTTGCTTCTTGCATTTTGGCTTTCCAATTTGCCTGATTGCTTTCAGCAGTTTCGAATTCAACATCATCTAATTGATGGTCAATCTCGTAGATTGGATATTTGAACCAATAACTAATTGGTTGGAATGATGGAAATTCTCGCAGTGTCCCTTCTAACCGCCAGGCAGTGTGCATGTTAGCCTGAGTAATTACGTTTTGACGTTCTGCTGCAATCTGCTGCAGAATATCTTGCTTGCTGTTCATATCAGCAAAGGCACTCATCAAATGATGATCCATCTGTTGGACATCCGCTAAGTCTTCTTCAGGGATTCGGTATTGCGGATTGTATTTGTGGATCTGTTCCGCCACGAACTTACACTCTTCGTCTGATATATGAACAGCACGTAAATCTTCATCGATTGGTAATGGTGTAGCCGTTAAGATCGAATCAGGGTCCCGCGAGAACACTCCCGAACCGCTTGAACGTTCCATCGAATTCTTACCACCCTGTGCGCCTTTGCTGAAGTGGTGAGCATAGATGACTGAACTCTCTAGTTCTGTGGCAATCTTGTCAAATTGATTAACGAACCTTGCCATATCCGAAGCGCTGTTTTCATCACCAGTCAGGACCTTGTAAATTGGATCAATAATGACCGCTTCGTAATTCCGGTCTTGCGCGCGGCGGATTAATTTCGGTGTCAACTTATCCATCGGTGTAGTCTTCCCTCGTAAATTCCATACGTCTAAATTTCCTAAATGATTGTGGGGAATACCTAGCGCTTTATAGATGTCCACCATCCGCTTTTTAGCTGAGTTAGGATCAATTTCCAAGTTAACGTATAGCACGCGGCCTTGTTCACATTCGAAGCCGTTCCAGGGATGGCCTTCGGCAAGATCAATTGCTAACTGCATTAGTCCGAACGATTTACCGGCTTTACTTGGTGCCGCAAACAACATCTTGTGGCCTTTACGTAGCACCCCATGAATTAGCTCAGGCGCTAAGATAATCGGCTTATCGAATAAGTTATTTAAGTTTTCGATGTCGGGAAGATTGTCGTTCAGATCTTCAATGTAATCTTTCCAATCATTCCAATTGTCGATACCGATATTAGTATCGATTAAAAATTGCTTATCACCATTGCGCTCAAATCCCGGAAAACGGCTTAACCTTGATGGATTCTTATCTTGAGTATCGATTTCCACGCCATTTTTATTTAATACGGTATAGAGATAATTAACTCGTTCTTGATATTCAAACTTGTTATTAGCGTTGATCTTAACTAACGCATGCAATGATTTACCGGCCGAATAAGTCAATGTGGCAATTGGCAGCTTTAATTTACGGAACAATTCATTTTGCTGTTCTAGGTCTAAGCTGTCGCTTTCCACCAAAGCATATTCGAACTTCGCAACGTTCTTATTACCAATACCCTCGCCATCTAACGGATTGATTCGCATCCAGGCTCCGGCATCTGGATTGGGATCGCCAAAGACATTCGAGATATCACCATTGCAATGATCTAACGCATCGAGTAAATCACCGGCAGTTCGTGTGTATACTCCGTTCCCTGAAGGCATCCATTTAGTTTTGCCGTTCCGTTCTTCTTTTGGATAGGCTTGTGTAACATAATTAATGTAATCTTCTGGTTTGTATAAGGTTTGAACAAACTTTTTAATTTGAACAATCGGGTTCCAGTTTTTAGGTTCTTCAATCTTAGTACCTTTGATATAATCCTTGTCGATTAAGCGATATCCACGATCCATATCGGAGGTATCAAGGGCACTATCCCAGTCCAAAATTTGATCGTTAGCACTGGCTGGCTGCCAGCCGCTATCTTTTGCCATCTGGGTAATTGTGGCACCAGTCACGATCTGACCGGCTTGCTCATTAAAAGTGTTCCACTTCTTTTCACATTCACCTTGATGATAACGGGCGCTATCTTGCTGGGACCATTGATCCCAGACGTCTACCGAATAGCCTTCATGTTTTAAGGCCATGCCGACTTGGGCCCATTCACTGTAATTACAAGTTGCCGGGTTGATATAGTCTAGTAACGGTCTTAAATCAAACTGTTCTTCCATGTTTCACCTCACTTTTCTAAAGGGCTTCTCACCCTAACGGCATTAACGTATACTGACTCTTAATGTTCTGGCACGTAAGTTTTAACGTTGATCTGAAACGGCACTCGCCAACGATTGGCGGCAATTCTTGCGATCATTTGTTTAGCGTCTTCAATTGACCACATTCCGACATTTTGAAAACCGTAACGCTCTAACAAGTGAATCTGTTTAGCGGTGGCAAAGCCGTTCTGTTGTCGCTTAATTAACCGATTGATTAGCAATGAAGCTTTACCAGCGTTGTTAATCGAATCAGCGTTGATGCCAAACTTTTCTAACGTTTGCTTTTGTTTGTCGCTAGCTGGCCCCATTTCCCAGCCAAACGCTGGTTGATAGTTAGCTAAGTCCACATCTTGAATGGACATTTCAAATTGCAATGGATCAACCAATCGACGTTTACGATACTTAACTTCTTCGAGACGTTTTTTAAGGCTCTCTTCACGTTCCCTAATAACATCCCGTTCAGCTTGCTCCTCCGCGTCTTCAAGATCTGTGGCCTGACCGCTATCGGCTTGATTGTCAGTCATCTTTTTGGCAACTTGTTCATCATTAGTGATTAAGTTCGCCGGGTGACACAATTCCAGCTTTTCAGTGTTCCATAGAAAATCGAGTAATAGCAGTTCTTTTTTATTCGGCGCTAAGCGAGTACCACGACCAACCATTTGAGTATATAAAGCACGGGAACGCGTTGGACGTAAGACAACAATGCAATCGACTTCTGGACAGTCCCAACCTTCCGTGAGCAACATTGAATTGCATAGTACTTGGTATTTACCATTAGCAAAGTCGTTAATGATAGTTTCACGGTTTTCGGAAGTGCCGTCTACTTCAGTAGCGGTTAAGCCGTGTTCTTGAAGTAGATTAGTGAAATCCTTTGCCATTTGAACTAGTGGTAAAAAGACTACTGTTTTGCGTTGCTGACATTGCTTAGCAATCTCATCGGCAATCTGTTCCAGATATGGAGCTAGAGCATCGCCTAATTGATGAGCTGAATAATCGCCGGCGGTTTGCTTAACTTGACTGATGTCCAGCGTTAACGGAATTGTTAAAGCTTTGATCGGCGTCAAGTAACCGTCTTTGATTGCTTGTGGGAGTTTGTATTCATATGCCAAGCTATCAAAGTATTGTCCAAGGTTTTTGCGATCACTACGATCAGCGGTTGCGGTAACTCCCAAGACTTTTGCATCTGGAAAATGGCTTAAGACTTTTTGATAGCTGTCGCTGACTGCATGATGAGCCTCGTCAACCACAATCGTGTCAAAGTAATCTGGATTAAATTGGTTTAACCGTTTGTCGCCTTGCATAGTTTGAACTGAGCCAACTACGATTTGTGCATTGCTGCCGATACTGGTTTGATCAGCCATTTCAGTTGCGGTTGTTAATCCGCAAGCCTTATACAATTTGTCGGAAGCCTGGGTTAGCAGTTCTTCACGATGTGCTAAGACTAAAACACGATCACCATTTTTTACGCAATCTTGAATAACTTTGGCAAAGACAATAGTTTTCCCCGTTCCAGTTGGTAAAACCAATAAAGTTTTTCGGTTGCCGTTTGTCCATTCGCTTTCAATCGCTTCCCGTGCTTGTTCTTGGTACGGTCTTAATTGCATTAGAATGCACCTGGTTGTGGTCCGTTATTTGGTTGAGCTTGACCAGTGCCTTGTTGTTGGTTTTGGAATGGCATTTGTGGGTTAGGCTGTTGGTTATTCCAGTTGTCATTAGCCTGTGGTTGTGGTGCCGGTTGAGCATTCATGTTAGCGTTAACTGCTGGCGTTGGATCGGTTGGCTTTAAGTAACGTGCTACTTGATTACTAGTACGATTGTCACCGTTTTGATTGGTATAGCTGTGTTGAGTAATTTCAGCTTTACCTTTGCTGCCAATCACTGTTTCCCAGTTAGGGTTGAATGGTTGACCAACTACCAATTGTTGACCAATGCCCATAAAGAATTGGGTTAACTTCCACTGCATAGACTTCATCAAATACAACCGTTCCCGAACGTTAGCGGTTCCTTTAGGGCTTTCAATTTGTAGATTCAACTCAGCATAAGGACAGCCGTTCTTGATCTTGGAAGAGTTACCATCATAGATTTTCTTTTCCATCTTAGTGACCGTGAAGTTGTATACTCCTTCGTCGAGTAAAACAAATTCATCTTCTTGTGCAGTAAAGCTTTCGCCCCAGTTCAAAAATTCATTGTTGTCGTTGTTCATAATTAATTACCTCTCTATTGATTATTTTGCTTATTGTAAAAAGTCATTGCGCTGTCCCAGTTATTTGCTAAGTGATTCCAAATTTCAGGCGGCACTTGAGCAATCTGAGTACCAGCTGCAATCAGTTGAGCTTTAATTAGTAGATCAAGGACCTGTGTCTCTGATAAATGGTTAGCCTGCATCTTGCTGTAAACTACAAACGGGATAGCTTGATTGTTGGCTCCTGTTGCCTGATTAACTGCATCTGAAATGCTTGCGTATTTAAATGGCAGTTCATCCGGTAAATTTAAGCGGTTTTTGGCATCCCACGTTGGTCGATGAGTGGTATACATAACCCGTTCGCCGCCCTGCGCTTTGGCACGGTTATTTGAATCAGTTACTACTGTGGTTTTGTAATTAACGAACAGTAGCAAGTCTGCCCATTCTTTTAGTAGAGCCGAATCACGACGCTCTAATTTAAGTTCCCATCGATCAAAAGCGCCAATTTCGTCTGGCAATTCTTGCTTTTTTAATGTTGCGTGAGCAGTAATGACCACGTTGACACCAGCAGCAATAACATCATTTAAAGCTGTTAAAAGCTTGCTAATCTCATCCGCTAAGGCAACATATTTAGCTCCATAGCTTGCTGAATCGATAGCTTTCCAGTGGTTTTTCTTCATTAGATAATGCTTTGCTAAGATTTCAGCCCAATCGGCTGTATCAATGACTAGCGTTTTGCGTGGGTGGTTATCCGCAACATCTTGTACTTCTTCCAGCAGCATCTCCCAGTCCGTTGGTTTAGGTAGCTTTTCAGCATCAATAAAGCTTGTTCCATCATTATCAGTATCAATAAAAACGGTATCAGGGAATTGACTAGCGAATGTCGTTTTGCCAATTCCTTCAGGGCCGTAAACCACTACTTTCAAAGGCTTTTGCCTTCGCGTCGGTTCAATTTTGAATTTCATCATTTAATCACCGTCCCTCTGTTAGGTTCCAAGTGAGCGCCATCAACAGTTAAGCCGTTTTTCAAGGCTTGATAAATTTCTTTCTTGTTGGGCTTAACTACTGATTCAATTTCCTTGTATTCGCTTGGCAGCTTGTCTTCATCATCAATCACTGTGGACGCTTTGAAGTTACGAACTGATAGCATGTGATTGTCAGTATTAAGTTTCTTAATACCAGCATCATCTAATGCATCGGTCATATATTGCTTGATCCAATTCAGTTTGTTAATTCGATAAGCTTTTTCATCACGCCATGTTTTTTGCTTCTCATCAATAAAATCAATTTCAGATTTCAATTGGTCAGCCCAACTCGCCAAATTATCAAGCTTAGTTTTACGGTCATCATCAATGGCATCAAGGGTATCAACTAACACCTGTGGATCTAAGTCATCACGGGACGCCAATGTTTTATATTGATCGTTAAGATTAAAAAGGTTAGCCATTATATTTCCACCCCATTCCTTTGCAAATTTGCTTATTCCAGAAATCAATAATTCTGAAATATTTGCGACAAGCATTGTAATTGCCAACCGTAACGGTAGGCTGTTTCTTCTGATTGTCTTTCATGACATCTT
>DWZS01000081.1 GCA_019117445.1 Candidatus Limosilactobacillus excrementigallinarum | reverse complement strand
TCCGGGGAAGCCCGTTACAGCGCGGAGTTTATTTGAACTTGCTGAGGTTAGATTCGTGAGAATTTAACAATAATGAGGTGGAACCGCTGCAAAGCCCTCTTACTACGTTAAGTAGTAAGAGGGCTTTTAATTTCAAATGAACTTGCTGAGGTAGCCAGTGTAAGCTGGTTATGAATTGGGGTGGAAACACGGTCTAGCGTCCCCTTGGAGATTATTCCAGGGAGGCGTTTTTTGTTTGCTCAGACAGAGAGTAGGAGGTTGCTTATGTCACTAAGATATGTATTTGAAATTTTACCATCATTATTTCAGGGTGCAGGAATGACGTTGGAGTTGTTCTTTCTTACGTTAATTGGGTCATTACCCTTGGGAATTATTTGTAGTTTAGGATTAGTATCAAAAATTCGCCCGCTCAAATGGGTTCTAGAATTTTACGTGTGGCTGATGCGGGGAACGCCGTTACTATTGCAATTAATTTTTGTGTTTTATGGTTTGCCCATCGTCGGGATTGTTTTTCAACGTTTTGATGCAGCCTTAGTTGCCTTTATCCTTAATTATGCTGCCTATTTTGCGGAAATTTTCCGGGGCGGATTACAATCCATTGATGAAGGGCAGTACGAAGGAGCGCGGGTTCTAGGCCTGAGTTATTGGCAAACGGTTCGAAAAATTGTGATTCCTCAAGTCGTTAAAATCGTGATTCCATCAATCGGTAACGAAGTTGTTAATTTAGTTAAGGACTCCTCATTGGTTTACGTCATTGGGCTGGGCGACCTTCTACGGGCTGGAAACGTAGCTACCGCACGAGATGTTACTTTAGTTCCATTAGTATTAGTTGGGGTTATTTACTTATTAATGGTTGGAATTTGCACCTTTATTCTACACAAGGTTGAACAACGTTATTCTTACTATAAATAAACAAAGGGGGGCTTTAAAATGTTAAAAGTCGCAAATTTAAAAAAGAGTTTTGGCGGTCGACAAATTCTTGATGATGTTAATTTTACAGTTGAAGATGGGAATATTTTGACCATTGTTGGCCCATCTGGAGCCGGGAAGACGACCCTCCTGCGTTGTATCACGGGGCTAGAAGCTGCTGATTCGGGAACTTTCACAATTGACGGCAAAGAATTTAATCCCCAAGATTTAACGAGTGCTGATAATGTGATGGGAGTAGTTTTTCAAGACTTTAACCTTTTTCCACACCTATCAGTTCTAGAAAATCTAACACTTGCTCCAACCTTAGTTTTAAAGCAAGAGCGCGATACAGCTGAGAAAAAGGCGCGGGAATTATTGGAACAATTAGGTTTAAAGGGTAAGGAACAACTTTACCCATATCAACTTTCTGGTGGACAGAAGCAACGAGTAGCCATTGCCCGGGCATTAGCAATGCAACCGAAGATTCTTTGTTATGACGAACCTACCAGTGCACTAGATCCAAATTTACGGGATGAAGTTGCTAATTTGATATTGTCATTAAAGGCACAAGGGGTTACTCAGTTAGTAGTTACTCACGATATGGAATTTGCTAAAAAGATTGCTGATAATATGTTGACGGTTCAAGCATTGGACCAGCAAGACTAAGGTGAGAAGGTGACAATATGAAGAACCGTTGCAGATGGGTATTAATTCTGTGCTTATTGCTACCACTCATGATGCTCAGTGGTTGTGAAAGCGTGACAAAGCGAGCCAATCAGCAAGACACGTGGTCACGAATTGAACGACGACACAAGGTTATTATTGGTGTTGATGATAGCTTTGTTCCCATGGGCTTCCGACAAAAAAATGGCAAGCTGGTGGGGTATGATGTGGATTTGGCTCGGGCAGTTTTTAAACAATACGGAATTAAAGCTGATTTTCAAACGATTGATTGGTCAATGAAGGAAACTGAGTTGAAGAATGGGACCATTGATTTATTATGGAACGGCTATTCAGTCACTCCACAAAGACAGAAGAAAGTGGCGTTTAGTCGTGTCTACCTTCTGAATAAGCAAATTCTGGTTACCAAAAAACGTGATCACATCAACAATTTTCAAAAAATGACTGGGAAAACTCTGGGAGTCCAAAATGGGTCAACTGGGATGACGATGCTGGATGAATATCCACGGTTACTGAAAGATCGAATTAAAGATCACAAGCCGGTTTTATATGATACGTTTCCCAATGCATTTATCGATCTGAATGCAAACCGAATTCAAGGTATTTTAATGGATGAAGTATATGCGGACTACTACATTCAACACCAGCCAGACCGTAAAGCTTATGCGACTTACAGTAGTTCGAAAATGCCAGCAGATAAATTTGCAGTCGGAATGCGCAAAGGTGATCGAACCTTGCGTCAAAAAGTCAATCAAGGTCTCGGCCGACTACAAAAGAATGGTGAATTACGTAAAATTAATGAAAAATGGTTTGGTAAGAATAGCAATTATCTAGGACCAAATAATTAATTTTTGAGGTTGGGGTACCCCAGCCTTTTTATTTTGCTGGGTCATTGCTTGTCTTTTGAAGTAAAAATGCGTATGATATTTGGTACATTGATTAAAAAAGGAATAAAAAATGCAGATAGAATTAGTAAAAGGTGTTCATTTAACGATCATTCCGACGACCAAATATACGACTACCAAAATTTTAGTGAACTTTGCGACTAAGCAAACACTTACGAATAGTTCAGTGCGGAATGTCCTTGTTAATCTATTGGTTAATGCAACTGCTAATTACCCGAATCAAACAATATTAGCTCGTAAGTTAGCCACAATGTATGGTGCAGAATTGGACGGCTATGTCACCAGAGTCGGGACATCCCATAACGTTCGCTTAATCTTATCATTTGTTAATCAGCACCTAGCGCCACAAATGAGGATTAATGATGCGTTAAAGCTCATGCGAGAATTAATATTTAATCCACTTCGTGACCAGGATGAACTATCTCCCCAAAGTTGGCAACTGCAACGGGACAATATTGCGGCGACCCTATCTTCTTGGGAAGACGATAAGCAATACTTAGCAGCAAAACGACTGCTGAATTTATACTTCACTAAGGGTTCAGTGATGAAGATGCCAAGTACCGGGACAGCAGAAACGGTCGCCAAGGTGTTGAATCCGGAAATAGTTCGTGCCTATCAAAACATGCTGGCCAAAGACCAGGTTGAAATTATTATCGAAGGTGACGTTAATGCCGATCAAGTGGAACGAGCATTACGACAGTGGCCATGGAAAGCACGATCTTCATTTGAAACTGATATTTTTTATCGTCAGCCAGCTTGGTCTAATGTTCAAATTGGATCTCACCAGATTGATATTCAACAGGCCAAACTCGATTTAGCCTATTCTTTTCCCGTATATTTTATGGATTCTGATTACTATCCAGCGTTAGTTATGAATGGCTTATTTGGCGCAGGGCCGTACTCACTCTTATTTAAGAATGTGCGCGAAAAGGCCAGTTTGGCCTATTATGCATCGACTGGGTATCGGCCGTTTGCGGGTTACCTCTTTGTTCAATCAGGAATTAATAGTCAGGATCGTCAGCGAACTCAACAATTGATTGGCGACCAGTTAAAAGCTATTCAAGATGGTCAAATTAATATTAACGATTTAGAACAAGTTAAGAAGAATCTTGTTAATGGTTATCTAGTGTCCCAAGATAATCCTAACTACTTGCTTGAGCGCGTTTTGATTAGTAACTTAACTGACTTAAATTTGCCTGCGAATCCGGTCGAGTTGATCCAATCAGTCGACCAGCACCAAGTGAGTGATGTAGCACAAAAACTAAAGTTGCAGGCAGAATATTTTCTGGATCGGAGATAGGAACGTGGAAAAAAAGTTTTATTCTCAATTTAATCAACCCGTTTACCATGACCGACTTTCGAATGGCTTGGATGTGGTGTTAATTCCCCGTCGTGGTTTTCAGAAAGTGTATGGAATTTTAACGAGTAATTATGGCTCTGTTGATAATCAGTTTATCCCGCTAGGTAGCCAAGAAATGGTGCAAGTTCCTGATGGGATCGCCCATTTTCTAGAACATAAGCTTTTTGAAAAAAAGAATCACGATGCGTTTGATTTATTTGGTGAGTTAGGGGCTGATTCAAATGCTTTTACTAGCTATACGCAAACTAGCTATCAATTTTCAACAACGCAAAATATCCAGAAAAATTTGGCAACTTTGTTGGATTTTGTTCAAACACCTTATTTTTCAGCAACTGGTGTGGCGAAAGAACAAGGAATAATTGGACAGGAAATCCGCATGTATAACGATAATCCGGATTCACGATTATATACGGGAGCGTTGGCGAATTTATACCCAAATGATCCAATAAGCGTTGATATTGCTGGAACTGAGTCTAGCATTGCACAAATTACGCCAGCACTTTTAATGCAGTGCTATCAAACCTTTTATCAACCGTTTAATTTGCGCTTAGTTATAGTTGGTAACATCGACATTGCTGAGACAATGACAACCGTTTATGAGAGTCAAAAGGAACATGCGGCAATTATTCTTTCCATTCACCGAGCACAGCTAATTAGTGATGAGCAAGGCGCAGATGTCGTTGCCACAGGGAATTTGCGGATGGCGGTTCAGCGTCCCAAAGCGATGGTTGCTATTCGGGGACTCCAGCAATTTACGGATGATCGGGAACGTTTACGTTATAAGTTAGCCTGTGAATTAATGTTAGAAATGATTTTTGACGATACCACTAGTAATTATTTACGTCTGTATAATCGGCACGTAATTGATGATTCTTTTGGTTTCAGTTTCGAAATGGAACGGGGCTTTCATTTTGCAACCATTAGTTCCGATACGGATGACCCACAGCGGTTTATTGGTGAAATTGAGGATATTTTGCAATCCGCCACCGATCATTTAGATGTAATGAAAAATGAATTTATAGCCACCAAACGGGGTGCCATTGGCCGGGTAATTATGAGTTTGAATTCTCCAGAAGCTATTGCAAATCGTTATTCATCAGCTCTTTTTGGTAATTTAAATGTTTTTGACGAAATTAACTTATTACAATCAATTCAGCTCGATGATCTCTACCAGGCCTGTCAACAAATTATTCAACCGCATTGTTGGACAAACTTCGTGATTGAGCCGTTAAAGATGTAATAGATTCTTAGAATTTACATTAGACGAAGTATGCTATACTAGGTTCTGGTTTAAATAAAGAAGGGTGTGGAACATAGTAATGAGTGAAGAACAAGAACAAAAGCTCAATATTGGAAAAAAACTAAAAGACGCACGGGTCGCAAATGGCTTTACCCTTGATGATCTTCAACAAGCTACCAAAATCCAAAAGCGGTATTTGATTGCAATTGAAGATGAGCAATTTGATGAATTACCCGGAGATTTTTACGTCCGGGCTTTCATTAAGCAGTATGCTAATACGGTTGGTCTCAATGGAAATGAATTATTGAAAGAGTACGATGACTATCTGCCAAAGACCAAAACAGCTGATTATTCGGAACACCTTAATGAAGCGGTTGAACCACGACGGAGCGGTAATCGGCCGACAGCAGTGAAACGGATTGATGGTATGCGTAAGTATCTGCCAACTATTATTATCAGTGTGATTGTTTTGGTGATTTTAGCAGCAATTTGGGTAACGGCAATTGCGCGTAACCATAATGATTCTTCCAAGATTGATAGCAGTTCAGTTTCAGTTTCTGGTGAATCTAGCAAAAAGAAAGCTTCATCCAGCTCTAAAAAGACGACTAAAAAAGCAAAGGATGATCTTAAATTAACGCAAAGTTCACGAACTGCCAATGCGGTAACTTACCGGTCAACTAAGGCACTTTCTAAGGCCATTAGTTTAGAGATTACGACGACTGGAACATCAACGAACAGTGTGATGGTTGATGGAACCACCCGGTTGAGTCGAACGATGACTGCTAATGGGAAGCAAACAGTTGCTTTAGCGAAGAATGCACGCAGTATTACCATTCGAGTTGGTAATGCTCGGGTTACGAAGATTAAGATTGGCAATCAAACACTTGACTTTACGGATAATAATCGGTACCCAGCTACGCGCGTAGTAACGATTTTACTTGGCAATGAAACAGCTAGTTCCAGCAGTTCAACTGTTTCAAGTACGCAACGTACGAACAATAATCAGTCCAATGTCACAACCCAAACTAGTCGAACCCAAGGAACGACGACGCAAAGAAATAACGGGACTGCGCAACAGACTACTACTCAGCAATCGACTCGGCAATAATGAGGAGGAAGAAACTTGAATTTACCCAACAAATTAACCATTGTTCGGTTAGTAATTATCCCGTTTTTCTTAGTTTTAATGGTTGTGCCACTGGCATGGGGAACAGTAACGTTTCTTGGTGCCACAGTTCCGGTGGCTCAGTTGATCGCTACAGTCCTGTTCATTGCGGCAACAATTACTGACAATTTGGATGGACGAATTGCTCGGCGCGACCACTTAGTAACCAATTTTGGTAAGTTTACCGACCCATTAGCAGATAAGTTATTGGTCATGACAGCATTTATCGTTTTAACTGCTAGTCATGCTGTACCAGCTTGGGTTACTTGTATCATTATTTGGCGTGAATTATCAGTAACCGGATTACGGTTGTTAATCGTGGAACAAAATGGTCAAGTATTAGCTGCCAAGATGCCGGGTAAAATTAAAACGACCACGCAGTTCATTGCCATTATTTTCTTGCTGCTTCATAATGCTATTTTTGCAATTTGGAATATCCCGTTTGGTGAAATTATGTTATACATCTGTCTATTCTTCACGATTTACTCTGGAGTTGACTATTTCATACAAGGACGCGGTGTGTTCGCAGATGGTTTTAAGTAGAGCAGTTAACAAAAAGACTGGTGAAATTTAATTATTTCACCGGCTTTTTTCGTTTATATAAGTTAGGAGGTTAATAAAATGAATGCAGAAATTATTTCGGTCGGAACGGAACTAACTTTAGGTGAAATTACTAATAGCAATGCCCGATTCTTAGCAGATCAATTGCGTCAGTTTGATATTCATAATTATTGGCAAACGACAGTTGATGATCAAAGGGAACGGATTGTTACTGCAATTAGACAGGCCGAACAACGTGCTCAACTGATCTTTATTTGTGGAGGATTAGGGCCAACAGCTGACGATGTGACGATGGCAAGTGTTGCCCAGGCACTAAATACAGATTTAGTACTTGATGACATGTATTGGGAAACTGTGCAGGACGACTTCCGCCAGCGGCACCTTACTTTGAGCCCCGAAAACATTCGTCAGGCTTACTACTTAAAAGGGGGGCAAGCTTTAACTAATCCAGTTGGCTTGGCACTTGGTAGTATTTTTAGTGATCATTACCATACCTATGTGGTGCTGCCGGGACCACCACGTGAATTTCAGGCAATGGTAACTGAATCATTGCGACCACATTTAGAGCAGTTGACTAGTGGCAGGACCATCATGAACCGGGTATTACACTTTGTTGGTTATCCAGAATCAACGTTGATGGATGATATTCAGAAAATCTTAGGGACACATACGAAGGTGATTGCAACTTCGTATGTTCAACCTGATGAAACCCAAGTTCGTTTAACGGTTTTTGATTGCCCGGCGGACGTGGCTCGGAAACTATTGGATCAAGCTGAGAAGCAGATTGTTAGTAAGTTAGGAAGTTATTACTTTGGAAGTGGCGAAGGACTGACCTTAGCAAGCCAGGTTGTTAAGCATTTAAAAAAGTTAGGCATGACGATTACTGCTGCAGAAAGTCTGACGGCTGGTTTGTTCCAGTCTACAATTTGTTCAGTACCGGGCGCTTCAGATGTGTTTACGGGGGGCTTTGTTACCTATGCCACTGAAATGAAAACTAAGTTGCTAGGAATTCCAGAAGAGTTAATTAATGAACACAGTGTAGTGAGCGGGGAAGTTGCAGGTGCAATGGCGCAACATTCACGTCAATTAACTGGTGCGAATTTGGGCATCGGTTTTACTGGAGTGGCTGGCCCCGATGGCTTGGCAGGACATCCAGTAGGGGAAGTTTGGATTGGTATCGCTAATGGCCAACAAACGGTCACCAAGCAGTTGCATCTTTCACAGCAAATGGGACGACAAGCAATCCGTCAGCAAAGTGTCCAACGTGGGTTGCTTGCCATTGAACATTTGTTAAAATCTCTCGATTAGCTCGAACATTGGTTCGAAAAATGCTTGTGTTTTGATAAAAAACTGATATTATTAAAACAGGATCCTGTTAAGGAGGAAAATAATGGCAGATCAAAGAAAGACAGCATTAGATAATGCCCTTAAAAAAATTGAAAAAAACTTTGGTAAAGGCTCCATCATGCGAATGGGGGATGCAGCAGATACCAAAATTGCGTCAGTTTCAAGTGGTTCCTTAGCAATTGATGACGCACTTGGAATTGGTGGATATCCTCGTGGACGGATTATTGAAATGTATGGTCCGGAAAGTTCTGGTAAGACTACGGTAGCTCTCCATGCAGTAGCAGAAGTTCAAAAGCAAGGCGGGACAGCCGCTTACATTGACGCTGAAAATGCCTTAGATCCACAATATGCGGAAGCATTAGGGGTCGACATCGATAATTTGTTACTTTCTCAGCCAGATACGGGTGAACAAGGATTAGAGATTGCGGATGCCTTAATTGCCAGTGGTGCGGTAGATATTGTCGTTGTAGACTCGGTTGCTGCCTTGGTACCACGAGCAGAAATTGAAGGCGAAATGGGAGATACACATGTGGGTCTTCAAGCCCGATTAATGTCACAAGCTTTACGAAAGCTTTCTGGTGAAATTAATAAGACCAAAACGATTGCCATCTTTATTAACCAGATTCGTGAAAAGGTCGGAGTGATGTTTGGTAATCCGGAAACTACTCCTGGTGGTCGGGCTTTGAAGTTCTACTCCACTATTCGGATGGAAATTCGTCGAGGGGAACAACTTAAAGAAGGCAAGGAAGTAATCGGAAACCGTGCCAAAATTAAGATTGTTAAAAATAAGGTTGCACCGCCATTCAAGCGTGCTGAAGTCGATATTATGTATGGTACTGGAATTTCCAAGACGGGCGAATTGCTTGACATGGCCGTAGAAAAGAATCTGGTCAAGAAGAGTGGAGCTTGGTATTCCTATGGATCAGATCGGATTGGGCAAGGTCGTGAAAATGCCAAAAAGTGGTTAAGCGAGCACTCTGAACAGATGCAGGAATTAATGACTAAGGTCCGGGAAGCCTATAATATGCCGGTTAACGATGAAGACAAAGCTGAAGCTAAGCCTGCTGCCAGCCAGGAACCAGCAAGTACCCAAGAAACCATTGAAGAAGCCTCAGAAAAATAGCTAACCAGAAAATGGGTGAGAAAGCATGTTATTTTCTCACTCATTTTTTATTTGTGGAATAACCATTTATTGACACCCTTTCCGACAACGATTAAAATTAACTTTGTACGTGTTTTTTACACGACAGTTTGTAATTTAATTGATTAAATCACAACTCAATAGTTGATTTGGAGGGGTCATAATGAAAATATTGACGGCCGTCATCGCTATTGTTGCTTGTGTTTTTGGTTATTTTATTCGTCGCTTCATTGTGGAACGACAAGTTGAACAGGCCAAAAATAATGCTAAGGAAATCATTTCGTCTGCTAAGAAAGAAGCGGCAACCGCAAAAAAGGAAGCCATTCTGGAAGCAAAAGAAGAAAGTCATCGCTATCGAGAAAGTGTAGAACAGGATCTACAAGAGCGTCGTCAAGAAGTTCAAAAACAAGAGGAACGC
Organism: Candidatus Limosilactobacillus excrementigallinarum; assembly: GCA_019117445.1. GTDB lineage: Bacteria > Bacillota > Bacilli > Lactobacillales > Lactobacillaceae > Limosilactobacillus > Limosilactobacillus excrementigallinarum. The sequence continues at coordinate 37,905 of DWZS01000081.1, read as the reverse complement.
TTAATTCAACGGGAAAACACGTTGGATCGGAAGGATAGTGCCTTAGAAGATCGAGAAAATGTAATTAGTTCTCGGGAATCCAAATTGGATGTAAAACGAGAACAAGTTCAAAAAGATCATGAACAAGTGGCAAATTTAATCAAGCAACAAGCAGATAAATTGCAGGAAGTTGCAGGATTAAGTGAGGATCAAGCTAAGAAACTATTGCTAGCAAAATTAAAAGAAGAGTTAGCAGTTGAACGCGATAAGATGATCCGAGAAAGCGAAGAAGACGCACAATTAACGGCGGAAAAGAAAGCTAAAAGTTTGATTGTTAGTGCTATTCAACGGAGTAGTGCTGATATGGTTTCAGAAGCAACAGTGTCAGTGGTTAATCTCCCTAATGATGATATGAAGGGACGAATTATTGGTCGTGAAGGACGGAATATTCGGACCTTAGAAACATTAACGGGAATCGATTTGATTATTGATGATACGCCTGAAGCGGTAGTACTGAGTGGCTTTGATCCAGTCCGCCGAGAAATTGCCAAAATGGCGCTGGAGCGACTAATTCAAGATGGGCGGATTCATCCGGCACGGATTGAAGAAGCAGTTGAAAAGGCGCGTAATGATATGGATGCACAACTACGTGAGGTCGGTGAGGAGACGATCTTTGATCTCGGAATTCATAGTATGCACCCAGATCTCATTAAGACGATTGGCCGAATGGAATACCGGACAAGTTATGGCCAAAATGTTCTTCAACACTCAATTGAAGTTGCTAAATTGACAGAGATCATGGCAGCTGAACTGGGTGAAGATACCACTTTAGCTAAGCGGGCCGGATTATTACATGACATTGGTAAAGCAATTGACCATGAAGTTGATGGTTCTCATGTTGAATTAGGGGTTGAATTGACCCGTAAGTATAAGGAAAATCCAGTGGTCATTAATACGATTGCTTCGCACCATGGAGATGTCCCAGCAACATCCATCATTGCGGTGCTGGTTCAAGCGGCAGATGCGATTTCTGGCGCCCGTCCAGGGGCACGGAGTGAGTCTTTGGAAGAGTACATTCAGCGGTTAAAGCAGCTTGAATCAATTGCCAATCATCATAAGGGTGTTGACCATAGTTATGCAATTCAAGCTGGTCGTGAAGTCCGGGTGATTGTTAAACCGAAGAAGGTTTCCGACAACCAGGCTGCTGCCTTGTCGCATGATATCAAACATGAAATTGAAGATCAGTTAGAGTATCCCGGACACATTAAGGTCACGGTTATTCGGGAAGTTCGTGCTGTAGACTATGCAAAATAAAAACGAGGCTGGGATGTTGACCCGGCCTTTTTCGTTTAAAATGGTGAGAAGAGAGATCAAGTAACGAGAGGTGAAAATGGTGACTAAAAAGCTAACGCCAATGATGGAACAATACCAGAAAGTAAAGGACCAATATCCGGATGCGTTCTTGTTTTATAGGTTGGGTGATTTTTATGAACTATTTAATGACGATGCAATTAAGGGTGCACAATTACTGGAGTTAACATTAACTAGTCGGAGCCATAGTGCGAAAAATCCTATTCCAATGTGTGGGGTTCCCCACCGTGCTGTGGAAAACTATGTCGACATTTTGATTGACAAGGGGTATAAGGTAGCCATTTGTGAGCAGATGGAGGATCCTAAAAAAGCTAAGGGCATGGTTAAACGAGCAGTCACTAGATTAGTGACTCCGGGAACACAAATGGACCTAAAGGGCGATCAGGCCCAGAGTAACAATTACTTAACAGCGGTCTACCTGGATGGTAGTGACTACTGCCTGGCTTATGCGGACTTATCAACTGGGGAATTGAAAACCACAACTTTTCAGCAACAGAGTGAGTTGATGAATGAATTAATTAACCTACAAACGCGTGAAGTTGTTCATTTGGAAAAGCTGCCGCAGTCCATTACTGATGAATTAGGGAAACGGAATATTTTGATTTCTAGTCAACCTCAGTTGGCAAAAGAAGCAGAAGTTAGTTATCTGACCCAGAATCTGGAAAACAAAAATCAGCAACACGTGGTTGCTATTTTGGTGTCATACCTTTTGACAACCCAGAAACGTTCGCTGGCGCATTTACAAATTGCACAGTCATATCAGCCAAGCTCTTTTATGAAAATTGATCATTATTCAAAAACTAATCTTGAATTAATGACGAACTTACGGAGCGGCAAACGACAAGGGACGCTGGTGTGGTTGCTGGATGAAACCAAAACGGCAATGGGAAGTCGACTATTAAAACGCTGGTTAGATCGACCGTTAATTGACCAGCAAAAGATCGAAGAGCGACAGGATAAAGTGCAAATCCTTTTAGATAATTACTTTGAACGCCAGAACCTTCAAGATGAATTGATTAAGGTGTATGACTTAGAACGATTGGCCGGGCGTGTGGCGTACGGCAGTGTTAATGGTCGGGATTTGATCCAATTAAAAACTTCACTGCAACAGGTACCAAAAATTAAATATGTGTTGGAAACGATGGATTCACCAGTGTTTGACGAGCTTGTTAATCGGTTGGATCCACTGGAAGACATTGCTGATTTAATTGACCAGGCCATTAATGATGATCCACCGATTTCGGTAACGGATGGTGGAGTTATTAAAGACCACTATAATGATCAACTAGATAATTACCGTGACGCCATGAATAATGGAAAACAATGGATTGCCGATTTGCAACAAAAAGAACGTCAAACGACCGGAATTAATAACTTAAAAATTGGTTATAACCATGTGTTTGGCTATTACATTGAAGTTACCAAGGTGAATTTGGATAAGCTCCCTAAAGATCGTTACGAACGAAAACAGACCCTAACGAACGCAGAACGTTTCTCAACCCCAGAATTAAAGGAAAAGGAAGCGCTAATCTTAGGGGCACAGGAAAAATCAACCGCGTTGGAGTATGATTTGTTTGTGGAAGTTCGTGAGCAGGTGAAAACCGCGATTGAACGGCTTCAAGCGCTCGCGGAAGCGTTATCTGAATTAGATGTTTTACAAAGCTTTGCTGTAGTTTCTGAAAAATATCATTTTGTGCGGCCAGAGTTGAATCATGATCATCAGCTAATGATCAAAAATGGTCGCCATCCGGTAGTTGAAAAGTTTATGGGCCATCAAGAATACGTCCCGAATGATGTTCAAATGGGGCAAGATACGGATATTCTACTGATTACCGGACCTAACATGTCGGGAAAGAGTACTTATATGCGCCAATTAGCCTTGTCGGCAGTGATGGCCCAAATGGGTTGTTTTATTCCGGCTGAAAAAGCTAATATGCCGATTTTTGATCAGATTTTTACCCGAATTGGGGCTGCCGATGATTTAGTATCAGGTGAAAGTACCTTTATGGTTGAAATGATGGAAGCCAACAATGCTTTACTGCATGCTACCCGTAATAGCTTAATTTTGTTTGATGAAATTGGTCGGGGAACGGCGACTTATGATGGGATGGCACTAGCACAGGCAATTATTGAATATGTTCATAATAATGTGCACGCCAAGACCCTCTTTTCTACTCACTATCATGAATTAACTGGCTTGGATCAGCAGTTGGATAAATTGCAAAATGTTCATGTTGGTGCCACTGAAGAAAACGGTGAATTAATCTTCCTCCATAAGGTGACATCAGGTCCGGCAGATAAATCATATGGGATTCATGTTGCTAAACTGGCCGGGATGCCTGCAACGCTACTGAAGCGGGCTAATCATATCTTACAGTCGTTAGAGAGTGAGCATGAGGATGATCACGTTGCTGGAGCCACGGTTACTGAGCCTAAAGAAGTTAATACGGTCAATGAAAGCAATACGCAACAGCAATATCCAGAGGAGCAAGATGGCCAACTAGAACTATTTTCACCAGCACCTAAGCAGCCAAAACATCGGCGAAATGATAAGGTGCTTAAGCAATTACAAGGCTTAGATTTGATGAGCATGACGCCGATGGAAGTAATGAATCAAGTTTACCAGTGGCAGCAAAAGTTAAAGTAAGGATGATGTGAATTGGGTAAAATTCATGAGTTGAATAATGTACTTGCTAATCAAATTGCGGCTGGTGAAGTAATCGAACGTCCAGCCTCAATTATCAAAGAGTTAGTTGAAAACTCACTTGACGCTCGCAGTAAAAGAATTGATATTGTGGTGACCAAAGCAGGTCTGGGTGAATTAAGGGTGATTGATGATGGTGATGGAATTGCCACGGAAGATGTTAAAGAAGCTTTTAAGCGTCATGCCACCAGTAAGATCAGCACCCGGCAAGACCTGTTCCGCGTGCAGACGATGGGATTTCGTGGCGAAGCGCTACCAAGTATTGCTTCAGTTGCAGATGTGGTAATGACAACGGCGACTGGTGGGGCATCAGGAACAATGATCCACTTTCATGGTGGCGAACTAATAGATTTTCAGGCTGCACCAGCACGGCGCGGTACGGATGTCAAAGTTAGTGAACTGTTTTTTTACACTCCGGCTCGCCTAAAATACCTCAAATCACCGCAGACGGAACTTAGTCGAATGGTTGATATTATTAACCGGTTAGCGCTTGCCAATCCTGATGTGGCGATTTCATTTACTCATGACGGTCGGGAAATGTTTCGGTCGGCTGGAAATGGCAATGTTCAACAAGTGATTGCAGCAATTTATGGGGTCAAAGTGGGTCGTAAAATGTTAGCAATTCACGGCGCTGATCCAGACTTTACGGTTGATGGCCTTGTTTCTTTACCAGAACTAACCCGTGCAAGCAGGCAGTACATGACGATTACTATCAATCATCGTTACGTACGTAATTACCAATTAACAAAAGCGATTATTGAGGGTTACGGCTCTAAATTAATGGTTGGTCGCTATCCAGTAGTGGTCGTTAATATTGACTTGGATCCACTATTGGTGGACGTTAATGTACATCCTGCTAAGCGAGAGGTTCGTCTAAGTAAGGAGCAACAACTGGCAACCTTAATCAGTACGACTATTCAGCAGAAAATTGCTCAGCAGAATTTAATTCCAGATGTTGGCGAACGAGCCGATCAATTACTAACCACGCCGAATTTGTCGGTGGTTGAGGAAAAAACTGATAAGTATAGTCAAACTGCTAACTTAACGAGCACGGAAAATGTTGCCCATGTTACGGCGGATCATAGTAATCCGGCGAAAGCTGATAGTAGGGATAGTATTGTTGAAAAACCGATTGTTATCCATAGTCGGGCTGAACTTCAACAACCGCGGTTAAAGGAATTTGATCGTAAATATCAAAATGAAGTTGCAACCCCGTTTAGTGATGAGCAAATCAACGTGAATAATAGGAAAGAGACTAACCGGCAGACGGAAGAAGTGAGTTTGGCGATTAATGATCAAGGAGATCATGATCAACAGCGCTTCCCTGAATTACAATACATTGGTCAATTACAAGGGACCTTTTTATTAGCGCAGGCTTCTGATGGGTTATATATTATTGACCAACATGCTGCCCAAGAACGGGTTAACTATGAACGGTTTAGGAAAGCGATTGGGCAGGTTTCAGCAGATCAGCAAAACTTTTTACAGCCGTTGGTATTAAATTATTCCGTCTCAGAGGCTTTAAAAATCAATGAACAATTAACCACCTTGCAACAGGTTGGTCTCCACTTGGAACAATTTGGTCAAAACAGTTTTTTATTATCTAGTCATCCGACTTGGTTTATTGATGGTCAGGAAGAAGATACTGCTCGTGAAATGATTGATTGGGTAATTCAAAATGGTCATCTTACGGTAGCAGAATTTCGTGCCAAAACGGCGATTATGATGAGCTGTAAGCGGGCCATCAAAGCCAATCACCATCTGGATGCTTTACAAGCTAAGGCCCTATTAAAAACTTTACCGCATTGTGAAAATCCATTTAATTGTCCTCATGGCCGTCCAGTATTGATTCACTTTACTGATACTGACTTAGAGAAGTTATTTAAACGGATTCAAGAAAGTCATCAACCGTTTGCCAACGATTTTGATGATCATGAGTATTAGAAACGAGGAAGAGAATGTACGAATATCTACTGGGAACCATTACGGAAGCCCATCCTGATTATTTAGTAATTGAGGTGAATGGGGTTGGTTTTCGGGTTCAAGTTGCTAACCCTTATAGCTATTCATTAAATGAAGATGCAACTAAGATTTACGTCTATCAAGCAGTTCGCGATGATGCGATTAGTTTATTCGGTTTTCATAATGCCGAAGAAAAGCGTCTCTTTACTAAATTATTAGCCGTATCTGGCATTGGACCAAAGAGTGCTTTAGCAATTCTGGCTAACCCTGATCATGAGGGATTAGTCGAAGCAATTGCTAATAACAATGTTTCATATATTACCAAATTTCCGGGAATCGGTAAGAAAACCGCTTCACGAATCATTATTGAATTACAGGATAAGGTTGACTCACTATTGCCAACCTTTGACTTGCAACCACAAGTTGAACAGTTGCCAACGAATAATCAGGACAACCCTGAATTGGCGGATGCTTTAGCTGCATTAAAGGCATTGGGGTATTCGGCAAAGGATGTTAAAAAAGTGGCTAGTTCACTGAAGCAAGAAGCAGGTCTCTCAACAGACCAGTATCTGCGGAAGGGTCTTACCCTATTGAGTTAGTGAAAGGAGGATGTGATGGTGAGTGATGCTGAAAATATTATGTCAAATCAAGCGACTAACGAAAATGAAAGTGTGATTGAAAAGAGTTTACGTCCACAGACCTTGGATGATTACATCGGTCAGCATAAAATCAAAAAAGAATTAAAAGTCTACATCACAGCTGCTAAATCTCGTTCAGAAGCATTGGACCATGTTTTGCTGTATGGACCACCGGGCCTTGGTAAAACAACGTTAGCAATGGTGGTGGCGCATGAAATGGGCGTGCAAATCAAAACGACCAGTGGGCCGGCAATTGAAAAGCCTGGAGATTTAGTAGCACTATTAAATGAATTGCAAGCTGGGGATATTCTTTTTATTGATGAAATTCACCGGTTACCGAAGGTGGTTGAAGAAATGCTGTACTCAGCCATGGAAGATTTCTATATTGACATAGTGGTCGGTGAAGGGCCGACTGCACATCCGGTTCACTTTCCATTACCACCCTTTACATTGATTGGGGCAACCACCCGGGCTGGTGCACTATCGGCCCCCTTGAGAGATCGTTTTGGAATTGTCGAACATATGGCGTACTACGATTCAGCAGAACTTCAGCAAATTATTTTACGGAGTGCTGATATTTTTAAAATTTCAATTGAGCAGACAGGAGCACATGAATTAGCGTTGCGGTCGCGAGGGACACCACGAATTGCCAACCGGCTATTAAAGCGGGTGCGCGATTTTGCTCAGGTTGCTAAGAAGCCGGCAATTGATCATGAGATTGTGGTTAAGGCGCTCCACTTACTTCAAGTTGATGGCAAGGGCCTGGATGAAGTCGACCGGAAGATGCTTTTAACAATGATTAACCTGTATCACGGTGGCCCGGTCGGGGTGAAAACAATTGCTGCTAATATTGGTGAAGAAGTCGATACGATTGAGGAAATGTACGAGCCATACTTATTACAAATCGGCTTTCTGTCACGAACTTCCCGTGGTCGAGTAGTAACACCAGCCGCATATGAACACTTAGGGTTAAATTATGAGCCGAATTAAATGGGGAAATGGCAATGGAAAATCAGTTTAAAATTTTAGCTTCACGTTCTGGGAATGGACAACTACGGAGGGGCGAACTAATTACTGACCATGGTTCAATTCAAACACCAGCAGTGATTCCCTTTGCAAAGCGAGGGGCGGTCAGTCCATTAACGATGACTGAATTAGCATCGCTAGAATGCCAAGGCTTAGTGGTACCGGCGTTACCATTCTTTGTTCAGCCTGGTGAAAAAGCAATGCAAAAACTTGGTTCATTGCAAAAGTTCATGAGCTGGCCACGACCTTTAATGTCATTGGTGGCGGAGTTTGGACCAATGCAGAAGGTTAAGAAGAATGCTGGTGAGCTGGGGATTCGTTATGAAGAACCTTTTACTCACGCTCACAAACGGTTAACGAGTTACCAAGCTAACCGCTTCCAAATTCTGGGTAAAGCTGATATTCAATTCCCCATTTACCAAGTTCCGGACTACTATGCACCAGTTGATGATTTAAAGACTGCAGTCGAATTGAACATCACATGGCAGAAACAAGTCAATAGTGAGTGGGGAGTGGTTGTTGGCGCTGGTTTGCGAGCGCTTCGTAGCCACTGTATTACCGAATTAGGTGACAAATGTGGTTACTTAATTGCTGATCTGCCAGATGAACCTGAAGAGTGGTATCGGATTGTTAAAGAGACTTGTGACCTATTGCCAAATGATCGTCCTCGGCTGATCATTGCATCAGATAGTTGGCAAATATTTGCTGCACTGCGTTTGGGTGTCGATATTGTAATCACTGCGTCACCAATGGAGGCTGCTCATCGTGGTGAGCTATACACAGCAACAGGCGCTTGTCGGATTGGTCATGAAAAATATCAGGATGATTCACGATTAATAACTGTGCATTCCGCAACACAGGTTACGGTTACGTGTGCTTACTTACACTATCTTAACCATCAGCGCGACCCCTTAGCTGACCATTATTTAGGATTGAACAATTGGTGGTGGATCAATAGTTTTGTTGAACAATTCCGGGATGCGATTCAAACAGAAAATTCAGTAAAAATTAATGACCTGTGGCGGATCGCTAAATATTATACTGAGGTTGAAATAAGATAGTGGTAATTACCCTTGTTTTTTGGTATTCTTAAAGATGAATTATTTTTAGAAGGGATGAAGAATATTGGGTAGTCAAGGTATGTCAAGCATCATTTTGATTGTTTTGATGGTGGTCTTCATGTATTTCTTCATGATTCGTCCTCAACAAAAGCAACGCAAAGAACATCAGGCAATGATGAGCAAGTTGCAACCGGGCGATCACGTGGTAACGATTAGCCGTTTGCACGGTGTAGTAAGTGAAGTCAACGAAAAAGAACAAACAGTTACGCTTGACTGTGAAGGAATTTACTTAACGTTTGACCTAGTTGCTGTTCAACGGGTCGTTGCTGCTAACCAATCAGCAAAGAATGTTGAAGAAAATCCAGCAGATAAAGCAGTTCAAGATGCTCCTGCAGAAGAAGCTGCTCCTAAAGAAGCCGCGGCTGATGATGCCAAGGATTCTGCTGAAGTTGATGATCATCAAGATTCAGCTAAATAGTGAGAAAAGTTGGGAGCAATCCCAGCTTTTTTTATTTAGGATCATGATTAATTAATAAGGAGAACATTATGGAAATTTTGAACCAAATCTATCAAGAAATTAAAAAATACCCAAAGATTATTATTCATCGGCACCAACGCCCAGATCCAGATGCGTTTGGCTCTCAGGTTGGATTAGCGGAAATTATCAAAGCTTCCTTTCCTTATAAGGATGTTTATGTTGTCGGCAAGGATTTTCCAAGTTTGAGTTGGATTGGTCAGATGAATGATCTTAAATCAGCTGAGTTTAATGATGCGTTAGTCATTGTTGTTGATACGGCTAATGCGCCCCGGATTGATGACCGGCGATTTGATAATGGGGATAAGTTAATCAAAATTGATCACCATCCGAATGATGAACCTTTTGGCGACTTAATGTGGGTCCGTCCAGAAGCATCAAGTTGTTCAGAAATGATTTATGATTTTTATCAACACTTTGCTGATGATTTGAAGTTACCAAAGAAAGCGGCAAATGCCTTATATGCAGGAATTGTTGGTGATACTGGCCGTTTCCTATATCCTGCAACGACAGCTCGCACGATGTTAGTTGCGGGGGCGTTAATTGACCATGGAGCAGATGCAGCTGCAATTAGTCAACGAGAAAATCAAATTACAGTTCCGCTTGCACGACTGTCCGCATACGTTTACGAGAATTTAACCATTTCCGAAAGCGGGGCTGGTTATGTTGTTCTGAGTTCAGAAGTTTTGAAACGCTTTGGATTAACCGAAGCGGGAACGTCAGCGGTAGTTCCTTTGCCAGGACGCATTAATGAGGTTAAGGCGTGGGCGATTTTTGTCGAACAAGAGGATGGTCACTTCCGTGTCCGGCTCCGCTCTAAGGGTCCAGCAATTAATGAACTGGCGAAGAAGCACCGAGGCGGTGGCCATGAATTAGCCAGTGGGGCCAAAGCAGCCGATTTAGCGGAAATTAACCAGATTGTGGAAGAATTAGAGAAATTAACTAGTCAAGATAGATAGTGAGGATATTATGACAACAACGTTTGCTGATTTTAAACTAAAACCTTGGCTGCTGACTGCGTTAAAGTCAAAGTCCATTAATTTTGTTCAGCCAACTCCGGTTCAGGAACGGGTGATTCCGGAAGTTTTAAAGGGTGAAAATGTCGTTGGCCAATCGCAAACTGGTTCAGGGAAAACACATGCATTTTTATTACCCATTTTTTCAATGATGGACGTAAATGAACAAAGGGTACAAGCAGTTGTGACAGCGCCAAGCCGTGAATTGGCTACGCAGACTTATAATGCTGCCAAGCAGTTGAACAAGTTTGCCCCAGAACCATTTACGATTCACAATTACGTTGGTGGAACGGATAAAGAGCATCAAATTGAACAATTAAAGCGGAAACAACCCCAAGTAGTCATTGGAACGCCAGGACGAATTTTAGACTTGATTAATTCAGGAGCGCTAGACGTTCATTTAGCAACTCAATTTGTGATTGATGAAGCTGATATGACCTTGGACATGGGCTTCTTGGAACAGGTTGACCAGATTGCCGGTCACTTTCCGGAAAAGCTACAAATGATGGTCTTTTCCGCGACCATTCCAGTTGGGCTCCGGCCGTTTCTAAAGAAGTATTTAGAAAATCCGGTTGTAGAAGAGATTCCCACTGAAACGGTGATTAACCCAAATGTAGAGAATTGGTTAATGTCTACTAAGGGCCATGATAAGAATTCACTGATTTACGAATTGCTGACGATGGGGGAACCTTTCTTGGCATTAGTGTTCGCTAATACCCGTGAACGGGCAACAGAGATTTATCATTACCTAACGGAACAGGGCCTGAAAGTAGCTCTTATTCACGGGGGACTTGAACCACGGGAACGTAAAAAGATGATGCGCCAAGTGCGTAACTTAGACTTTCAATATGTGGTCGCCACTGATCTAGCGGCACGCGGAATTGACATTGAAGGGGTCTCACTGGTGATTAATGATGATATTCCAACTGATTTGGAATATTTTATTCACCGGGTCGGCCGTACCGGACGGGGTAATCTTCAGGGAACGGCAATTACGCTGTATGAACCTTATGAAGATGATTTAATTGCCAAATTAGAAGAACGAGGAATTAAGTTCATTCCGAAGATACTCAGCAATGGCCGGATCAAGACAACCTATGATCGAAATCGCCGACGCGGTTATAAGCGTCGTAAGAAGGCCCTGGATCCGACTATGAAGGGCTTTGTCAAAAAAACCAAGAAAAAGGTTAAGCCTGGTTATAAGAAGCGGATTCGGAATAAAATTAAAGAAGAGGCTCGACAACAGGCAAAGCAAGAGCAACGTCATAAAATTCGGAAGGCCAAGCGGGCGCGTCAACGTCAGCATCGAGCCGAAAGGAAAAAGCAGTCATTAGGCCGTTGATTTTATGCATTGGGAAAGTTATAATAAAATCCGTCTGGGACATGGTAGATGATCGGAATGTTTAGAGAGATCCTGGTTGGTGAAAAGGATTCTGAAGATTTTTTATTGCTCCCCAGTAAGATAAGTGAATAAATCCCGCTTGGGAATCAAAAGAGGTTAACGATCCATCGTTGCAAACAGAGTGGTACCGCGCTTTCGGCGTCTCTGTATGCAGGGATGGTTTTTCTTTTGGAGGAAGAGAGACGAATGAAAAAACTGAAGAAATTAAATAGTGCGCAAGTGCGGCGGATGTATCTGGACTTCTTTATCCAGCATGGTCATAAGGAAATGCCAAGTCGCTCACTAGTACCAGTTGATGACCCAACCCTATTGTGGATTAACTCTGGTGTGGCCACAATGAAAAAGTACTTTGATGGCAAAGTGGTACCGGACAACCCACGAATGACTAGTTCGCAAAAGAGTATTCGGACTAATGATATTGAAAACGTTGGTAAAACGGCCCGTCACCATACAATGTTTGAAATGCTCGGAAACTTTTCCGTGGGTGATTACTTCAAGAAAGAAGTTATTCCATGGGCCTGGGAACTATTAACTAGTGATGAATGGTTTGGTTTTGATCCAGAAAAGCTATACGTTACTTACTATCCGAAGGATCATGATGCTTACAATTACTGGCGGGCAGCCGGAGTGCCAGAAAATCATCTGATTCAGAATAAGGATAATTTCTGGGATATTGGTCAAGGCCCTTCTGGCCCGGATACTGAAATCTTCTATGACCGTGGTCAGGAAATGAATAATGTTGCTGAAGATGATCCAGAAAACTATCCCGGTGGCGAAAACGAACGTTATTTAGAGATTTGGAACATTGTTTTCAGTCAATTTAACCATACTCCTGAAGATACTTATGAACCACTGCCACATAAGAATATTGATACGGGGATGGGTTTGGAACGGGTAGTGTCAATTTTTGAAAATGCTCCAACTAATTTTGAAACGGACCTCTTTATGCCCTTAATTAAGCAGACGGAGACGTTTAGCCAAAATAAGCAGTATGGACAAAATGATGCCGATGATGTCCAATTTAAGATTATCGCTGATCATATTCGGACAATTACTTTTGCAATTGGTGATGGTGCTTTACCATCCAATATGGGTCGTGGATACGTTATTCGTCGTCTACTGCGGCGAGCAGTAGTTGCTGGTAAAAAGCTCGGAATTGATGAACCATTCTTGGCCAAGATGGTACCAACAGTGGGCGAGATTATGAAGGATTACTATCCAGATGTGTTAGAGAATGCTGACTACATCTCCTCCGTAATTAAATCAGAGGAAGAACGGTTTAGTACAACGTTAAACGGTGGATTAAATCTACTAAACAACGTCATTGACGATGCCAAGCAAAATGGTACGAATGAAATTGACGGGAAGACGGCCTTTAAACTATATGATACCTATGGGTTCCCAATTGAATTAACCAAGGAATACGCAAGTGATGAAGGGTTAACCGTTGATCAAGCAGGCTTTGAAGCTGCCATGACTGAACAACAAAATCGGGCTAGAAACGCGCGTGATATTGATAATGGAATGGGTGTGCAGACTGACGTTTGGACTGACTTTACAGAACCAAGCAAATACGTTGGTTATCACCAATTGAGTGTTGATGATGCGAAGGTAATTGGTTTAACTGCGGATGGTCAGCACGTCCAAGAAGCGGACCCCCAAGCGGATGACATTGAAGTGATTTTTGATGTAACGCCGTTCTATGCTGAAATGGGTGGTCAAGTGGCCGATACTGGTGACATTATTGATAATTATGGTCATCAAGTGGGCCGAGTTGTGGACGTCCAACATGCTCCTCATCAGCAGAATCTTCACCGGGTTAAGCTGACCGCACCAATTAAACTGGGTGCTAAGTACCGTTTAGTTGTTGATCGAATTCGTCACCTTAAGATTGAAAAGAACCATACGGCAACCCACCTCTTAGATCAGGCATTGCGGAACGTTCTGGGCGGTCATACGCAACAAGCAGGTTCACTTGTTGAAGAGCATTACTTACGGTTTGATTTTAACCACTTTGGGCAGGTCACTGCTGAAGACTTAAAAGCAGTTGAGAAAATGGTAAATGATCAAATCTGGAAGGAAATTCCGGTTACCACAGTGGAAACCGATATTGACTCAGCTAAGGAAATGGGTGCTATCGCCCTCTTCTCTGATAAGTATGGTGATAAGGTCCGGGTAGTCAAGATTGGTGACTACAACACCGAATTTTGTGGTGGAGATCATGTTCAAAATACGAATGAATTAGGGCTGTTCAAGATTGTTTCCGAAGCCGGAGTTGGTGCTGGAATTCGACGGATTGAAGCCGTTACTGGTAGTGATGCCTTTAAATTTATGCAAGAACGGGCCGATCTTTTAGATACAATCGCTAATGAGTTAAAGGTTAGCCAAGAAAAGGAAGTTCCACATCGGGTTCAAGAACTGCAAACACAGTTAAAGGATTTAGAGAAGGATAACGCTAGTCTCCAAGCAAAGATTGCTACTCAACAGGCATCACAAGTGTTTGATGACGTTCAGGACACTAAGCAGGGTCGACTGATTGCAGCAGAATTGAATGTTGCTGGGATGGGGCAATTACGACAATTGGCTGATCAATGGCGAGCTAAGGGCCAATCTGATTTCTTAGTGTTAGCAACGGCCAATGGGGATAAGGCTAACTTATTGGTTGCCGTTAGCGATACGAAGGCCAAAAAAGTTAAGGCCGGTGATTTGATTAAGGCGATTGCTCCTGCCATCAACGGTGGTGGCGGTGGCCGGCCAACCTTAGCACAAGCAGGTGGGAAAAATCCTGCTGGTATCAAACAAGCTTTGCAACAAGCTAACGATTATTTAAATCAATAATTGAATCAGGGACGGGGATGAATTAATGACCACGTCCCTTTTGTGATTTAGATATGGTATAATTTGAACATTAGAATAAAAAGGGGAGGTTACCCGAATGGCAAATGATGAAACGATGTTCTTTAACTTTGATGAACAACACGAAAAGAACGTTAAGGAAACATTAAAGACGGTTTACAATGCACTTGAAGAAAAGGGCTACAATCCCATCAATCAAATCGTTGGGTACCTTTTATCAGGAGATCCTGCTTACATTCCGCGGTTAAATAATGCCCGGAACCTAATTCGTGAGCACGAACGTGATGAGATTATTGAAGAACTAGTGCGTTCATATCTAACTAGTAATGAGGCACAAAAGTAATGCGACTATTAGGGTTAGATGTTGGTTCAAAAACAGTTGGGGTGGCTGAAAGCGACCCCTTAGGATGGACTGCTCAAGCAGTGGAAATTATTCCGATTGATGAAGAAAATGAAATTTTTGGAATTGACCGGATTGCTGAACTAGTTCAAGCTCGTCAAGTAGCAGGCTTTGTATTGGGATTACCTAAAAATATGAATAATACTGAAGGACCACGTGTTGAAGCATCACGTCATTATGGCGAATTGCTGCGGCACCGGTTCCCAAAATTACCAATTGATTTTCAAGATGAACGGCTAACTACTGTTCAAGCACACCGAATGTTAGTGGAAGAGGCCGATGTGTCACGGCGCAAGCAAAAAAAGGTAATTGATGAATTAGCAGCGAGTTTGATCCTGCAAAATTATTTGGACCGACACGGCAAACTAGTTCAAGAATTGTGAGGTAGTAAAATGGCAAGAATTCAACCAGAAGATCATGGGGAAACCTTTACTCTGATCGATGAAAAGGGAAATGAGGAGCTATATAAGGAAGCGTTACGTTTCCAAGCCGATCATTCTGATAAATGGTACATTTGTCTTTACCCGGTCGATCAAGAAAATGCTGAAGAAGTCAATGTTCAAGCGTTTGAAATGCGTCCGACAGAGGATGAAGATGATGAAGTTCAATTATTACCCATTGAAAGTGATCAGGAATGGGAAATGGTTCAAGAAGTTATCAATACATTTATTGATGATGATGGCAACTTCAATGTTTAATAATGAAATGAATCAATTTAGTTAATTATAGATAATGATTCCAAAACAAAGCGAACTCCAGGGCAGGTAACATCTGACTTTGGAGTTCGTTTGTATCTGGGCTGTTTTAGTCCATGATTTATTGCTGGGCTAATTTGATTGCCTTTTTAGTATTGGCAAAGTGAAGCTTAGCAAAATTATTCAAATCTTGTCCTTGTTTTAGTAATTGAGCCGCAATCTGGTCGACTTTAAGGCCGGCACCAATTGGTAACGTCATTCCGGCGCGGGCCGATAAATCATCCATCGTTTGGAGTGAAACATAACGTGCTACAATCGAAGCCGCTGCTACGGCTAAATGATAGCTTTCTCCCTTTTCTTTAAAGAAAACGTGTTTCTCGATGATTGGCGATTGATCACGAATATAGCGGAAATAGGTGGACGGTTGCACAAACTGGTCGATTAGAATTGCTGCTGGTTGGACTGGCGCAATTTGGTTAAGGACTTTTCCAAGAACAAAGTTATGGCAAATGGCCTTTAGTTGGGCCTGATTATATTTATGGATCAGTCGATTATAGTCATGCGGTTTCACATTCACGACGTGGTAAGGACATTGCGCCATAATCTGTTTAGCAATTTTAATAATGGTTGGGTCGGAAAGCTTTTTGGAATCTTCTACTCCTAACTTACGCAAAGGAGCTAGGTGATTTTGATCAACGAAGACGGCAGCGGTAGTTAAGGGGCCAAAGTAGCTCCCGGTGCCAACCTCGTCAGAGCCCAGGACCGCTAATTGACTGAAGTTGGCTGGTAAATCGCTGGCGGATTTCATTCGTGGATAAACTTCGTTAGTTGATACAGCAGCTGCTTGCCATTGTGAAGCTTCCTGAGAAGCTAATTTTCCTTGAAACATGACTTTGCCAGACTGATATCCAGTGATGGTGACACCAGGGAGTTTAGCCAGAAATTTAGTCCCCTTTGGTAATTTTTGATGAGCTGCATGAGTAGTATAATGATTAGCGATCTGGTTTAATTGGTTGGGGGTAACTTTTAAAACTTCGGTCATTATCAATAACTCCTTTAATTTGAAATGGATGTGGAAGTATGATTATTAATCTGATCATCTTATTAATATTACTTGGCTGTTGGATAAATGGTCGTAAACGCGGTTTGATTGCCCTAGTTATTTCAGCGATCACCTATTTGATTGGGTGGGTAGTAGCCCGTTTGGGGGCGAAGTCGTTAGGTATGATCCTCAGTAGTATTTTACCATCAATTGGTAATCAGGATGTGCCCGCGACCGGTGGAGCGGTTTCTGGTGTCCTAACGGTTAGCAGCAATCAGTTTTTCTATAATGGAATTGCATTTATTATTATTTTTTATGGCATTACTTTTTTTAGCCGGTGGTTATTAAAGCGTGTTAATTTTCTTAAAAAAGTGCCAGTTTTAGGAACCCTTAATGGTTGGGCTGGCGGCCTGCTGGATGTCCTTTTAGGTTATCTGATTATTTTTATGGTGCTCATCATTTTTCAAATGTGGCCAGCTGTTTGGTGGCAGAATCAACTAGCAAATTCTGGACTAGCACAATGGATTATCTTGAAGACCCCTATTTTAGCGGAAAGTGCACTACACTGGTTTATGTAGGAGAGTAATTATGAATAACAAAATTTTAGAAATATTAGAATATCGACGATTAAAACACATGGCGGTACCATTTTTGGCGAGTGCAGCTGGACAGGAAGAACTCGAACAGCTGGTCCCTCAAACTGATTTGAAGACGGTTCAAACTATGATTGAGGAAACTACAGATGCAGCGGATATTAATCGAATTGTGGGACCAATTCCAGTGCCCGCACTAGCGAATATTCGGCCCCAATTGAAACGGCTGCGGGTTCAGGCCAGCCTCAATGGAACAGAATTGGCACAAATTGCTAAAGTATTACAGACGACTTTAGCGATGAATAATTTCTTTGATCGTTTGCGTGATGACCAGATTGATTTACGACAGCTCTATCAAGTGGTTGAACAGTTGGTAACCATCCCGGATGTAACGAAACGCCTACTAAAATCAGTTGATGAAGATGGTCGAGTGAAGGATGAAGCTTCGAGTAAGCTGCATGGATTACGTCAATTAATTGCAGCAACGGAGACTGAGATTCGGCAAGCTTTGGAAAAGTATACCCGGGGGCGAGAAGCTAAATACTTGAGTGACACGATTATTACCATGCGGAATGATCGCTATGTGATTCCGGTTGAAGCCCATTATCGAAGTCGGTTTGGCGGTGTTGTCCATGACCAAAGTGCCAGTGGACAAACGCTCTATATTGAACCGCAGAACGTGGTTGAGATTAATAATCGCCTGCGACAAGCACAAATCGAAGAACGCCAAGAGGTTCGACGGGTACTAGCTGAGTTATCTGCGTTAATTGCACCTTACCGAAAAGAGATTGCTAACAATGAACGTCTGTTAGGTCATCTTGATTTCGTAAATGCAAAGGCCCGGTTGGCTAAGAAAATGCACGCGACGCTGCCCGTTCTCAATGAAGATGGATTAATTAACCTACGTCAAGCACGGCACCCGTTAATTGATCCACAACGGGTTGTGGCCAATGATATCCAATTAGGAGACCAATACCGAACAATTGTCATTACGGGACCGAACACTGGTGGTAAAACCATTACCTTAAAAACATTAGGGTTAATTCAGCTAATGGGTCAATCCGGCTTTTTCATTCCGGCAAATGAGGGTAGTCAAATCACGATCTTTGATAATGTGTTTGCGGATATTGGTGATGAGCAATCGCTGGAGCAAAATCTTTCCACTTTTTCTGGCCACATGGAAAATGTCAAAAGGATATTAGAACAGATCACGAAGCGGTCACTAGTTCTATTGGATGAATTAGGAGCGGGTACTGACCCGAAAGAAGGGGCCGCATTGGCGATGGCGATCCTTAACCAAATCCAACAGGTGGGGAGTGAAGTCGTGATTACGACCCACTACCCTGAATTAAAGGTGTATGGATTTGAACGTCCGCAGACTATTAATGCTAGCATGGAGTTTGACGTGGATACATTTCAGCCCACCTATCGGCTAATGCTGGGGGTTCCAGGTCAATCGAATGGGATCGCAATTGCGCAACGATTGGGATTAGCATCCACGGTGATTAATGATGCGCAGTCGCTAGTTAAAGATGATAGTCAAGAACTGAACGCAATGATCGGTGAGTTAGTTGAGCAACGCAAACAGGCACGTGAAAATCAAGAACGGTTAGCCAAATTGGTTGCGGAGAATCAACAAAAAGCGGCCGATTTAGAACAAAAATTGAATCGGTTCAATGAACAGCGGGATGATCTCTATGAAAAAGCGCGGATGAATGCAAACCATCAGGTCGCGGATGCTAAACGGAAGGCTGATCGGATCATTCACCACTTGCGTCAAATGGAAGTTCAGCGGGGAGCCCAAATTAAGGAAAATGAATTAATTGATGCGCAGGGACAATTAAATGCTTTGCATCGTGATCCGCGTTTGAAACGGAATAAAGTTTTACAACGAGCTAAGCAGAAACATAACTTAAAGATTGGTGATGCGGTTAAAGTAAAATCGTATGGGCAAGTTGGCACTTTAATTGCAAAACGCGGTAAGCATCAATGGGAGGTTCAACTGGGAATTCTCAAGATGGCGATTGATGAACGCGATCTGGAAAAGGTATCTTCAAAGGCCCTTGCCCAAGCAGAGAAAGAACAAGTTGTAAAACCAAAACGAGTTCGGACAGTTCAAACTCGGCGGACATCCGCACGGTTAGACTTACGTGGTCAACGATACGAACCAGCAATGGCAAATTTGTCTAGCTTTATTGATCATGCGTTATTGAATAACTTACCAAGCGTCACGATTATTCATGGTAAGGGAACGGGAGCAATTCGCAAAGGAACTCAAGAATATCTACGGAGTAATCCGCGAGTAAAGTCTTTTGAATATGCCTCACCTTCAAATGGAGGGGATGGTGCTACAATTGTTTACTTTGAATAAGTAAGTATTTTTAATTGTTTTTACAATTTCTTCTGGTAAAATAGAGATAACAATTCGATTTAAGGAGGAATTAAAAATGGCAGTTAACGTAACAACGGATCAAAGTTTTGAACAAGATACTGCAAAAGGCCTGGTCTTGATTGATTTTTGGGCAACTTGGTGTGGTCCATGTCGCATGCAATCACCAGTAGTTGAAAATCTATCAGAAACAATGGCAGATCAAGTTAGTTTCTTTAAGTTGGATGTTGATCAAAATCCAGATACCGCCAAGAAATTCCAGATCATGAGTATTCCGACGCTGATGATCAAAAAAGATGGTGAAGTCGTGGATAAGGTAATTGGTTACCACTCGAAGGAACAGTTGCAAAAGGTGCTTGAACAATACATGTAGTGGTTCATGATGCTTGGAATATAAAAAGGCTCAAAGTTCTTGATACTGAACTCTGAGCCTTTTATTATTATTTCTGTTGATCCTGCGGGTGTTTGAGCTGAATAAACGAAGCGATTTCAGTTTCCTCTTGATCACTTAATTTTTGCGGATCATTTTGGGCAAAAATGCGGACTTCCTTATGCTTGATGCTTTCAATTTCTGCTTCAGTAATAGTGCCCAGTTGGAATTCTAGTTCTTGGGCAATAAAGCCGGCTTCTAAAGTAAACGAGGTTTTTTCTTTGTCAATTGCTAAGCGTTCAGTTACTTCAGGACCACTTAATTTAAAGGTATGCTGGAGTGGGGAATCCTTAATTAACTGTAAACTACCAAAACCCAGTTGATGAGTAAGTAAAACTAAATCGTCAATTGAGGCAACGGGGTATTCACGGGCCAAATCTTTCCCGATCCAGTAAAGAATCCCATCCGTTTCCTTGCCTAATAGGGCAGGTAAGATCACATCACGCATGGTGGCAGTTACAAACCCACGCTGGCTATCTATTAATTGATCGTAACGTTTTTGAGTCATTCTAAACGTAATCCTTCCATTTTCAAATCATTTATCATTATAACCAATTCATAAACAAAAGTGCACAGAATTAGTAATTCTTTTTAAATAACGATATAATGAAATTGAATATGTCATTTAATCTAATTTGTCTAATTTAAGGAGGCACTACAATGGATAATCGACCAATTGGTGTTATGGATTCTGGACTCGGTGGTTTATCGGTCATCCGTATTGTTCGGGAACAATTACCAAACGAATCAATCGTTTTTGTTGGTGATCAAGGTCATTTCCCTTATGGGGTACGGACACAAGAAAATGTATGTCAACTGTCATTAAATATTGGTAGGTATTTAATGACGCATGATATTAAGATGATGATCATTGCATGTAATACGGCGACTGCAGCGTCATTACCAACTTTACAAAAAGAATTACCAATTCCTGTAATTGGTGTAATTAAGCCAGGGGCAGAAGCTGCCTTAGCGCAGCCTAAACATGCTCGGATTGGGGTAACTGCGACTGAAGGAACGATTAAGGCCGGTGCCTACCCGAAGACGATTCATGAATTAAATCCAGATGTCACGGTCATTCCAAAAGCCGCGCAACCGATGGTAAGTGTGGTTGAACACAATGAAGTTGGCACTCCTAAAGCACAAGAAGTTGTCAATGAGCAACTGGCGATTTTTAAGAAACAGCCGGTGGATGTTCTAGTTCTAGGTTGTACGCACTTCCCATTCCTGGCGAAGGAAATTAGCAATTTACTACCGAATGTGAAATTAGTTGATCCCGCATTGGAAACGGTCAAAACTGCTAAGCAAATGTTAACGGAAGCTGATCAACTAACTAGCAGTGACCAGCCAGGAACGATGAAACTATATAGTACGGGCGATTTTCAGGAATTACAAACTGGTGCTGAAAAGTGGCTCCC
Organism: Candidatus Limosilactobacillus excrementigallinarum; assembly: GCA_019117445.1. Classification (GTDB taxonomy): domain Bacteria; phylum Bacillota; class Bacilli; order Lactobacillales; family Lactobacillaceae; genus Limosilactobacillus; species Limosilactobacillus excrementigallinarum. The sequence goes on along the minus strand of DWZS01000081.1, from coordinate 16,388 downwards.
TGGAGATCATTTTACGTGTGAGCATGTTGATATTCCGGGTGATTAATGATGAAGACAATTGTAATTGCAACGAAAAATTTGGGTAAGGCGCGTGAGTATGCTGAAATGCTAGAACCAGTTGGCATTCAAATCAGAACCCTAGCTGATTTTCCAGAATTTTCAATTAATGAAAATGGGCAGACTTTCGAGCAGAATGCTTTCATCAAGGCCCAAACGGCGGTTAAAAAATTGGGATTGCCAGTATTAGCTGATGATTCTGGATTAATGGTTGATTATTTACAGGGTGCACCAGGAGTTCATTCGGCACGATATGCCGGTGATCATGATGATCTGGCTAATAATCAAAAATTATTGCGAGAATTAGCTGGCGTGGATGATTTGTATCGAACTGCGCACTTCCATACCACAATTGTCGGGTTAAAACCGAATGGAGCTAAACTGGTTGCCCACGGTCGAGTGGACGGTCATATTTTACGTAATCCGCAGGGGGAGAATGGTTTTGGATATGATCCACTGTTTTATGTTGACGAACTGGGTTGTGCAATGGCCACGTTGACTGATGAACAAAAAAATGCGGTTAGTCATCGGGGACGAGCATTAACTGCATTTATGAAGAATTTTAATGATTGGTGGCTACAGTAATGAAGGCTTTATTTGTAAGTGATAATCATGGTGATGAAGAAATTCTTCAGGAGATTGTAACGCAGTTTGCTGGCCAGGTTGACGGTATTTTCCACTGTGGAGATTCGAATTTGGCACCATCAACGCCCGTTATGAAGAATTATGCAACCGTGATTGGTAATACTGATTGGGGCTTTGATTATCCGTCAGTAATTACTCGTGAAATTGATAACCAGGTTGTGACAGTTACCCATGGTCATCTCTATCAAGTTAATACGACCCTAACACCATTGCTACTGCTCGCTCAGGAAACTAATGCCGACATTGTTGCATATGGGCATACGCATCAATTAGCAGTAACTGAGCGTGATCAGCGACTATTTATAAACCCGGGAAGTATTAGTTTTCCACGTGGTGAATATGTTGGAATCGGTGGAACCTTTGCTATTGTTGAAGCCACAGAAGAAGACTTCCATGTTCAGTATTACGATCGTCATTTACAACCGGTGCCAAAATTAAAATTTACGTTTAAACGTGGTTAAGATCAAAACCGCCTCATCATTTGACAGTCTGAATGATGAGGCGGTTTATTTTATTGGGCAACTTGGAGGGGGAGCTTCATGTCAAGAATATTCATGATGGTCGCTAAAACCCCATCATCATTATTTGAAACAGCAGTTGTGTGGGCGGCTTGCAATTTAATGTGGTCAGCAGCGTTAGCCATTGCAAAACTGTTTCGGGTCATTGATAACATGCCAAGATCATTTTCGTTATCACCAAAGGTCACAATTTCGTTCGGATCTTTGATGCCGTAAATGGTTTGTAAAGTTTGGATGGCGTTCCGTTTAGTTGCCAAGGCATTGCCGATTAATTCACAGTTATAACCGGAATTTTCCATTAGTAAGTTGGCTGGTAGATGATTGTCTAATTTGGCGTGAATGTCGTCCAAGTTTAAAGAATGGGAAAAGCAAATCGTAATTTTAGTGAAGATTTCATCTGGGAAAGTTTGAAAAACGTTTAATAATGATGGGACTCGAGTAATTTTTTCATAGTAAATTTTCATTCGGTTAAAGTCATCATTACTCATGGAAGCATCAACGTAAGAACCATGAACTCCGGAAACAACTAGTTGATCAATGTAGTCAGTTAAAGAAGTACGATGCAGAACAAACAAAAGACTATTTAAATCATGCGGGGTGAGGGGGATGTAGTCAATTAGACGATTGCCTACATGAGTGACAGACCCATTTTGTGAAATAAATCCTAGATGGTCCTTGAATTCATAAAAGTCGCGCCGCAGTCGTGGGTAACTTGAACCACTGGCTAAGACAAATTTAATTCCTCGCGCCCGCATCAAGGCGAAAGCATAGGCAAATAAGTTATGGTTATAAGAATGATGGTCATTTAAAAAGGTTCCATCCATATCCGTAACGATCATTTTCACGGTCATGGTATTCATCTCCTATTCAGCTAGATGAATGCCTCCCCGAGCAAGTGCTTTCAGGTAGGCACTCAATAATTTTGCGGTAATTTTTGCTTGATTGTTGGTTGGCATATTTACGGCAACGCGAAAAACTACTTTACCATTAACGTCGACTGGTCCAATAATTTCTGGCGTTGCCACTAGCTCGGCTTGCTCGGTTTGCATCATTTCTTGATTCTCCTTTGTTATGATTTGCTTGACTTTTTCTAAATCCGCATCCACTGGAATATTTAAGTCAATGTTGACCAGGTGGGCATGGCGGGAATAGTTCTTAATAATATTGATAGAACGGTTGGGAATAAAATTAAGGGTTCCATCAGGGCTCAACAACTTTGTTGTGCGTAAACCAATTGCGGTTACGGTTCCCTTAATTTGATTGATCTCAACCAGGTCACCAACATCCAATTGTTCCTCTAGTAAGATGAAGAAACCATTCACAACATCACTAACGAAGCCCTGGGCACCTAAACCAAGGGCAATACTAAAAATCCCTGCCCCGGCAATTAAGGTCCCCACCGGAACGCCAATAATTGACAGGACCGCATATAAGTAACAAAAGTAAGTTGTGTAGCGGAAAATATTCAAAGATAGCGCCCGAAAAGTGGCAGCGCGTTTAAAGCCGCCGAGGATTTCAATTCGTTTCGTTTGTTGAAAAATGGAGTTAATGATCCACTTACCCACCCATAAAATAATTGCAAAGACAACCGTGGCAAACACTAATGTACTGAACTTATGAATAATATTATCACCAATGTGAAACCAATTAATGTCAGTAATCGTTTTTTGAAAGTGTTTGGAATAGGTTGTGAGTTGTGAATTCATTAAATTAAGTCATCCTCATCAAATAATTTTGTCACTTTTTGAAAAGTGTTTGTATTGCTAGTATCATATCAGAAAATGCGAAAAAAGCAATGGTTTGCTCGAATTTTGTATTCGTGATATTCTTTGAACAAGAAAAGTAAGGAGGAGCAAAATGACAGTTGGACAAACGGCTGCTTTAATTGCAGCAATTGCATTCTTAATTTTAGTAATCTGGATTGGCTGGTTCCTAACAAAGGTAGTCAAAAATTTAGCTAATCTTGCCAATAACGTTAATGATCTAACTAATGAACTCGATAATGTTCTAACCAATACGAATGAATTATTGACAGATGTTAATGATAAAGCAGAAATGCTGACCCCCGCAGTTCAAGCAATTGCTGATGTGGGCCAAAGCGTTTCTGATGTGAATGATGCTTCCCGCAATTTGATTGAGAAGATTAATACTCGCCGGAATCAGCGGAGTACCGTTTCTAAAGTAGTATCAAACCTTAGTCAAGCAGCAGCATTAGGTTTGTTTCATCGTTTTAAAAATCGTCATCAGCAAAGGAATAATTAATCAAGGAGGACATTGAAATGGGTAAAAAATTTCTGACTGGGATTGCTTTTGGTAGTCTCGCAGGGCTGGCAGCTTGGGCTTCGTTAGATGATCAACAACAAAAGCGGATTAAGGCCAAAGTTTCTGACAGTGTTTATACAGCAATGGATGTAGTAACTGACTATACCTTAAATGCTTTAGATATTGCTGATGCAATGCTTCACGATTATGGTGAAGGAGCAGCTGATAAAATGAGTAATCTTAAGGCTGCAGTTAATGACCAAAAGGATAGATTTACTAATCATTTCGTTAGTGATGATTTTGATGAACAAACAGCCGATATTCGTGAGGCGTTAAAAAATTCTCATAAGGATGACAATGACGATATTATTATCGATCAGACAAGTCAAAAGTAGAAGTTGAGAAGAAAGTATGATTTTTTCTAACGGGTTGCAGAGCTTGGCTTTACCTGGCACTGCAACCCGTTTGGTTTCATGATGTTTACATTGAAAATGGGCTTAAAAAACATGAATCACGATCTTTGGTGACAAAGTTTGAACTTTAGTAGTTTTTTTGGTATATTCTTCTGTAATGAAAAAAGATATGAAAACAAGTCATATCAAAGAAGAAAGGGCTTATATTATGGAAAAACAAACAATTACCATTTATACAGTGGCAAATGAAGCACATGTTTCAATGGCAACCGTTTCGCGTGTTGTCAACGGTAATCCAAATGTTAAACCAGACACCAGGAAGAAGGTTCTAGAAGTAATTAAGAAGCTTAATTACCGGCCGAATGCAGTGGCACGTGGTTTAGCTAGCAAAAAGACTACGACAGTGGGAGTTGTCATTCCAGATATTACTAATGATTACTTTGCAGAATTGGCACTAGGAATTGATGATATTGCCACGATGTATAAGTACAATATGATATTGACGAATTCTGATGCGGATGATAAAAAAGCTCTTCAAGTGGTCCGGAGCATGTTTGCCAAACAGGTTGATGGAATTATCTTTATGGGTCACGATATTAGTAATGAATTACGTGAAGAGTTTGAAAATTCAACAGTGCCAGTCGTAGTGGCTGGGTCAGTTACTAACGATGAAGAACTCCCGGCAGTGCGAATTGATTATCAGAAGGCTACCGAGGAAGCTGTTACTCGGTTATTAAAGAATAACCAAAAGGTGGCATTGGTAGTTGGAAGTAAATCAAGTACCATTAATGCTCAGCAACGAATTCCAGGTTATCAAGCAGCCCTGAAGGCAGCCGGACAAAAGTATGATGAAAGCCTTGTGTTCGAGGCTCATGATTCATATGATGAAGGGTACGCATTAGCTGAAAAAGTGATTAAATCTGGTGTTACGGCAGTGTTCTCCAGTGATGATGGGATTGCAGCTGGTTTGTTAAATGGATTAAATGATCGAGGAGTCGCAGTTCCTGATGATTTCGAAATTATTACTGGTAATGATACTAAATTGGCAACGGTAACCCGACCAATGATGACTAGTGTGACGTTGCCTCTTTATGATATTGGGGCAGTTTCAATGCGCCTGTTAACTAAGTTAATGTCGGAAGACAAAGAAACGGCAGAAGCCGACGCTGAACAAGATGAAAATAGCAATGTAATTTTGCAGCATGGTTTCGTTGATCGGCAGTCAACTAAGTAAGGTGATTCGTGTGCCGTCTCGTAAACAACTTCGTGAACTTAATCAAGGTTCGTCAGTTCAAAATAAACATCATTGGGGAACCCGGTTATTAGGAATTTGTGCAGTAATTGTGCTGCTATTTTGCTCATTTGCACAGGCCACGGTTTTGAGTGAACGATTCATGGTTAAGGAACTAACAAATTCTGGTTTAGCACGGGAAGTCTGAAATGATGTGAATGCAAGTTTGGCGAGTTATGGTATTCAAGGGGATGTAATTACGACTTCCCAAACGAATCAGCTGTTAAAACAAGCCATCCACCAAATATATCAGGGCAAGCCACTTCAACTGGATACTAGTGATGTGGCGAATACGGTTCAGAACAGTGCAGGGAATACTTTAGCAAAATACGGAGTGTCGTCTTCGTTAATTAGTGATGTACCAACTTCATCAATTAATAATCAAGTGTCGACAATTATTAATAATCGCCTTAACACTTCGGATGTCAAAAAATTAGAAAATGGTATCCATGTGGCGCGAGTTGGATCAATTATTGGCTTGGTTGTTAGCATTATAGTTTTATTGTTGATTGTTATTCGGGATGTCTTTTCCAAAGCGATTATAGCAGACTTTCGATGGATAACACTTCTAAGCGGAATTTTGAGTGCGTTTGGCTTAAGTTTAATTAAGCCGGAAAGGTATGCTAGTGATTATGCTTCATTTTCTGAAGTGATTAATGAGATTGGGCATGCTATTTTAAAAGTAGGCTGGCAAATGATAATGGTCGATCTTGGATTAGCAATCTTTCTTTTTATTATTGCTTTTGTTTTCAACCGGCGAAAAGCTTGAATTATACCACTTCATTTGGTAAAATCTTAATGTTTACGTATCATAAATAGAAAAGAGGAGTTAGTTCATGTCAGGACATTCAAAATGGCATAACATTCAAGGGCGGAAGAACGCCCAAGATGCTAAGCGTGGTAAAATCTTTCAAAAAATTTCTCGTGACTTATACCAAGCCGCTAAAGCAGGTGACCCTGATCCCGACAACAACCCTCAATTACGTCTGGTGATGGATAAGGCACGGGCTGCAAACATGCCTAAGCAAAACATCCAACGGGCCATCGATAAGGCGACTGGTGCTGGTGGCGCTAACTTTGAGGAAACCACTTATGAAGGATACGGCCCAGGTGGGGTTGCTGTAATGGTCTTCTGCCTTACGGACAATAAGAACCGGACAGCAGCGGCAGTTCGTTCTGCATTTACTCACTCAGGTGGTTCACTTGGGGCGAGTGGCTCGGTTTCATACATGTTTAACCGTCAAGGATTAATTGAAATTCTTCGTGAGGGGTTAGACAAGAGCGAAGATGATATGTTAATGGATGCTTTAGATGCTGGAGCTGACGATATGAAGGCTTCGGATGAAAAATTTCAAATCTTCACTGACCCAAGTTCAATGACTAGTGTTCGTGATGCTTTACAGGAAAAGGGTTACGATTTAGATACTGCTGAAGTTACAATGATTCCAGAAAACAAGACTGAAGTGCCAAGTGACAAAGTTGGTCAATACCGTCATTTGATTGAGGAATTACAAAACAATGATGATGTGGCTGATATTTACGAAGCTGGATTCATTGCGGAAGACGAAGAAGATTAGTTTAATTTAAAAATCACAAAAGTCTGTCAAACTTTTATTAGTTTGGCAGACTTTTTTAATTTTTTGGAACCTTTTTGCCGTCTTTAAATATTGAGGAGGTAAAAAAGGATGATACCACAGAAATATGTTCAACGGTTATTTAATGCGGCTTGTCAAAAATCGTTTACCGATATTTATTTATTATGGTCGGGAAAGCAATATCGAATTATGGGTCACCACAATAACCGTGTTGTTTTAATTGGTTACTTGAATACGGCTGATGGTCAACGGGTGATGACTTACTTAAAATACCAAGCCAATATGGCAGTTAGTGAACACCGCCGACCCCAGAGTGGTGCTTGGCGTTGGCAGTATCGAAATCAGACAATTAATATTCGGTTATCAACAGTTGGTGACTTCCGTGGCTATGAATCCATGGTATTGCGGTTGATCTATCCATTGCAAAGCTTATGCTATCAAATGTTGGAACCAGAACAGTGGGGAAAATTAAAGCAAATGACTGCTCAAGCTGGATTGGTCCTTTTTGCGGGACCGATGGGATCAGGAAAGACTACGACCATGTATAGATTAGTCCGTGAGCAGTATTCTCAAGCCGTTGTTTTGACGATTGAAGACCCAGTGGAGGTTGTTGAGGAGAACTTTATTCAGCTGCAAGTTAATGCAATTGCGGGGATGGGATACCAGGAATTGTTGCGTTTAGCACTTCGTCACCATCCGCAAGTTTTAATTATTGGTGAAATTCGAGATCCGACAACAGCCAAAACAGCGATTGAAGCAGCCCTAAGTGGTCATGTCGTGTTAGCAACAATCCATGCGCAAAGTGCTGGCGGAGTTATCGCACGACTAGAGCAGTTAGGAATTGAAAAATATTATGTCCAACAAGCGGTGCATGGGGCATGTTACCAACGCTTAGTACCGTTAATAAGCCGGGATGATCAAGGAATTATTTTTGATTTGCAGACTTTTGATAAGTTACAAGAGAATCAGGAAGGAAAAATTGGTGATGAATGGAAAGCAATCTTACAGGCAGCTTTTGACGAGGGGAAAATTACTAAAAAAACCTGTCAGAACTTTTGGCAAGGATAGTTGGAGTCGCACTCAGCAGCAGCGCTGGTTTGAAGTGTTAATGGAATTATTAAACACTGGATTTTCTTTGCGTGAAGCAATTCAATTTTCGCGAATTTTGTATCCACAATGGTCTAGTGTAATACGGCCCATCGAACAGTCATTAGCAAGTGGTCATTCTTTTGCAAAAGCTGTTGCAGGACTAGTATCCACTGACACTTATTACTTATTTTTGTTGGCGGAACAGCATGGCCAGATAACAAAAACGATTGAGCATTACTGTCATTATTTAACGATGCGAAATGAACAGGTGAAAAAATTACGTCACCTTTTAGAATATCCGTTCATATTGTTGGCCATGTTGGTGGGGATGATTGTAATGTTGACGATATTTGTATTTCCGCAATTAAATCAATTCCATCAGTCAACTTCTTATGAATTATGGAATATCCTGGCGCCAACGTTCGCTAGTCTTAGTGGTGGTATGATAGCAATTTCTGTAATTGGATATTGGCGTTATTGTCATAGTAATCGACTTCAACAAGTTCACCAACAATGTCATTTACCAATAATTGGAACATTGGTCCGTGATTATTATGGCTACTATATTTGTAGTAACCTAGCGCTGTTCTTGGATGAGGGAATCTCAACCCAGGGAATTATTCAAACTTGTCACCGATTTCGTCATGATTCACTTCTTTATCAACTCAGTGATCAATTAAAAGAAATTACTAGCCGTGGTGAATCGATTACACTGTTGGTCAGTCAAATTGATTTTATTCCCGATCAACTATCATTACTGATTAAACAAGCATTATCAAATCAACAGTTAAGTCAACGGGTCGATGCGCTGGCTGACCAATTATTCAACCGGCTAATGCGGAAATGTGAACGTCGTTTAACATTTGTGCAGCCGCTAATCTACCTTGTAATTGCGTTCGTGATTCTGATGCTTTATTTACGAGTAATGTTACCAATTTATCAAAATATGCAGGTGGTCCAATGAAAAAACGTCGTCAAGGATTTACGCTTTTAGAAATGTCGATTGTCTTATTTATTATTAGTTTACTAATTTTAATTATGATTCCAAATTTAACGAAACAGCGTCAAAATGCCTCGAAAATTCATCAACGGGCAATGGTGAACGTTGTTCAAACCCAGGTTGATTTATACATCAATGAAACGGGGCAAACACCGATAAATCTTCAGCAGCTATATCAAAAGCACTATCTGACTATTACGCAAGTAAAAGCTGCTAACCAGAATCGCTTAAAAATTAAAGGTGGTCAGGTGATAAAGAATTGAAAAGGTTTGGTTTCACCTTCGGAGAGATGGTGATTGTGTTAGGAATCGTTAGTATGATTCTACTATTTACGGTGAGATTAGCAGGGAATGGTATTTGTCAATGGCAGCACAATCGTTTCTGGCGTGAATTACGTCAGGAATGGCAATTTAGTCAAAGCACGGCATTAGTCAATCACCAACCAACTACGATTAATTATGATCCAGTGAATCGCGAATTCGTTTTTATTAGCAATAATCATGAACGAACAATTCAAGTACCAGAAGAGTTACGCGTTCAATCGGCACCAGCTCGAACAATGAAAGCAAATGGATATATTCAACCAGGAACTTGGCAATTCGTTGATCAGTTAGACCAACAGCAAATACTGATGCGTATTCAAATGGCGGGAGGGGGATATCGTCTTGAGAAGAAACGGCTTTTTGCTAGGTGAACATTTATTAGCATTGGGCGTTTTAATTACTGGGGTAACTTTTTTTATCATCACTGCGCACTCAATGCTGGTTTCAAATCGTCAGTTGGAAGAACGGTTAGTAGCGTCACGACTTTGTAAAGAATATTTATATACAGGAAATGTTAGTTATCAATCAGATTATCAGTTGAGACAAAAAAATGGCAGTATTATCGTGTCTAAGGGCCGACAGAACATCCTGGAGATTAAAAAGTGTTAATGAGGAAAGGTTTCACGATTTTAGAATGTATTGTGAGTCTATTAGTATTGGTAATGATTAGTGGCCTAATTCAGTTTGTGATACCAATGACTAGTAAGATCAATACACATTCATGGAAAGATGCAACAGACTGGTATTTATTTTTGCAGCGGTTAGAGGATCCTGCCTACAAATTTCGCTTAGTAAAAGTGACGAGTAATTGCCTAGAATTGAACAGTATGGTTAATGGGAGAAATTATTTTTTACTAGGGGGCAAGAAGGCGGTTTATCTTAAAACAATGCAGGGTGGTTATATGCCGCTTTTAGTGAATTATCAACCTTATAGTCTTACTTTCGATGAAAGCGGGCCGAATAGTGTAACGGTGAGGTGTAGATTAGATAATGGGGAAGAAAAGAATGCAAAAATTAGTTTTCAACAGGAATGGTAGTGCATTATTGATGTCAATGGTGGTTTTAGGAATTCTTTGTGGTACGATGACTGGTTGCCAACATTATTTGAAACGTCAGCGAATGATTAATATGAAACTAACGAATCAATTAATTGCGGAGAGCATGGTTAAACTGTCAACGGAGCAAGATAGTCAGTTTAACTATGGATGGACGACCAAAATTTCACAAAGTAAATGGCTAGTTACGATGAAAAATGGTGAGAAGATTAAAGTTATTATTTGAGCCAACTTGAATTTCTTTCTAGTAATAGGTAAACTTAAGATTGTGAATTTATCCATAGAAAGGAGCGGCGGTTTGGAATGCAAAGGACACCTGAGCAGTTATTTGAACAATTTGATCACGCTACGGAGTTAATTCAGTCTGATTTAGATTGTTCGTATTTAGATGCCTATTTGGAAAATGCAGAGAATGTCATTGACGGCGGTAAAGTTCGGGTCGAAGATGGGTTGCCAAAACCAACAACGGTTAAGGAATTGGAAACCATTTATAATGAATTAGATCTGCCTCATCAGTCATCCGAAACGGTCCGGCGGCTTCTTCAGCTTAGTTTATTAAAGGTTATTCAAAGGGATACAATTCAACCAAATTATCAAATGACGCCTGATACAATTGGAATGTTGATTGCCTACCTAATCGAACAAATTGTTGGATTGAATCAACCATCAACAATTTTAGATCCAGTTGTGGGAACCGGTAATTTATTGACGACGGTGATGAATTATCTTGCCAAGGTTAGTAAACAGCCGGTTCAAGGATATGGAATTGATAATGATGAATCAATGCTCGCGGCAGCCAGTGTTAGCAGTGAACTGCAACGCTTGCCGATCCAATTAATTCATCAAGACGCAATTTCTAATTTAGATATCCCACAGGTAGATTTGACGGTTGCTGATTTGCCAATTGGTTATTACCCGTTAGATGATAATACGGAGAATTATCAAACTAAAGCGGTGTCTGGTCATTCATATGTTCATCATCTTTTGATTGAACAAACGATGAACTATTTAGTGCCGGGTGGGTTTGCATTTTTTGTAGTGCCGAGTGATCTATTTAAGACTAAGGAATCTGAGAATTTCGTAAAATGGATTCATTCAGTTGCATTTTTGCAAGGATTTATTAACCTTCCAACAGACATGTTTAGGAACGCCAAAGCGCAAAAATCTATTTTGATTTTACAAAATCATGGTAGTGGTGCACACCAGGCTAAACAAGTTTTATTGGGAACATTCCCGTCAATTAAGGATCAACGTGCTTTTCGTAGTTTTATGACGGAAATAAATCAATGGGTTAAGACTAGTTTGAACAGATAAGGAGATAATAAGATGTCAAAAACAATTGCAGTTAACGCTGGTAGCTCAACAGTTAAGTTTAAGCTTTTTGATATGCCAAGCGAAAATGTTGTGGCAGAAGGATTGATTGAACGAATTGGGATGGATAAGGGCCATGCCAAAATTAAGTTTGGTGATGGTCAAGTTCATGAAGATGAGCGGAAATTTGCTGATCATGGAGAAGCAGTCCAATATTTATTAGACCAATTAATTTCTCTGAAGATTGTCCAAACGTATGATGAAATTACGGCAGTCGGCCATCGAATTGTGGCTGGTGGTGAATTCTTTAAGGATTCGGCAGTGATTGATGATGACGTCATGAAGAAGATTGACGAATTATCTGAATATGCTCCACTACATAACCCTGCTGAATTGGAAGGAATTAAGGCTTTTAAGAAGGTCTTACCGGATGCCTTTGCAGTTGCGGTGTTTGATACTTCATTCCACTCTGATATGCCAAAAATGAATGCACTATACAGTGTTCCTTATGAATGGTACGAAAAGTATGGTGCTCGTCGCTATGGTGCCCACGGTACTAGTCACCGGTATGTTGCCCAACGAGCAGCAGAAATGTTAGGCAAGCCATTAGATGAATTGAAGTTAATCACTTGTCACTTAGGTGCGGGAGCTTCAATCACTGCAATTAAAAATGGAAAATCGTTTGATACTTCAATGGGCTTCTCTCCATTAGCAGGAATTACCATGGCAACCCGTTCTGGGGATGTTGATCCATCCTTGGTTAACTTTATGGAGCATAAACTGAACATTGATAGTGATGAGATGATCGATATTCTCAACCATAAGTCTGGTCTATTGGGAATTTCAGGGGTCTCCAGTGATATGCGTGATGTTCAAGCGGCAGCAGATAAAGGAAACCAACGAGCTCAATTAGCTTTAGATATTGACGAAAATACTGTTGTCAAGTACATTGGTTCATATTTAGCAGAATTGAATGGTGCGGATGCAATTGTCTTTACTGCCGGCGTAGGTGAAAATGATAAGGAATTCCGTCAAACCATTGCCAATCGCCTTTCATTCTTTGGGGTTGGAGTTGATCCAAAGAAGAATGATGTTCGTGGAGTTGAACGTGATATTTCGAGTGATGACGCTAAAATTAAGGTTCTTCTGATCCCAACTAACGAAGAATTAATGATTGTTAAGGATATTGAACGGTTGCGAAAAGCAGCTAAGTAAGTGATGATAAACGGGGCTGAGATCAACTCAGCCCCGTTGTTTATTAAAAAACTAACGTCAAAATGAGGAATGTGATTAAAATGATGTATGTTGTGTCGGATACGCATTTTTTCGATGAACATTTATTAGGCATCGATAATTTTGCTCCGCGACCATTTAATTCAGTTGATGAGATGAATACGACCATTATTAATAATTGGAACTCCCGAGTTACAGATAATGATGTTGTTTATCATTTGGGAGATATTGCAGTTAACTATACAAAACCACCACGTATAGGTGATCAGCAAGTGCTGTCTGTTTTACGAGAACTCAATGGCCGGTTAGTGTTAATTAAGGGTAATCATGACCGACGTGATCTGTTTAAGTTTTTAGCTAGTCATAATTATCAAGTTGCTGGTCATCCTAAATTTGAATTTCATGATGTGGGTAAGCTGATTAAATATAATCATCAGCAATTGTATATGACGCATTATCCAATGATGATGGGAATTGCTCCTCAGATTTTAAATCTGCATGGACATATTCATCATTACATGGTGCCAAGTGCGCATAACATTAATGTTGGAATAGATGCTCCTGAATTAGATCTACTCGACCATCATTTACCTTTTGGAACGCCCATCTTATTGCGTGAAGTTGATTACATTGCACAAAAAAAGGTAGAATTATTAAAGAAAAAGCAAGATAAATGAGGGGTATAAGTTGTGAATAGAGCTAAGATTCAAGATTATATTGATCAACGGGTTGCGGAGCGAAAAGGGACATTTCACGCGGCAATGGTTGATGAGCAACATTTTGTGATTAATAAGCATCCATACACGATTGTAGCTGATGAACACAGCTCGTTTGATTTAGAGAGATTTACTGACCGTTTCAGTATGATTTTGAGCAAGTATGATTATATTCTGGGTGATTGGGGTTATGATCAACTCCGGTTACGTGGTTTTTATGATTCTAAAAATCCGCTCTATCATCCCGAGCGGGGAGTTGAAACAATTCAAGACTACCTGTATGAGCAGTGTAATTTTGGGTGTGATTATTTTGTCATTCATAATGAAGAAGTTAACATTCCACGGAATGCGAAAACTAATCGACGGCATGGCCGTAATAGGCACTCACGTCCTTTTCGCGAAAAGAAGGACAAGTTAACTTCACCAAACATTAGTAAACGACATCACCAAGAAGTACGGAGTGTTAAAAGACGAAATAAACGCCATTTTGTGATCAAAAAACGAAATGAGGGTTAGACTTGAAAAGAGATTATGCTGCATATTTTATTGATTTAGATGGAACAATGTATAAAGGAAGAGAGCGGATTCCTGCAGCTGCACGCTTTGTTCGTCGTTTGCAAGCTCATCGGAAAAAGATCGTTTTTGTAACGAACAATAGTACGCGGACTCCGGAGTTTGTTGCAAAAAATTTAACTCAAAATCACGACATTAATGTTACCGCAGCAAATGTTTATACCACTGCGCTGGCAACGGCTGATTATTTAGATTCAATTGCCGGTGACATGCGGAGAGTTTATATGATTGGAGAAAGTGGCTTGGCGAACGCACTTCGACAGCACAATTTTGTATTAACTGATCAAGAGCCAGATTATGTGGTTGTAGGACTCGACACAGCGGTTAACTACCAAAAATTTGAACGGGCGGTATTGGCAATTAGAAATGGTGCAAAGTTTATTGGTACCAATGCAGATAGTAATCTTCCTAATGAACGGGGGATGGTGCCTGGTGCAGGGTCGCTGGTGGCCTTAGTTCAGTATGCTACTCAAAAATCACCATTAATGATTGGTAAACCAGAGAAAACGATTATGCAAATGGCATTACAACGTTTTAATTTGTCGAAAGACGAAGTAATTATGGTTGGTGATAATTATCGAACTGATATTACAGCTGGAATTAATGTTGGAATGGACACGTTACTCGTCTATACTGGTTTATCAACCAAAAAAGAAGTCAGTGAGCAAAGAATTAAGCCAACTTATGAGGTCGATTCGCTTGATGAATGGAAAATGGAATGAAATAAAAAATAGTCTTTTAGCAGTTATAACAGTTAGTTCAGGAATTATTACATCAATTGGGATTAGTTTTTATACCACGTTAGTATGTTCAGGGGATTTTTTAAAAATTCCGAGGAACTTTGTGGGGATAGATTCACAAGAAGTAATGGTTGATTATTATCGGCTAGTTATTTTCTTAATGAGTTTTACAAGGAAGAAGTTTAAGTTTAATCAAGTACCGATGTCACAGTCGGCGATTCAACACTTTGCGGATGTTCATTGTTTGACACAAGCTGGAGAATTGTTAACAATGCTTTGTGGATTGTTGTTTATTACTTTTTTCCATTATGAAAAAAAGAGGTACCAGTTGTGGCGACTGGTACCTCTTTTTAAACAAGCCTTAATTTTAATTAGTGTTTTAACGTGTTTATTTTTAGCTAGTTTTCAGGATAGCTTTTTGTATTTTCATGAAGTTGTTTTTCAAAATAATGATTGGGTGTTTGATCCGAAAGCAGACCCAATAATTTTAATTTTGACAGAGAATTACTTTATACATTATTTGTTAGTTTGGTTAGCTTTAACCTTATTTTTAATATTAGTTATTATTTGGATCACTAAGCTGCTAATCAATTTCTTCTTCCGTCGGAGCTAGTTTAGATTTAATTGCACCAACAACAGCAGGGATCAAGGTTACCACAATGATTGCAATGATGATTAGTGAGAAGTGTTCTTGAACGAAGGGGAGGTTACCAAAGAAATAACCTGCGCCGCAACAGATGAAGACCCATGAGAAACAAGCGATAAGATTGTATTTTATGAACCGGTGATAAGGAAAGCCAGATCCGGCAGCTGCGAACGGAGCAAATGTTCTAATGATTGGCATATAGCGGGCAAGAATAATAGCGGGAGCACCATGGCGTTCAAAGAATCTTTCAGTTTTGTGAAGGCTCTTTTGGTCTATTAGTTTGTTAAACCATTTGTGTTTGGATAAGGTTTTAGAAAGGCGACGACCAATGAAAAAGTTGAGAGAGTCACCACTGATACAAGCAATTAGAAAAGCTAGAGTGAAGATTTCAATGCTGAGGTGATACTGTGGATTTGCGGAGAGTGCCGCTGCAGCAAATAAAAGTGAGTCACCGGGGAGAAAAGGTAAAATTACTGCACCCGTTTCAATAAAGATCACTAGAAAAAGCAATATGTAAGACCAATTACCAAATGTATTAACGATTTGAATGATATGTGTATCGATATGTAAAATAAAATTTATTAGGAATCCCATTATTTTCTCCTTTATATTTTAATTCGTTGTAAATTCTATCAGTACCAAATAGTAATGTGAAGAATTAGGTGATAATTTTAATAAAAGTAAATTCTTCGTAACATAGATTGTGCAAAAATAGTTATGATCCATTCTTTCTTTAGATGATATTTTCATTCGTGTTTAGCGGTTTAATTTATAATCGCAAGTCAAAATTGTACAGCTTTAGAAAAAAGTTGAAAAAGTTTACGAAGTTTTGTTGACAATTAACTAGGGTCACTGGTATATTAATTATCGTTGTCACGGCGGCAATGAGTTATCGCTTCGACAACTTACCAAATTCAAATT
>DWZS01000080.1 GCA_019117445.1 Candidatus Limosilactobacillus excrementigallinarum | reverse complement strand
AGGGGCTGCAGTCTACAGTCTCAAGTCACTATAGTACATTAACTAATCAAATTACTCAGACAAGCAAAACTACTAGAAATGAGATTACGGATAAAGTAAATGGTTTACAAAATCAAATTACTGCTAATGCTAATAGTTTTAATATCAAAATAAGTAATTTAAATGGCGGTGGAGTTAATCTCCTTACCAATAGCAAAAACATGCATAGTGGGTGGTCAGTTGATGGCACATCAGTATATCCATTTGATAATTATTTGGCTGTAAGATCAGTCAATGGCAACCAACGTATAATACGCAATCCAACTGAGGACACTAAAGGAAAAATGTTATCAGTTTCTTTTGACGCAGAAGTGCCAGATGATTCAAGAAATAAAGATGTGCAATTATTTGTGGGACCATTTCAAGCAGCGCTAAAAGTTACGATTACTGGTAATACATTCAAACGATATAAAATAGAAAATTGGAAATGGAACGGTCCAAATAGTGCATTTTCTATCCAGTTTAAAAATGCTGGCGATAAAATAAACATCAAAAACATTAAGCTTGAGTATGGATTGGCTGCTACTCCATGGTCGCCAGCACCAGAAGATACTGATCAAGCATTCACTGAGCTAAACGCAACAATAAATGGTTTACAATCTACTGTTTCAGGTAATTACGGGGACCTTCAATCTCAAATTAATCAAACAGCTACGACACTCAGAGGTGAAGTAACTGATAAAGTTAATGGATTGCAGGGCCAAATTACGACTCAAGCCAATAATATTAATTTAATGCTCGGGACAGCTGGTGACTTATCTAACATCTGTCGCAATCCAACATTTGATAATCATGATGGTTGGACAGATAACGTTCATGTAGAAAGTAACTGGCCGGAAATACCGACAAAGTATTGTGGTGTGTTATTTACTCGTGATGGTTACTACGGCAAAGAATTTACGGTTGTTCCTGGGGACAGGTATTACACAAGTGTATTTGCTAATAATCAGAATGATGTTGATTTCGTTCTTGGTCTCCACTTCAAGATGAAAGATGGCAGTGACCAATGGTTAAGCGGTTCACGGATTGGTGCACGGGAATGTCGACAATCATTGGGTTCAATCACGGTTCCTGATAATGCAGTTACGGCAAAAATTTGGGCTTCGATTCAAAAGTTTGATAACTTTGGTTTTACTCGTTTTACCAACGTGATTGTAAAGAAAAACGATACTCTCGCTCAAATCAACATGTCAGCCGGCACCACTTTAATCCAAAATGACAAAATCTACATGGACGCCAGTTCAACTATTTTTTCTGGTAATGCATTTATCCCAAGCGCTGCAATTACGGAATTAAATGCTGATAAGATTACCACAGGAACGTTGAATGCGGCGAATGTAAATATTATTAATCTGAATGCGAATAATATTACTACTGGGACAATTAATGGTCAGAATTTGAAGATTAATTTAAATACCGGTGAAATTCTATTTCAACATGGAAAAATCACATCAATTTTAGGAACGTTAAATATTAATGTTGATACTGGAATTATGAGTGTAACTGACATGAATGGAGCTGGTGTTTATTATAGCAATGGCGAAATGTTCCTGAATGATGGGCCAATTAATAGCTGGTTTAGTAACCCGACTTATGGTGGAATACGCCGATCTCCATTTGGATGGAAAAACGGTTCAACCGGTATTCAAATGTATTCTAAAAATGGGGTATCGTTAGAAACGTCAAATTACAATGGTGCCTTTGCTAATGGTTCAATCATCGATAGTACTTCAACTGGAGCTGCTGTGGAAGTTGATAGTAGTGGTAGTACGACTATCAATGGTGCAGGTGTTACATCTGTTGTTGGCGGATCTCAATTTGACACTGGATCAATGGGCTTTAAGAACCGTGCACATATTTGGGTAGGCTCAAATACAACCGGAGAAAGTGGTAATCGGATTGTAATGGACGGAGATTTTGTTCATATAATATCTGCATATCGTCACACTACTGGTGATGCTCCTAATCTATTAGTTGCTAACGATGGAGCCTTACTCCGTTCAACATCAGCTTCTAAATATAAGACAAATATTAAGCGAAGCCATTCTACCGATTATGGGGAACGGCTTTTAAATTTGCCTGTAGCAACTTGGATTGATAAGGGACAAAAAGAGCGGTATGAAGCTGGCAAACGGCATATTAAACCAAATAAATATTTTGGTATGATTGCCGAAGACTTGGCTGATGCAGGATTAGACTTACTGGTTTCTCGTAATGTTGATGGTGAAATTGAAGGTATCCAATATGAACGAATTGCACCGGCATTAATTCCAGTAATTAAGAAATTAAAAGATAAAGTAGAAAAATTGGAGAAGATTATTAATGAACAATAATACAGATATGAACCAAGTAGCACAAAAGCTAATTAATAAGTTAGCTGTGCAGGAATATAACAACGCAATTCTTGAAACACAAGTTGACCAATTACGTCAAGAAAACAATCAACTCAAGCAAGAGAATGACACTCTTAAGAACAACAAAAAGGAAGGTAAATAATTATGGCTTTAACCAAAGAAAAGAACATCACATTGGTAGGACACTCAACAATTAACGGAACTGAGGTTGCTCGTTTTAATGCTCAAATTGCAACAGATTCGAATGCACAAACTACAACTAATACTTACGTCTATAACCAAGAACTTTACCGCAAAAACTTAAAACAGGTACGAGCGGACTCTGATGAATTTCGGACATATGTC